>JAGPIM010000006.1 GCA_018055005.1 Laribacter sp.
TAGGCTTGCCAGGCAGCAGGTATTCAATGCGCTGCCATTGAGCATCGCTAAGCAGGTATCGATTCATTTGCAGACCACAAAAGGCGCGAATGAAACCACAAAACAGTTACTGTGAACACGCCCTAGTGCATCACGACTACTTCCGCCCATTTCCTTTACGGACTGGCTAAGGCGCGTGAATGCCCCTGCGGCTTCATTCAGACCGATACCGAGATTTTGCGCCATGGCGAATACTTCGCGCTGTACATTGGCAGATTCGAGTGCCGATGCTGTAGCGATGTCGATCCGCGAGCTCAGCAATTTCCATGAGTCTGCGTACTGGATCACCTGTCTCACAGACATTGCAGCCATAAGACCTGATAACGCAATACCCGCGGCCCTTCCGGCCGCACCTAGTGCTCCAATACCAGATTCTGCCTTACGACCTGTATTGGTAAGGTCATCAAGGCCGCGCTTCGCTTCTTGTATTCCTTCTGATGTGACACGGATAGCGAGAGTTGAAACATCAGCCATTTTCAGGTTCCTGAAATGCAAAAACCCGGCATGTGCCGGGCCTCATGAAACAAAAAACCCACCGTGGCGGGTTTGCTTTGTTGTTTCGGATTATTGTGGAATCAGATGGCATCCACAGTGACGGCATTTTTTAGCCTCTTAGCTATGAGATGATGCCTCGATCTGCTTGCTCGCTTGACTTAGCCAGAGACTATCTGCTGTCCCGATCAAGGTGTGCTCGAACTGTGTCGGCGTTACGCCGGCCTGCTGGGCCCAGGCCAGACGATCTGACCAGGAGATTGATGCTGGCCCCATGTATCCTGCGCCACGTCCTCTATGCAACTCAAGAAACCAACCCCATACATGAGCGATTTCAAGTGGCAAGTCTGGTGCGTCAGCCAGCTCTGAAACTGGCTGGCCAGTTTGCGCCTCAACCGCTTTCAGGTGGGCTGCTACGCTTCCGTTTCCGCGGCTTTGCCAAAGTGTGAACTGGCTCTCGCACCAGTCTCTCCAGCCGCGTTCAAGTTTCCCAGCATGGTGGCCACGTTGTGAACCTGAGTCATGACCTGATTACGGACAAGCGGAAAGTCGATATACAGATTAATGGCATTGTCATTGCTGAATTCAATCGGTTTCCCATTGAGTTCGACGTTTGACCATCCTGTAGTGCATTTTGCCAGCAGTTCGCACCACAGATTGTCATCTTCTTCAGCACTAATCATCTTCCCACGCTTTTTAGCGGCTTCTCGTCTGGCGTCAAGCTTTGCGCGAGCATCTTTGTATTTACGGCATCCTGCACCAAGTACGCTGATCTCGATGTCTGTTTCAACTCCAAGTTCGTCAACGACGGTGAATGTCATGCCATTTTCAGCGGCGGCCAGCGTATCAAGTTTTCTAAGGTCCATCGTCATGCTCTCCATGAAAAAACCCGTCCAATTGGAGTGGGAACGGGTGAAATAAACCCGCTCTGTGGCGGGTAGAACGATAAAAATGTCTGGTGTAGTCTCAAAGTGACCTGATCGAGTCAGGTGGTTGAGGTCATGAAACCATGATCATCATGCTGAGGTGTCCTGCACTTGAAGTGATGTTTGTTCAGCACCGTCAACCGGTACCGGCGATGCAGTGAAGCTGAATTGCTGGATGACTTCTTTGTCGCCAGACAGCGATCCATCGCCAAGCTTGGCACGCGGTACGGTCAGCGTGATGGCTCCGCCGGAACCGTCATCCAGCCGCAGGATCAGTGTGGCGGCTGTTTCACTGGTGAACATGTCGTCCAGCACCGGGCCGGTGAAATAGGCGCTGATCGTTCCTTTTACAGTGACTGGTCCAACGAACACGTCTGGCGTGATGTCTGATCCGACGACCGCGCCCGTAGTCATGCCTCCGTCCACGTCGAGCTTGTAGCCTGTAACGATGGCATAGGCCACACCGTTGAGCACCAGCAGACCCTTACCACCGGTCACGCCAGGAGTGGTGGTTGCAGGTGCAGGATTGGTGAAGTAGGCCGATGAACCTTTCTTGCGGTCCTGCCCCATCATGCCGATGTCGATTTTGGCAATGCTGTCAGGTGGTGTGTCGATGCTGATGGTGTTGATGCGGCAGCCAGTGAATTGATGCGACACGCCTACATTTGCGTGCCAGTGTTCGATGGTGTAGCTGTCTCGGGTATGGCCTTCCAGCGGTACGAATGTAATTTTCCCGGGTACATCTACATCCATGACGATAGCGTCGTGGGCAGATATGGTTTCCGCTACCGTCAACTCAAGATCCGTTGCGACGATAACAGTCAGCATCTTTTCAGCATTGGCACCTGAAGATGGCTTTATCAGCATGCCGACCTTGATGCCATCCGTCAGCCACGATCCTGTTTCTCTGGTCAGCTTGTTGGTAGTGGCGGTGATACTTGCTCCGGTAACGGTGGTGACACCAGAGAAGTCGCGGCGCAAGGCCGAGCCGATGAAGTCAGCGTAGGTCCCTGGAGACAGTTCACCAGACAGTGGGCCTTCTACGGTTTTGTGCCCGTTTCTAGACTCACCACGCTGGTAATCTGAGCGGATTTCCTGAGATTCGATCTGGTTAATACGCAGATTCAGCCCTGATGTCAGGCGTCTGGTTATCTTGCCGCCTGTTGCTCCGGGCAGAATGCCAAAGTCAGCTTCCTTCTTGTATGCCACACGTGTGGCGACATTGGTTTGTACGGGCATGTCGGTCCTTTCATGTCATGCAAAAATATCGACGCGGTAGCGGATGCTGACCGGTGTTACGCTCCAGCCTGGTTCCGGCCGCGGCCCGGCGATGGATGGGGTGGAGTCGATTTGTACGCCACAGATCGACAAGCCTCGCGGGAACAGCGACACAATGTCGTCGGCCAGTTCGTCGCCAAGACTTGGCCCGATTCCTTCTGGCGCGTAAACCGACACCTGAAACAGCCCGATACGGCGCTGATGTCCGCCGCCAATGGTTGGATCAAGTGTTTCACCTGGCAGCAAAAAGGCCCGCAAGTGCGGGCCGGTTGGCGGGGTGAACTCGACGTTCTGCCAGGCAATCTTGAGCGGTGGTGCATGAGCATCAGCCCAGGTTTTCAGGCGCTGTTCTAGCGCGGCGCGGATGGCAGTCTGGTTCATCGGTACTTACTCACGATCTCGGTCAGGGTCAGGCGCACCATGCCGCCTGGCGCCTGCTGCGAGTAACCGTATTCAAGGCGGCCGATGTACGGCAGGTTATTGCTCAACACCATCTCGCCGCCATTGCGGAACACACCAGGTCGCAATGCCTGCACCACATCCGCCACCGCTGCGCCGCCGCTCGGATCGAGCCGGTCAGCCGGATCGGCGCCGATTCCCCATGCTCCGCGCGCACGGCCGGTATCGACCGGCGTCTTGAGGATCACGCCACGGAAGGTTTCCAGCGTAATCTTGCGACAGGCTTTGTCGATTTCGTCGGCCGCCCTGTCGCCAAAGCGGCTCAGATCAAGCTCAAAGCTCATGGCTTCCTCACGTGCAGCTCGTACAGCACAGGCGCACCGGCCGGCGCGACGCTTTTGACGTTGACCACATGCCACGTTTGGCCGGTCACATCGATCAGCAGATGGCCGGGCTGCGGCGCAATGGCCGGCACGCTCAGGTAGGCTTGCTTGTCGCCCAGCAGGATCATGCCGCCATCGGCAAACTGCGCGCCGGCTTGCTGCAGGTTGTAGTCGAACAGCACGGCGCTGGCCGGGTAGTCGGCGGTGGTCTGCGTGACGCCGACACCAGGCTCATACTCACCCGCCGTCACCACGCGCAGCGTCACCGGCTGGCCTTCATCGGCCAGCGTGGCGGTAACCTCAGCCGCTTCGGCATTCCAGTCGGTCGCCATGTCACGCCCTCACCAGTCTGATCCGCCCGCCGCCGGCCAGTAGGTCGCGCAACAGCGCATCCACCAGAGGGAAACGCGCGCCGCCCACTTGGGCGAACTCGGTCTTGATCGGGCCGATGCTCTTGGCGGTGACGACACGACCATCGCTGTCAGGCATCAGATCAGCCGACAGCGCCCGGATAGCCAGCTCGCACTGTGCGTCCTTGACCCGCTGCGGGATGTCGGCAGCGACCGTGCGCGGCCATGCCAGAGCTTGCGTATCGCTCAGCGGATCACCGTCAAAGCGGTAGCTGGCGTCGAGGTAGGCGGTGGCCTTGATTAGCGCCGCCTCGCGCGCGGTATCGGCTGCTGCCGCCCATGCTGCCTCGCCGCGCTTGGCGTGGTAGGCGTCGGCTTCTGCCAGCGTGACGTAGCTGTCGGCATCGATCGTGCCCGGGGTGGTATTCAGCGCCATGCCCGTCTCCCGGCCCGGTTATTCGGTGGTGTCGGTCGCCACGGGTTCAGGCGCGGCAGGTTCAGCAGCAGATTCAGCATGGGCTTTCCCCTTCAGCTTGCGTGCCGGCTTGTCCGGTTCGTGGCCGGGTGGGGCAAAGCGCGCATCGATGATCTTGAGCCCCTGCGCCCGCAATTCGGCTTTGCGCTCCGGCGTGACGGGGTGCGGCTCGTAGACGATTTTTGACATCATCGCTCCTAACGAAGAAGGGACGGCCCGAAGGCCGCCCCACTCATTACTTGGCAGCGTCGCCGATGGTGATGACGCCTGCCGTGCCCTTCAGGCTGGTGGCGACCTGATCCCAGTTCGAGCCGGTGGCGATCTCGGCATCGGTAGGCGACTTGCCACCGTTGGCGATGTCCCAGGCGTAGCCCTTCAGGCCGAGGCCGAAGCTGTAATCCGCCTGGAAGGTGGTTTCGATGCGCTCCTTGCCGTTGCTGGTCTGCACGCTGGTGATGACGTCGCTGCCGTCATGCACGATGGCGGCGGAATCGGCCAAGCTCAGCACCTTCTGCTTGTTCGGCGTGCCGGCCGAGTACAGCGCCGGGGCGTCGGTGACGATCACCGGGCGGCCGAGGATGTCGACGATGTTGACCGACTGGCTGTTGAACAGCTGGGCGGCGTTGGCGAGGTTCTGGCCGACCAGCTTGTGGAACACCTCGCCGGTCATCACCTGCGCGACCAAGAGGCCGGAGGCGTCGCCGAACTTGGCGTGCGCGCCGTTGATCGCGCCGTAGGTGATGCCGGCGGTGGCCGACACGTCATTGGTGGCGCCGGCCACGTTGCTGATGGCGGCCACCAGTGCCGCAATCGCCGTGTTGAGCTGGTCAGCGATGATGGCTTCGGACAGGTTGCGGCTGATGACTTCCAGTGCCTCGGCCGGGTTCTTCTGGATCCATGCCAACTGACCGGGCTCCCACAGGATCGGACCGAAGCCGCCGGCCACCTTGACGCTGTTGGCCTGGATTTGCGCCAGCGCGGTCGCGCTTTGCGCGCCATTGGTGGCGTAACGGTCAACGCGGCGCTGGGCAGCGTGTAGTCCGGACCAGATGGATTCCTGCAGGAAGTCGCCGTCGATTCCCTGCGGCGTCAGACGGACCGCCCCATTAGAGGCTGCGTTGAATTTCTCTACCATCTGGCTGATGGTTTCGATGGTTGTTTGCTTGAGATAGTCGTTAAAGACCTTGATGTCAGATAGAGCCATGGTTCAGCCTTTCACAAATCCTTGAATCGGTGTTTGATAGCGGCCTGGCGCTCGGATTTCGAGCCGCCCAGATCGCCTTGGTTTGGGTTGCCAGCGCCACTGCCGGATGCGCCGCCACCTTGTATGGCCGGCCACCAGTGTGGCGCCTTGTCTTTCATGTCCGCGAACCACTCCTTGAGCGTCAGCGGCTTTCCGTCCTTGCCGTACATACCCTCAGCGGCCACGGGGTTGCCGGCGTCGTCAAGCTGGAAGGTGGTGCGGGCGCGGAACAGCGCGTCATCGATGGCGAATGGATGAAGGCCGGCTGCGGTTGCTTCGGCACGGATACCGTTTTCCAGTACGCGCGCGGCGTACTGGCTGGCACGCGAATCAGCCAGCCTGGCCGCTTCGGTGGCCTTGCCGAGCTGTTTGTCGAAATCAGCTTTCATGCGTTCAGTGCGGTTTTCCAGCACCTTGTCGATGTCACCGCCGGCGATCAGTGTGGCCTCTTCTTCGTCGGCGAACTTTGACAGGATGCCGCGCACGGCGTCCGGGTCGATTCCTTCGAAGCGTTTGAGCTGTTCTGACTGATCCTTGAGCTTCCCCAGTAGCTCGCTGTTCTTGGCTTTGAGGCCTTGAACAGCCATCTCGACCGCTGCATTGATTTGTTCATGTACGTCGCCATTTCCTCCGGACGACTGGCCTTGCCCGTCGCCGCTGCCAGCTTCGTTGCGGTAGCCGTACTTGATCGCTTGGTTGCGGAATCGCATGGTGTGTTATCCCCTTGGGACTGGTTGGTCTTTGCCGCCTCGCGGCCATGAAAAAAGCCGCCCCATTGGGACGGCTGGAAACGAAAAACCCCGCATTCAGCGGGGCTTGGGGTCAGGTCGGCCGAGGCCTAGGCGCGCTTCGATCTTGCGCAGAAAGTCCGGCTCTTCCGACAGGTGGATTTGCAACAGCCACAGCGGCCGCGCCACATTGCAGCGCGCCAGGATGTAGAACTGCTGCGCCACCACGTCAGGGTGCGCGGCGTCGAGATGGTGCGGAAAGCGCTCGCGCAGGCGTTCGACATAGAGCATCCCCTCAGTCTAGCCTAGCTTCGAGCTGGGCCAGTGAAAGAGGGCGGCCGGACTGGTCGAGCAGGTCGGCCAGCGTGATCTTGCCGTCACGCCACAGCGCAGCCTTGCCGCGCCCGAGTAGGGCGTCCTGTTCGGCTTGGCTCTTGGTCTTGAGCCAGTCGCCGAAGTCCCACTCTGCCGGCACCGGCCCGTCCTTGCTGGACTGGGAGCCGTCGATATGCTCGTCGAGGGACATCAACGGCACCAGCGTCGAGCGGCACGACCAATGGACCGGCGGCAGCGCGAACGGGATGCTGTGCCCGACCGGAGTGCGGTTGTTATCCCAGCGCTTGCCGCTGCGTGCGCGGCACACCTCAGAGGTGCGGCTGTCGAGCGTCGAGACATGCATCACGCCGGCGACCAGATCGCTGTTGGCGGAATAGGTCAGCATCCGCGCGCCGTTGGCCACCGCCTGCACGCTGGTGCGGGTCAGTGCTTCGGCATTGCGGCGGCTGGTGTCGAGCAAGCCTCGCACTTGGCGCGCGATATCGCTATTGGTGCGCCCCTCGATCACGCCTTGGCGCACGAGGTTGGCAAAACCGAACTGCGCCGCGCTTTCCTGTCGCGCCCACCACTCCGCCGTCGGCGCGCCGAGTATCAGCGTGTTGTCGACCAGTGCGGTCAGCTGATCCGGGCCGGGCAGGCCGGCCAGCTTTGCGCCGATGGCGAGATTGACCGCCTTGGCAGCGAATTTCGCCTCGGTTTTCGCCAGTCCGGGCAGTCCGGTTTGCGAGTGGTCAGCCAAGCCGCTGTAGGACTCTGACAGGATGGCATTCACATCGTCGATCAGTGCCGTCACGCGCCGCCGCTGCCAGTCGCTCAATCGCTCGAAATCCTCTTCAGCGATGCGGGCCAGCAGCTGCCGCTGTATGTCGGTCAGCACGGCGGCCACATGGCGGCGCTGTCCGGCATCGAAGCGCAGGAGGTCAATGGATCGACCGGTGAGCAGATCGAGTAGATCGTTCATGTCACATCACCGGCAACTGGTCACCGATGCGGGCCTGCTCGGTCTCCCAGTCCACATCGTCCAGCGCCACGCCCAGCAGCGTCAGGCGCTCATAGGCCGACTGTTTGGAGAGCAGGCCGGCGGCCACCGCCTTGTAGATGTCGTCCGGCTTGATGCTGCCATTCAGCTTGATGCTGCCATTCAGCGCCGCGCCATTGAGGTCAGCGCCGATGCGAACCGATCCGCCTTCACCTGCACCGATCCAGTTGGCCATCAGTTGCAGTACCTGATCTAGCGCATCCTCCAGTTCTTCTGCCATCGCTGCTAGACGGCTTATTTCACGCGCCTTTTCGTCACCAGCCTGAATGTCTGACATCGATAGTACTGAGCGGGTAAGTAACTTGGCGCCGGCTATCTTCATCTGATCTTCCATGGCAGTTAGCGCATCCTGCCCAACTGCCACGCTCTCTGCGCTACCCTGTACTACCTTGATTTCTGCATCCTGTGGCAGCGGAATGATGCTGTCGGCAGCAGCGGTAAGCTTGGTGTCGCTTTCCAGACCTGAAGCGTAAATCATGCGTACACGGGCGAAGCGTACGCTCTTGTCCTGATCTGATTGTGACTGCCAGTGCTTGACGTTCAGGTACGCCAGTTCCATGAGCGGCGGTGATCCGAGCATCTGGATGGTACGGTTGGTGTAAACCGGGATTACCGGAACGACTTCGAGCGAGGTGATGACCTCGTCAAACAGCGTCCAGCTACCACGCTTGTCGATTCTGAATATTCTTTGCCTGCGAGGCTCAATCACGCGAACCTGCTCGACAGATTTCGTACCGAATTCACCATCATCTTCTACCACGCTCTCGATGTAGCGAAACTGTACCAGGCGCTGGCGGTACAGTTTCCAGCCGAGCACATGCCGAGGCCGGATATGGACGCAGTACGGACGTGCCCCGGCTGACAACATATCGGCGCCAGTCTGAGCGTCACCTACGCGGCTGTAGTCCACCAGCACATAGCTGACGCCGTAATCAAGTGCGGCCTCAAAAACATCACGGGCGAACACATGCAGGTTGCGCCCTTCGCGGTCGATGTCAGCAAACAGTTTGCGTATTGCGTCAGGCACGTCCTGTCCCAGCTGAAGCGGCTTGGCAAAAACGCGCCCAGCCATCTGCTGCACCGTTTCTGCGTAGGCTGGCAGCAGCGTTGCTGCTTTCAGGCGATTGGCATAGCTGTCTTCATCTTCGTGCGGAAAGGCAGGAAGGTAGCTCTTTCCTGCATCGCGCATTGATCTGGTACCGCCCTTCAGCGCATCGACCAATGACCAGTGATCAATCATCGCCGCCAACTCAGGAATACGGGTGGAAACATCAGTCATCGCTGATTCCATACATGAGAAATCCCGCCAAGAGCGGGTGGTTTAATGGGATAAATAGTGCTGATTTGAACGTTAAATCCGCAATGGATGTTGCGATGCGGAACGCTTTTTTATCGGAAATAGCCGAACGATTGGGTATGTTCCTGCATCGTTCACATGATCGACACCGCTGGATTTGTCTGGCTCTCCGTTTTTGTCGTAGGCCTGTTTCTCAAGACCCTCGGTAAACTTTGGGCAGTTGCGGGGATTGACCTTCATCCGTCGCACGCCATCTCCGTTCAGCAGCATGGCGTTTGTTGCCAGTACGCGGTCCTTCACAGCCGGGTTCGCGCCTGTCACATGGATGGTGAATCCTGCCTACTTCAAGATGCTGATGTCAGACTCAGATGCCGACTTGCTGCTGGTGTTTTTACCGCTTGCGTCCGGGTAAATCGTGATGGCGTGGCCTTTTACCTTGAATCGCTCGGTGAGCATGCGCGCCATTTCTGGTGTGTCACGAACATCGGTAAGTTCCGCCACTGCGTGTGGAAAACCGTCGCGAATCACGTAGATTACCGCCGCCATTTTCAGGACGTTGAAGTCCATGCCGACATGCAATGCATCGCCTGGGCGGATTTCTTCATCTGAGTGGTTCAACTTGCGATCAAAGCACACATAGACCGTTCCGCTGACAAGGTTGCAGAAAATGCCGTTCAGATATGCCTTGATCAGCTGCGGCGGATAGCTGGCCAGCAGTGATGGGATATAGTCCGCCGGGAGATTCAGTTCATTGTCGTAGGTGGATGCTTGGATTAGCCCGTAGAGCGCTTTCAATTCCGGCTTTTCGGCAACCGTCTTCACAAACTGCTCGTAGACGAACTTGAACCCTTCCGGTGTTGTTGTTACATCCACACCATTGCGAAGACCATCAGCCGAGTAGCGCATCCGGGCGATGATCTTGCGCCATGCATGCTTGCCCTTATCGGTTTTCATCACATCCAGCTCGTCGCACAGCGCCTTGCCAATCTTGAAACCGATGATGGTTTCAGGCTTCTCCATGGACCTGCAGATGATGGTTCCGCGCGACTTCATTCCCTCAAAGACATGCACTTCCTTGTTGGACTCGTTGATCTTGACCTTCAAGCCCCAGTCAGACGCCACCTCTTCAATGGTCGGGTAGAAAATGTCTCGAATCTGAGGGTAGGTAGGGGCGAAGTAACCGGCATTGATTCTGGGGAACTCCCAGAAATGCTGCATCAGCCCACCACAGCCCACCCACGTCTTGCCAGAGCCAAAGCCGGCAACGTATGCGCGGAATTTGTTTGGTAGGGAAATAAACTGCGACTGGGGCACGTTAAGACTCGGCATCGCTGTCGTGCTTTCTTGCGTCCTTCACTTCGACCACAATCATGGTCGGAGTCGGTGGTTCATCGTCCGGGTTTTCCAGATCCTTGGCAGACTTGATAATTTCCAGGCGCTTCGCTTCCAGATCCATGGAATGCCGCTCGGCATCGTGCTTGAGCTTTTGTCTCAGGACTGCCTTCTCGTCTTCAGACGAGTACAGGCCGAGTATCTTCGTCACTTGTTCCAGTGCCCTGTCAGGATCGCCGATAAGCGCCTTCAGTCCGTATTTGCCTTGGTGGACACCACGATACATCTGGCGGGCGGCCCCCTTAAGGCGGCGGGTGTCATGGACGTGGACTTTCCCGCGGCCATCTCCAGCACACTCAGGGCATTCAGGGTTTGGCCCGCGGGTAGCGATGAATCCGAATCCGCCATGGCAATCTGGCGCTTTCTCACCGGCATCATCAGCCTCACGCTTGGCCTGCTCATACTCGCCAGGCGTCCACTGGTATGCGTGGCCATCGCCCCAGCAATACCGACAGTTGTCTCGTCGATACTCAACAACCTCGTTTACATCCACGTTCGCCCGCGCCCACCACAGGGCAAGCACCTTTTCCGGGGTGATTTCCGAGCCAGAGGAAAGCTCTTTGCGCCGGCGAGCGATCTCTTTCTGAATTGAAGTTTTTTGAAGTAGCTGATAACCAACCTGGCCTGCCGTTTTTTGGCTATAGCCAGCCAGGATTGCTGCCTGTTTGGCATTCAGCGCAGCCTCGCCGAGGTATTTCTCAACGAATCGCTTTTGCTTCTCTGTCAGCGCCATGAGGCATCTCGCCTCCCTGGGCGTGAGTGTGTGATTGTTCTGAGCGAATGCGGACTATGCGGAGTAGGCCAGATAACTTGAGTTTTCTGCCCCGTGCCCGGCGCCGATCAGCGCCTTGCGCGACATCTCTACCTTTCCGGTATCACCGAGATACGAGAGCAGTACGGTATGCCGGCGCAGCTCGACGACCACGGCAGCGCGGCCACTTGGCAGGACGATGTGCTGGCCGGGCCGCAGATTAAGTGATTCGAGCATGGCAACTCCATAAACGACAAAACCCGGCATGGAGCCGGGTAATGTTTGGTGAAAAGTAATCAAAAAATATTACATTTATCTTGATCTAGTAATCAATTTTGATTACAATATCTTCATGGTCAACAGATAAAGGAGGTGCGGTGAAGCAGGCTGAGTTTGTCAGGTGGCTACTGACGCAAGGGGTAGAAATCAGGAATGGAACCAAACACCTGAAACTCTACTGCAACGGCGAACAGACCATCCTGCCAAGGCACCCGTCCAGTGAACTGAAGCAACCACTGGTAGATGGGGTAAAAAAGAAACTCAAACTGAAGTGAAAGGCCGGCCCCGGAAGGGGCTGGCCCAAGCCGCACCTCCACAGGAGTCATACACATGCGTTATCCAGCACGATTCGATCTTGCCCCGGAAGGCGGTTTTGTTGTCACGTTCCGAGACATCCCGGAAGCCATCACTCAGGGCGACACCGAGGATGAAGCGGAAGAAATGGCGGCAGATGCCCTGCTTACCGCTATGGAGTTTTATTTTGAAGACCGGCGGTCAGTGCCCATGCCATCCGATATTGAGCCTGGAGAACGGCTTGTTGCCCTTCCGGCTAGTGCATCAGCAAAGCTGTTACTGCTGAATGAAGTGGTGGAACAGGGCATCAGCAATGCCGAGCTGGCCCGCCGTATGGGGATGACACGTCAGGAGGTTGGTCGCGTTCTTGACCTGTCCCATACGACAAAAATTGATGCCGTTTCACAGGCTCTTGCCACACTAGGAAAACGACTGGAAATATCAGTTGAGCCTATCGACGGCTCGACCATCATGAACTGTAATTAGCTCGCCATACAGGAGCCGCACCATGCGCTTTCCTCTCGCTATCCATAAAGACCATGATTCCGTCTACGGCGTAACCGTTCCCGATGTCCCGGGGTGCTTCTCTTGCGGGGACACCCTGGACGAAGCCATCACCAACGCAGAGCAGGCCATTGCTGGTCATATCGAAACCTTGCTGTCCCTCGAGGAGAAAGTCAGCTTTACCGCCAAGTCCATCGAGGAGCATCAGGCCAATCCTGATTTCACCGGGGCAACGTGGGCGCTGGCCTATGTCGATATGTCCAGGCTCGACAGCAAGCCCGAGCGGATCAACGTCAGCATCCCGCGCTTTGTCCTGACCCGCATCGACCAGCATGTGGCCAACCGTCACGAAACCCGCAGCGGATTTTTGGCACGGGCTGCGCTTGAGCTGCTCTCGCATGAGCCTGATGCAATGGCCGGCTGAAAAGTGTGGGTGGCTCCAGAAACAAGAAACCCGGCTCAGGGCCGGGTCAGGAGAGAGGCAGGGAAGGCTGTATTCGTTCCGCAACCTGCATGACGTGCTGCGTCAAAACAGGCTTTCGCTGCTTGTGGTCGTTCAGCCCTCGTCCGCACAGGCTGGCAAAGCGCTGCTGGTCGTCCAGTTCGGCCTTGGCCTCGTACCACTCCGCCATCAGCGAGCGATTGGCCTTGTCCTGTGTCTCGATACGTTCGAGCTGATCCAGTACCCAGCGGCGGAATGCTTGCCCCTTGGCCGTGCGGGCGAACATGCCCAGCAGATGGGCTCCACGCAGGCTGAACAGGCGCATTTCTATCGGAGGAACTCCATACCCCAAACTGAGGCACCGAATTTCAGTCGTCATGGATGCAGTAAATTCTGCCGCATGGCGTGCGTAGATTTGTCCGATCTTGTTCGTACGGGCATATCCAAGTGCACGCGCAATATCTGCCGACTTCAGCCATAGCCGGCCTTCATGCTCGATCAGTTGCAGAGGCTGGTTCTCAAACGTCAGTTTGTTCATGGTCAATCTCACAAGGTAATAGGCCATGCGGCCAACAAAAAAGCCCCACGGCACGAACCGTGAGGCCAGAAAAGCAAAAACCCCGCTTAATGGCGGGGCTGTCGGGTGTCTTGTCATGGCGGACACAACTCGACCACCACGGCGTCAATATACCAGATTCACATGGTTATTAGGAATTATTGGGTCGGTGTTTATATATAAAAAAGACTTGTTTTGCTGCTATCCATGGCCTAGCGGCATGGCGGATTTCGGCCCGGATGGCCGGCGTGGTGTGAGCCTGCCGGTGAAGTCTGACGATCGTCGGGATTCAGTCTATAGCGTTTGTAGACCCTTGCCCGAACCCTCTCGGGCAAGGGTCAGTTTCCAGATGCGTTTGCTCAGATGATTGTACGGGATGCGACAATTAGGTTTTTATCGAAAACTGGCGAAATTAATACAATAACAAAAGACCGAAAAAGGCACTGGGTGGTTTGACGCCGGCAGCCTATACCGAATCACTTGAAGCGCGAGTTATATCTTCTTTTGATATATTAATCTTAATGGTTTTTAGCAAACCACCTGAAATTGCCGGCTCAAAATCTTGCAGTGCGCGATCTATTGATTGACCGGAGGGGCGATCTTCATCTTGAATCCCAAGTATGACAAGATCCAAATGCGCGTCCACTCTTTTAACTTCCCGGTAGTGATTGATTTTTGATAGCATCATATATAGGCGATCACGAAACATTGAACCAATTATTCTATCGGACCGAAATTCAATGAACGTTTCTTTATTAGTGTCTTGTATGTATGCATCGAAAATTGGTTGTGCGCTACTAATTGGATCAATGCCATGAAATTGTGCGCTGAACTTCACGTCGGTAATTGCCCGAGATGGATCGATAGATAAGGTTTGAAGATATTTTTGCAGCCCGATTTTCTCGATCAATTTCGAATTGATTCTTCGTGCGATAAACTCAGGTTGCTGTTGTGTTATAGGTTCATCAGATTGTTTTCTTTCAACTTCTTCCGTGGTTGCCTTCGTAACCTTTGGTATGGCATTGTAATCACCGTAAACATTTGTATGATTAAGCGACTGGGTTTGATTGTTGGATATTGTTATGATTTGAGATAATAGGTGTTTATTTTGGCTCTCAAGCTTCTCAACTTCTTTCTCCTTCTTTTTTACTTCCTTTGAGATCGAGATAAGTTTGCCTACCGAGAAGCTATCGAAGGACTCGGATAGAACCAGAACAAGCAGCAGGCATAGCAATGTAACTATTCCTCCTGTTATGTCTCCTCTTGGATCGATAAAAAAATACCGATAAAAAATCATACCGACTAGTAAAAGGCAGAGCACCACAATGAGGAAACGGACGAACCAGTTTACATTCCTATTTACTTTTTCCATATGAGTGCTTTAAAGGCTCCAATATGAATATACACCTCGGTAGGTATATATCTTGTTTATTTGTGCGCGTAGCGTTTCATGCTACACGCATTTTTGTTTCTTTCCAAGAATATAAGGTAGTTGAATGATGACTGCAGAGGTAAGTAGCTTCTCACCTATCTGCTTAAGGGCCGATAACAAAACCCTCTTGATGTCACGGGGGTAAAACTCCATCCGGCTGGCATGAAGCCATACATTGTCAGCCAGACACTCTGGAAATCATTGCAGCTGTTGCTGCCCTTTATGCCACATTCACGTAGAGGCAGAAGTCCTCGCTTTAGTGAACCGTGCGATACGGAACGGTATCTTGTCCGTCCTCACCATGGGTGATCTCGACGTCCCCCTGTAACCGTTCAAACTCAAGGCTCGACAGAAGGACCCCAGCCTTGCCGGGGCTGCTCTATCACTGCCCAAGCACCTGCCGCTCCATCGCCTGGTAATGCTCATCGCAGTGGCAGCGGAGCTTTTTCAGGCTGCCAATGAACATGCCGATCTCGTGCCAGCTGTCGAATACCCGAGAGGCAATGGGTGCATTCAGCAACCGTAGCGGTGGCTCCAGTTCGCGCAGGGTGTCACGCATCATGTCCACCATGCAGAACACGCCATGCAAGTGATGGACTTCGCCAGCGGTCAGCTGGTAACTGCCGGGTTCGGCCTTGGTTCTGCGTGTGGTGGAGTAGGCTCCGGTCTTGCGGATCGTGGGAAGAACATCCTCCATTACCCGGGCCTCAAAGCGTTCAGCTTCAGGTTTGCGGCTTTTGACGATCAGGCGGTACAGGTTGGGCTCGTTGATGTACACCAGCTCCTGCTTTCCTCCATCGGTAAGGGTGTCGCGTTTCGCTACACCCTTTTCACGGCAGTTTTTCGTAGTGACTCTCGTACTTTACAGTAGTCGACGTTACTGGGAGCTCCGGAATCGAGCACATTTTCGGCACCAATGGCCTTGCATAATTGATATCGCGCTAGCATTCCACTGGTGGCCTTGGGAACACTGCCAGTTGTAATATCGGTTCACACCCTCGAACGTTGTAGTGAGGCAGGCTCCGCCATGTTTTGATGCCGCGATCTGCAGATCTTCGAGCGAATATTTGAATTTTCCCTCTCGCCAGCTGAATGGTTTTGGTTGGACATGCTGGTTTAGCAAGAAAACTCCTGACTGTGAAATCTGCTTCATCCAGTACATCTCACGCTCGTTGGCTACTTCCTTTGAAACTTCCTCGACTACGAACATACGTGGCTCGTAACTGTGCTTTTCTTTCCAAACACGAAGGTGATCATTAAATCGTGATGCTGGAGCGTTTGACTGACCCACGTAGACGATTTGGTTGTCGGTAGGTCGAATCAAGACGTAGATTGCAACCTTGCCGCTGAGGCGCGGCGGTTTTGGTACCTCGTAGAGACGCGGAGGATGCAAGTTCTGACACCTCTTGATGATATTTTGATTATTAGCCAATTAATCGGTGGACGGCTAAGCAATGTTGATCACAAAGTGGGTTATTTTATAGGCAATATGCAAGTGAAATTAGAAGTGTGATTGTTTATCATATTTTTTGATTGACTGGCGTTGTTGCATAACTCCTGCCGAGGCTGTTCAGGTGAGTGCGAAGTAGCCTCGCCGCACAAGCCCCGCTACCGCACCACCAACTGGCCCGAGCACAACTGCAGCCGACCTTGAGCGTTACCAGAACGCTTACCCTGCCCGGGCAAGGGTAAGTTTCCAGAAGCGCTTACTTAGATGATCGTCCGAGATGCGCCACCTACCAGAACCGTTGAATCACAGGGTACGAATAGAGCAGCCCCGGCAAGGCCGGGGCTGCTCTATCACTGCCCAAGCACACGCCGTTCCATCGCCTGGTAATGCTCACCGCAGTGGCTGCGCAGCTTTTTCAAACTGCCAATGAACATGCCGATCTCGTGCCAGCTATCAAACACTCGCGGGGCAATGGGTGAGTTCAGCAGCCGTAGCGGCGGCTCCAGCTCGCGCAGGGTGTCACGCATCATGTCCACCATGCAGAACACGCCGTGCAAGTGATGGACTTCGCCCGCGGTCAGCAGGTAGCTGCCGGGCTCGACTTTGGCTTTGCGCGTGGTGGAGTAGGCTCCGGTCTTGCGGATCGCCGGCAGTACCTCGGAAGTGACCCACTTCTTGAACCGCTTGGCTTCGGGCTTGCGACTGCGAAGGATAGCCGAGTAAAGGCCGGATTCGCTGATCGTAGACACCTCTTGTGCCCCGCCAAGGGTGTCCACAATCTGGACATCCTTTTCATCATTGTCCAGATGGCGAAGCATATGCGGCGTATGCGAGTACTCAAGCGCAGTGGCTACATCGGATGCTACAAACCATAGTGCGCCATCCTTGTTGAGGATGCGAACAGCGTGGGCATTGAAGTTGAATGTGGTTGGTGCGGACGCACGTTGGGCTGTGTTATGCATGATTTTGCTCCTGTGCTGCGGCTGTGTTTTCCGCTTCCCCGCTTCCAAACGGGTGGGGCGGAACCGTGCGGGTTGGAAGACCGGGCACAGGACCGGTAGGGCTTGCGCCCTCCCGCACGGCTCGCCCCATAAAAGGGCGTGACCATGCAACGGACACAAAAATACCGCTCTCGCGGCGGTGTCCGCCTGTACTACCGGGCTTCCAAACCCGCATCACGCTATTGAACGCGACGGAGCGAAGATAGCCCGGAAGGTTTTAAAAGTCAAAACACACACAAACGCCCGTGGGCGCGTTTTTAAAACGCAGATGCTCATGGGTTGCTGGTAAGTTACTTTGACGTGTTCTAACCATGCTGCCGTGCCGGGAATCGCTATTCGACAGCTGCCCCCTGTGTGTCCTTCTGCTGGAACAGGTCACTCGGCGGGACATAGAAATAGGTCCGGGCCCGCTTCGGCCCCTTGCCTGGCTTGGCCCGTACCTCGCAGCCGATCTTGCCTTGCGTGCGCAGCCAGACCAGTGTCGGCATCAGGTAGGGCCCCGGATACTCTCCGCCAAGTGCCGTGACAATCTCGTTCAGGAACAGCGGACGCGGCGAATCCATCAGCACCCACAGGATTTGCCGGGCGATGCTGGGACTGGCTGGCTTCCTCGTCATGCCGCCACCAGATGGTTTTCCCGCCAGAGCCGTCCGAACCTGCCCGTGGCTGCCAGCAGCACGGTGTTGAACCCTCGGGCCGACATGCCGAGGCGCCGGGCCACGGCCTCATCCGTCAGGGCAGGGTAGTAAACGTGCCGGGCCTGCAATGCCTGGCGCTCTGCCGCCGGCATGGTGGTCACCAGCTTTTCCACCAGTTCGCCGATCCTCTGGTCGTAGCGGAACCGGAACCGCTTTTCGGCATCCTCCTCGAACACGTAGCGGGTCGGATCATCCATGCAGCGGTACTCGATCGACACGCACGACTGGCTCCGGTTGCCGGGATCGACAGCCCACTTGGCCCAGTGGGCGAGGGCGGCTGCAGGTTCAATCATGGTCACCTCCCATCTGCCTCACTCGAAAATTTCCGCGTGCCACCCGCCACCGTCCTTTTTCGCCCGCACCTTGACCGCAATGAAACGGAACGGATACATGTCGGCGGCGATCTTGATCTTGGCGCGGGCATCGTCCTGCCAGAAGCCTTTGACCTCGTGTGCTTCCATCACGCCGCTGGCCAGCATGACCGCGAAGTCAGGGGTGTAGAACGTATTGTCGGCAAGCCTGAATTTCAGCCCTTCGAACTTGAACCACGCCACCTCACCTGCATGGCGCCGTTGCTCAAGATGCTTGGCATATGCCTCTTCGGTCTTGTTCATCTGGCCGGTTTTCAGACGGCCAAGTGCTTGCATGCCTTGCTTGGCGTGACGTTGGGTACCGAACTGGATTTCCTGATTCATGAACATTTCCTTTAGTTGCTGGCGCTGCCACGAGGCATGCCGAGCCGTGAGAGCAGGGCGTCGCTGACGGGCAGGCCGTACCGGGTGCGTACCGCATGGGCGTACTGCAACGAAATGCACGGGTAGCTGGCCGGCACCTTGTTGATTGGCTCGGTCCAGCTCAGGTCGAGGCCGTCCGGATACTGCTGGCCATCCTGCGATTGCTTCCGGGCCTGTCCCCGGGCTTCGGACAGCATCCGCGATACCTCGGCTTCGGAGCGGGTGGTCTTGCCCGGGGCCGGGAGGGACTGTTCCCGCGGTGTGGCAACCGGGATCGGCCTGTCTGCATCCGCTGCGGCCTGTTCCCAGGCGGCACGCCAGCGTCCGGCCAGTTCACGCCAGCCCAGATGCAGCATGTCGCCCCCGATACGCTGGGCGGCCCAGAAATGCCGGGGGCTCGGCCAGGCTTCCTGCTGGCCGGCATGGCGTCGGACCATCTGGTCAGCCGCGTCGTAGAACGCCGGCTCCGGGTCGCTGTTGGCCTGGGGACGGCAGGCTCTCAGGAATTGCGGCAGGCTGGGCGGCATCTCATGCCGACGGCGGCATACGGCCAGGCCCGTGGCGATTTCCTGTGGGGTGATTGCCTCATCGCTGAATGCTTCGGCCCATGCTGCCCGCCAGTTTGCGAGGGAGCTTTCGACCCGGAAGCTGGCACGCCAGAGGTTCGGATACATGCCCTCCAGCCGGTTGAACAAGTGGTCCATCAGCGACAACCCTTCGAGCTTGGCCAATGGCTCAAGCCAGACGCTGGCATTGCCCCTCGATGGTGGCGTGAACGGTGCGTTCATCACGGTCTCCATGGCTGTTGCGGTTACGGTTGACGAATTCGGACGGGTCGAATGGCGGGCTCTTTCCGCCGCCCCGGTCTGCAGCCTGCTGCGTCACTTCGCGCAGCAGCGTGTCGAGAAATCCGGCGTTGACTGGCTGGGCGCTTTGCTGGTCAGCCCGCCGTCGTTGGGCGAAATCCAGTGCGGTCAGCAACTGCGCATCGCTGATCCCCTCGGCAGCCCATGCCAGCACCCTCGGGTCCTGGGCCTGCAACGCAGCACCCCGCTTGCGCAGCATCGCGGTGATTTCGTTGGCCCGGGCCTTGTTCGGGTCCGCCCGGCGGGCAGGCGGCGGCGGATCGGGATCCGGCACCCCCTCATGGTGAGTACCTGCAATGCCGCCTACACCCTCCGGGAATCCGGAATCAGGAATCAGGAATCCGGAATCAGCAGGATTAGTACTGTGCTTGTCCGGTGCTGGTACTGTGCAATCACTGTTCTTGTCCTGTGCCAGTACGGTGCCAGCACTGTTCTCATCCGGTTCAGGTACGATTCCTGCACGGTTATCACCATCTTCAACGCCAGTACCGGTACCGGATTCAGCGATTTCTTCACCATTCTCGAACGGTGCCGGGATAGTGCTTTTCGCTTCCTTGACATGCGGGTTTTGGTGCTTGCAGAAGTTAAGCACCTGAATGAAACGCTGCCCGTCACGTTCATAACGGAGGATGAAACCGTGCTGCTGCAACTGGCCCAGCAGTGCATCAGCGTCGCAACTGTCGTATGGCAGCAGCTCGGCACGTATGCGCTTCGGACGGTCCTCCAGTCGGCCGGCACGGTCAGCAATGCACCAGAGACCGGCAAACAGGATGCGCGCCAGCGGATCGCACTCCGCCAACATCTCGTTGGCAAAAAATCCGGGCTTTATGTTTCGTGCTCTAGCCATGGATGCAGCCCCCAGCAGAGTGTTTTGATTTCATGCCACCCCCTGCAAAGAGAGGGCGATTGCGACCGGGCGTACCCATATCGGGGTTGAGGACAGCACGAAGGTCTGACCTGACCATGCCAGCAGCAGGGTGGTGCCCATGACTTCGGCAATGGCTTGTGCCGCGGCCGGCGGTACCGCATTCCCGATACGCTCGCGCCAGCCGCTGTCCGACAGGCCGTCGAGCTCCAGATACTCCTCCGGGTCAATGAGGGACTGCAGGGCGGCCAGTTCCAAGGTGGTGAATGGCCGGTGCCACGTGCCGTCAATGGAACGGATCACCGCCAGCAGCTTGTCGCTGGTGGCCGGCATCCGTGGGTCCGCAACGGCACAGGCGCCGTTGGCATTGCCGGCGATGACCGTACGTGCCGGGTCTTCCCAGTGCTCGACCTTGTATTTCCCGTGGAGGCTGGCCGGGTCTTCGGCGCCTCGAGGGTCGGCAACAGCCTGCCCACCCGAACTGGGGCCGTTCCAGCCGGTGACCGTTCCAGCGGCTTGATCGAAGTCGACGACGCGGAATACGTTGTTGTGGCGTACCTTCCCGGACCGCGGATCAGCAACCGAATACTTGCCACCACCCGGGGCGGACTGGCTGCTGATTGCCCCTGCAGGCCCATGCCATGGGAGAACACCGTACTGGCTGTACTCAGCCATGCTGGCGCGGGGATCGGCGACAGAGAATGCGCCGTTGCTCGGGGTTGAACGGCCGGCAACGGTACCGACCGCCTCGTCCCAGCGGTTCACGCCAAGGTATCCGGATCGGTATTCCGGGACGATCAGGTAATCACGCAGGATGCCGTTCTCAACGGACAGCCTGTTCAGGCTGCGCCAGTCTCTGCCGGCTTCGACAAATGCCAGCCGTACCCATGTCTTCCATTGCAGGTTGGGGACACGATGCATCGGCCCGCCGGCCGGGTCACCCGGTAGCGGCATGCGACCGAGAACGCTCCCGACAGCCTGCAGGCGTTTTTTCTCGGGTTCGTAGAGGAAGGGCGGCACCTTCTCGATGTGGCGGGCAACCAGCAGGAACCGCTTGCGGCTCTGCGCCAGCCCGCCGATTTCTCCGCAGTCGTGCGTTGTCTCGGCCACGGCATAGCCGTAGGCACGCAACAGGCTTCCGATTTGGTCCAGCAGGTACCGGCCACGGTTGGCGATACGCGGGACGTTTTCGAACACGATCAGCTCGGGCAGATCGTCTGCGAAGGCTTCCAGCATCAACCAGACGCCTCGTAGCGTCAGGCGGTTCAGCGCCTGATACCTGGCGGTCTTGCTGCGGGTTTCATTGAGCAGTCCGGAAAACCCCTTGCACGGGGCAGACAGGAACACGATATGCGGGTACTCACCACCAGCCGCCGCACGAATGTCCAGAGGCCCGGCCTCACGCCATCCGGCCGGGGGTTCCGTGCCGTGGAAATCAGCAAACTGGCTGCGGTCGAACAGGTCCAGCACCGTGCCACTGGTACCGGTCAACCGCTCGAAATCACGGATGGCGGCAGCATCCACGTCGACACCGCCGATACAGCGGAACCTGCCGGTCATGCTGCCTACGCGGGGCGATGCATCGTTGAATCCCTTTGCTCCGCCGCCCAGACCGCAGAACAGGTGAAAGTGACGAATCTCGCGGATTTCCATGATCACCCCTCCACCCGGCGCAACATCCCGACGGTGGCGGAAAGCAGGTGCCGTAATTCGGCCGCGATCTGTTTCCGCTCCCCCGGGCTGATCTGTTCGCCCCATTCGCTGTCAGGGTGCTCGGCCTCGTCGATCTTGTGACCAACGTGCCCGCACTCGGCCGTCAGGCGGCAGAATTCACGGGCAAGATCCTTCATGCTGATGTCGCCAGTGGGTAGAGCGACAGTCGTCCGGTTGCACAGGGCCGCCAAAGCATCCGCAATGGCGGGATCCTGTGTCCGGTCGGTGATCTCGGCGGCCTCTTCCAGCGTCAGCTGGTTGCTGTCGTAATTCGGGTTCAGCTTGTTGGCCAGCGTGGTCGGGTTCTTGCCCATGACCGTGGCCAGCCCGGCGATGCCGTTGTGGAACCGCTTGGCCAGCATCTGGGCCGCAGCCGTGACGTGTGCGTAGGCTCCCATGACTAGCCTGCCTTTCTCATGGGGACCTGTGGGTGTTGAACAATTACGCTAGCAGAGTTGCAATTCAGCTCAGGCCAGATCAGATGCCAGTCGTTCGGGAACAAGTCTTGTCTGCAAGCGATACCACGTTGCTCTGCGAATGGGGCCAAGCGGATCAGCTTGTCATCTGGAATTCCACCCGTACGCCAGGCATGAACAGAGGGAGCTTTGATGCCAAGTAGTCGAGCTACAGCAGTTGTACCGCCGAGCTTGTCTATGAGTTCGTTTGGGGTCATTGCGATGCAGTTCCGTATAAAGCAATGAGCAAACATTAGGACTCGCTAACTACATTGTCAATAGCCTCTCCTTATTTCATTGTTGTTAGGATTGCCTAATGCTTTCCACACGACTACAACTCGCCATGCGTGAAGCTGGTATCAGCCAAGCCGAGCTTGCGCGCGCGTGCGGCGTCAAGCCTCCCAGCGTGAACGGCTGGCTGAGCGGTAAATCAAAGTTCCTGCGTGGCGAAAACCTCTTGGCCGCCGCCAAGGCGCTCAATGTTTCTCAGGCTTGGCTGGCCACAGGTAAAGGGCCAATGCATCCACGGCCAGACGAAGAGCTGATTCCTGCCTCGGTGGCGATGCCCCGCCCAGCAGATGGTTACATCAGCTTCGACATGCTTGACGTGGAGGCTGCGGCTGGAGCTGGATGCAACATGCTTGATTTCCCGGAAGTCGTACAGCGGGTCAATGTGTTGGAGTCTTGGGCGGGTTCAACCTTGGGGGGTGATCTATCCCGGATCAAGCTGATTTCGGCACGTGGAACCTCGATGCAGGGCACGATCGAGAACGGAGATGTTCTATTCGTGGATGCCACTATCCGGGCCTACGATGGTGACGGCATCTACGTCATTGCTCGTGGGGGCGACGTACAGGTCAAGCGCCTGCAAAAGCTGCATGGTGACGTGCTGGCTATCATCAGCGATAACCGTGCCTATGAGTCGGAAAGGCTAATAGGCGATGAGGCGAACTCCGTAGTCGTATGCGGTCGGGTCCTGGCGGCTTGGTCAGTGCGTAAGTTCTGGTGAGAGTTCATTGGTGCGACAATCGCTACCAAACAGCACATAGACAACAACCCATCAATCTGTAAGGTAACTGTCGCCACTTTTAACCCATAAGTCGCCCATCACAACGATCATTACCTTCTGTCGAAATCCAACGCCCGCTCACTGCGGGTTTTTTTGCGCCTGCAGTTTGTATTAGGACTAGCACATTAAAAATTATTAGGAGAGGCTATTGACAACGTAGTTAGCGAGTCCTAATGTTTGCTCATCGTCACCAACAGGAAGATACAGATGAGCCAAATCGCAAATATTCACGTTCACCCCATCTTTGCAGCCATCACCCGCCTGCGTTACGCCTTGACCCAGCGCCGGGTCGTACGTCTTGGTGTCCAGAAATTTCGCGTCGCAACCGACGCCGAGCGCGAAAAGAGGGCCATCCGTGACGCAGCCGAGGCCTACTGCCGGCAGATCGACCGCGATTCCCGTGTCCTGTTCGAGCAACTGTCCTACGAGCTGGATGAAGCATGCCGGTACCGGCAGGTCCTGAAAGAGCAGCTGGGCATGAGTACCCCCGTACAGCTGCACGAGATCAGCACGGGTGAAGCCATCGCCAATGCCGTCATGGCCCGGCGCCAGGGGCAGCCGTCATGAACACCATCATCACGATCCGCGCCAGCTCGCTGGCTGAACTGTTCGATTGCCCGGCTCGATGGGAAGCCAAACACCTGCTCGGCCTGCGTATGCCGTCATCTGGCGCAGCCCGGCTCGGTACTGCGGTGCATGCCGGCACCGCGCTGTTCGATCAGTCCCGGCTGGATGGCAATCCGCTGACGTCCGATGAAGCAGCCGGTGCCTTGGTCGATGCCTTGCATGGCAAGGATGACGCCGAGGGCAATGGAGAGGTTGATTGGGGCGACACGGACCCACGCTCAGCCGAGAAGATTGGGCTGGCGCTGCATGCCCGGTACTGCGCCGACATTGCCCCGCACCAGGACTACACGGGCGTCGAAGTCTCATGCGAGAGACTGGAAATCACGGATCTGGGCATTGCACTGACCGGCACCACCGACCGTATCCGCCGGCTGCCGGATGGCCAGCTCGGCATTGCCGATCTCAAGACCGGGGGCAGGGCAGTGGGCAGCGATGGTGCCGCCGTGACCCAGGGCCACGGGCCACAGATGGGCGTGTACGAGCTGATCGCCGAGTTTGCCGTCGGCCAGCCCCTGACAGCACCGGCCCAGATCATCGGCCTGCAGACCGGCAAGACGGCCAGTGCCCAGCGTGTCGGTACCGGGGAAATCCACGGCGCCCGGGATGCACTGCTCGGTGATGAAGAGCAGCCCGGACTGCTCCAGCACGCCAGCCGGTTGATCCACTCCGGATCCTTCTACGGCAATCCGAAATCCGTCCTCTGCTCGGCCAGGTATTGCCCGGCCCACGCGACCTGCAAGTTCAAAGGCTGAAGGAGGCCTTCACATGAGCAACGCAACGAACCTTCAATCCCTGCGCCAGCAAGACGCCACCGCAGTTGTTTCCCCTGGCTTCGGCAGCCTGCAAAGCTTCGAGCTGATGCAGCGCGCCGCCAAATTGCTGTCCAGCAGCACACTCGTTCCGGCTGCCTACCGCGCCGTAACCGAGAAGATGAACAAGTTCGGCGAAGTAGAAAAGCGCATCGAGAACCCGAATGCCCTTGCCAACGCTGTCGTCGCGCTGAACATGGCGCAGCGCATGGGCGCCGATCCGTTGATGGTGATGCAGAACCTTTACATCGTTGAGGGCCGCCCGTCCTGGTCGTCGCAGTGGATCATCGCCGCCATCAACGGCTGCGGCCGCTTCTCGCCGCTGCGCTTCGACATCACTGTGCTCGGGGAGAAGGAGGTCGAGCGCACAGAGGTCTATTGGGAGAACAAGCTGCGCCAGACCCGCACCGTCAAGGTGAAGGTCATCGACAAGGTGTGCGTCGCCTGGGCGATCGAAAAGGAGACCGGGGAACGCATCGAGTCACCGAAGGTGTCGATCGAGATGGCTGTCAAAGAAGGCTGGTACACCAAGAACGGCAGCAAGTGGCAAACGATGGACGAGGTCATGCTGCGCTACCGCACCGCCTCGTTCTTCGGGAAGTTGTACGCGCCCGAGCTGCTGATGGGCCTGCAGACAGTCGAGGAAATGCACGACGTCATCGATGTCGCAGATGTCCAGGGCAACGCAAGCGGCGGGTACTCCGTCACGACCGACGAACTGAGCCAGCAGGCCAACCAAACCGCACCGGAACCGGACAAGAAAGGCACGCAATCCCCGCCGCCGGCCGAAGCAATGCCGATGGATGTCGACCCCCGGACAGGCGAGGTAATTGGCAAGGACGAGGCAGATCACAGCCCTGATGAGCTGGGCCTGCAGGATGCGCTGGCCGCCATCAAGGAGGGTGATCTGGTGGTTGCCCAGGACATTGCCCGCGGACTCAGTGAAACCGACCGGGCCATTGTCAACCAGGCCATCGAGAACAAGCGGACCACTCGCCGGCGGCCTGCCGCTGGACTGGATCTGGAGTGACCGGAATGTGCATGACCAACAAGCGGGTTGACCAGGTGTTCTCCGAGCCCAGATTCCGGCAATTGCTGACCGACGCAGATACCAATGCCAAGGCTGACTGGGACCGTACGTTCGTCGATGACCTGACGGACCGGTTCAGTCACTACGGCATGGGGATGTACCTGAGCCCGCTGCAGCGACACCACCTTGAACGCATTGCTGAAACCCACTGATCCGAGAAGAACATGACCAGCTACCACGACATCCCTGCGCTGCTGCGCGCCAGTGGCGAACTGACGGCCAGCGACATTGCCACCCGGATGCAGATCGACACGGACGATACCTTGCGCCTGCTGTCCCAGCACCTCAATGCCGGAGAAGTTGAACGCCTCTGCCGCGGTACCGGCCGGGCACCGGTGTACGCCGCCATGGGCACACCGGTACTCACGGCCAAGACCAACGAGCAAACCCGGGCCAAACCCGTCCGGATCAAGGCGCCACGCCGACGGGCTTTCTCGCCGGTCAACCTGCACGGCTTTCACGCCAAGGCCGACGGCACCGTCACGCTGTTCCTTGACCGCCGTCTGAGCGCCAGCAGCATCACCTTCACCGCGGACCAGCTCCGCAAAATGGCCGCCGACGCAGAGCGGGCAGCCGTCTGACCTGGAAAGGACCAACACCATGAATGCCCCTCTCGATTTTCGCCACATGACTGCCGACACCGTTGGCAAGGACTTGCTGCAAGCCCTGCTGATGGAACTGCGGCTGCTGCCGGAGCCGTGGCCGAAGCTTTCCAAGGCCCGGCAGGACGACGTGATCGACCGCCTGCGTGCCCGCGTCGAAACCAGCATCAAGATGGCCGTGCATCTGCTGGCTTCTGAAGGTCGCACCGTGGTGGCCGGCGGCCTTGACCAGATCACGATCAAGGACGGCGTGAAGGCCGTCGTGAAATTCAGCCCGAATGCCGAAAACCTGCATGAGCTGTATGACGTGGCCGGCAAGTCCGTGCTGGTGGTGGTGGCTGATGCAGGCAACCACACCGGAGGCATGGACGAGGTGGCCGGAGAGCCGGACCAGCGCGCCATGGACCTTGGTCACGAGTACCACAACAACGACGGCGGCGGCATGGATGGGCCGGCCGCGGGCGGCAACGTGATTGATGCCGAACCGGCCACCGGGCAGATGCCACCCGCCTTGCCCGCTCCGGACGAAGCCACGGTCACCGACCTCGAGCGTGATCAGGCATGGGAAAACGGCTGGCGTGCAGCAGAAGCCGGCGAACCGGAAAGCGCCTGCCCGGTACAGACCGGCGAGCTGTGCATCCAGTGGGTCAAGGGCTGGAAAGCCTGGCATGAACAGCAGGAAGAGGAGCGGGCCGGGCAGGCAGCCGCCACCGCAAGCCGCGAGGCCGGTATCCGGTTCCGCCATCCGCAGAATCAGGACATGACCTGGTCGGGGCGTGGCCGCAAACCGGCATGGGTGCAGGAGTGGCTCGACGAGGGCGGCTCACTTGCAGACCTGGACGTGAGCAACGACGACCAGCAGGCCGCCTGACAACAACATGCCCGGGGCCACGAAACCGTGGTCCCGGCTGAAGGATGACACCATGAACAAACTGATCATCATCATCGCCGTCGAGGATCCGGTATCCCGCAGTTACGTCGAACGCCTGCAGCGCATGAACAGCGAGATGCGCGCTCAGGTTATCGATCTGGAAGAACGCTATGCCGATGCCAGTGAAGCAGCGCAACGCAACTGGACCCTGTACGAAAGCAGCCTGTATGAGGTACGCCAGCTCAAGGAAAACCTCATGGAGCTGGGCTGCCAGAACATCGCGCTGGCAGCAGAGGCCGAGTCGGCCCGGTTCGATGCGGAGCAGCTTGATGCCGCGAACGCCCGCATCCGTGAACTGGAAGCCGCACTGACCGTTTCAAAACTGCCGGCCAACAGCCGGGCTGCCGTCATCCAGCTGGTGCAGGAGGCAGCATGAAATTTATCGATGTACTGCAAACCCCCGGTGCAAGTGCGCTTGGTCCGCTCAGGAGAAGAGACGGTTCTCAGCACTATTTCGCGTGCTGGAACGGTGCACCGCTTTTGCGAGATGGCAAATGGGAAGGTAGTTTTTTTCAGACTGAGCAAGAAGCGATCGATATGGCTGCAAGGTGGGCGGAGGATCAAGGCCTTCAACCGGATTCGTGCGAAGTAATGATCGGAGGTGTTCCTGCACTTCCTGTCGTTGAGAAGGCTATGGAGCTCGTGAATAGAAAAGGAGCGTCGGCATGAAAATCACACAAATTAATGTGCAGAACTTCCAGGGGCTGCACAGTGCCCGGCTGGCCCTGACGACCCCTGTCACCCTGATTGCCGGCCGGAACGGGGCAGGGAAGTCCAGCCTGCTCGAGGCCGTCCGCATGGTCATGTCCGGCGACCCGGTCAGGGTGGCCAGAAAGAAGGACTGCGGCCAGCTGGTCACTGATGGCCACAAGGCCGGCATGGTACGGGTCGAATTTGCCGACGGGCGCTTTGCCACCGTGGCGTTGCCGGACGGCAAGGTGAACCGGCACGGCCAGATCGTCGAGGATCCTGACAAGGCCCGTGCCGCGCTGCCCTATGTCCTTGATGCGTCCCTGTTCGCGCAGGCCGGGCAGGATGCCCGCCGGGAACTGCTCTTTGCCCTGACCGGATGTTCGGCCTCGGCAGAGGAAGTGCAGCAACACCTCATCAGCCGCGGTGCGGATCCGGCCCGGGTCCTGGCGGTCTTGCCCCTCTTGCGCTGTGACTTTGACACCGCCGAGAAAGCCGCCCGGACCCGGGCGACCGAAGCCAAGGGCGCATGGCGTGCCGTTACGGGCGAAACCTACGGCGAGAAGAAGGCGGAATTGTGGGCGCCTTCGTCCGTGCCGCGGGTGGAAGAAACCGGGCTGCTGGCCATCGAGCAGGAGCTGGATGTCGTCGACGGAGAAATCGCTGCGGCCCAGCAACGTCTGGGTGCCATGCAGGCAGAACGCAAGGCCCGTCAGGACGGCATCGGCCAGCGTGCAACGCTTGAAGAACGCGCCGGCCGCCTCGAGCGGATCCGGGTCAAGCTGGCGGCCGATGAATCCGAGCTGGCCGACTGGGCCGCCAGGGTGGCCGAGGCGACGGCCGGGTCCGGTACCCATCGCAACGGAACCATCCATGATCTGGCCCGAGCACTGAATGCCCTGATCGACGAAGCGCAGCCGCTCGGGATTGATCGCCCGGCCTATCAGGATGCTCTGAATGCAATGGATGCCTATGAGCGGGAATACGGGCCGCCGGGATCTGCTGCCGCCAGCGCAGGTGATGCAGCTGCCCGGCTGCCGGAATACCGGCAGTCGCACGACCTGATGGCCCGGACCGTTGCCAACGACCGGCGCGACCTGGCCGCCGCCGAGGCAGCGGCAGCACAACTGGCAGCCATGGACGGATGTGCCGGCCCGGAGATCACCGCCGAGGATCTGGACCACCAGCAGGCCCGGGTGACAGACCTGACAGGTCGCCGCAAGCAGCTCGCTGACGAGCTGGCCAGCCTGCGCAACAGTCAGCGCACGGCAGCCGAAGCCGGCCGCAAGACCGCCGATGCAGCCCGGCACCATGCCGATGTACAGGGCTGGCTGCTGATTGCCGATGCACTGGCCCCCGGCGGCATCCAGGCCGAGCTGCTGTCCCGGGCGCTGGAGCCGGTCAACCGGCTGCTGAAGAGTCGCAGCGACATTGCCGGCTGGCCGGTCGTACAGGTGGGGGCCGGGATGGAAATCACTGCCGGCGGCCGGGCCCATGCGCTGCTTTCAGAATCCGAACGCTGGCGTACGGACGTGCTGCTGGCCATCGTCATCGCCGAACTGTCCGGGCTGCGCATCCTGCTGGTTGACCGGCTCGACGTGCTGGACCTTGGCGGGCGCAGCGAGCTGATCACCCTGCTGGACGAACTGACCTACGACGGCGGAATTGCTGCCCTCGAGACGGTGATTGTCAGCGGCACCCTGAAACAGGCGCCGGCCAGCCTGCCTGACACGATGCAGGCAGTCTGGGTGGATGGCGGCATGGCAAAGACGATTGCAGGCAAACTTGAAAAGCAGATGGAGGCAGCGTGAATACCTTGTTCCTGCTGATGGCGCAGTATCAGAAAGCGGTTGTGTCGCTCAACGAGATCAGCGAAGAATATCTGGGCATGTCTCCGCGCCGGGCCAATGAGCTGGCCAGCGCCAACAGGCTGCCGCTGGCGACATTCCAGCTTTACAGCCAGAAGTCGCCCCGCATGGTGCATCTGTCAGACCTCGCGAACTGGCTGGACACGCAGCGCGAGGCAGCGAGAAAGCAGTGGTCAAAGAGCCAGGTGTCATGAGGCAGATGCAGACGCCAGCACCTCAAGCAATTGTTTGCCGAACAGGTTGCTGCCGTCTGGCTTCGCCCCGACCCGACCAGTCGCCAGCCGGTGCCGCAGCCGGTTGGCGACAATTCTTTCTGGCAGCCACACGCGATCGCTGCCGGTGCAATACACCCACCACAGGTCTCCGACGTCGGTAAACGCGACGACCGCACCCTCCGGGCCGAATTCTCCGGCCAGCAGAATGCACGACTCGGCCAGGTCCTCCGGCTCCAGCTCAAATGTCCGGAGCACATCGGCAGCATTCGACCAGCCGCCCATGTAGACCCCGCCGGATACCGAAACGGTCAGCGCGGAAGAGCGGGGCACTGGGGCCGGCGCGGCGATCTTGTCATGCAGGGACTCGGGTCGCAGTTGGGTATAGCGCCGCAGGTTGTTCCAGCTCTTGTGACCGGAAACCATGGCCACCTCCTGGATTTTCAGCCCCTGCTCGAACAGGAGCGAAACACCGTGGTGCCGCAGGTCGTGAAAGCGCAGGTCAACAATCCCCAGTGCGGCGCATGTGCGCTCAAAAGCCGCACTGACCGATTCCATTTTGTACGGGAAAATCAGTTCGTCCGTACGCGGCTGCCGCTGCACGATGTCCCACGCTTCGCCCAGCAGGGGTATCCACTGGTCGTTTGTGTACTTGTTTGACGGATCCTTGCGCTCGCGGATCAAGATGCAGCGCCGCTTTTCGTCGATGTCATCCCAACGGATACGCCCGATTTCCCCCAGCCGCATGCAGCTGGCAATGGCGAACTTGATGATGTCGACGTGCGGTATCTGGGCGTTTGAGCGCGACTGCCGGGCAGCCAGCCCGGCATAAATCTGCTCGAGCTCCTCATCAGTAGGTCGCCGGTCACGCTGGCGGCTCTTGCTGACGAGCGTCTGGGCACGCAGGACGGGCAGGGCATCATCGACAGGTTGGGTCGAGACCGGCAGGGACCAGATGCGCTTTGCGTAGTCGAGCACGGTCCGCATGGCGGAGACGTCCTGGAAGACGGTTACCGGGCCTGTTCCTGAGTCACGCCGGATTTTGCAGTGCTCAACCAGATCCTGGGCGGACAGCTCGGATATGGGGCGCTCTGAAATCGAGGATCTGAGCAGCAGGTCGACCACGTACCGTTTCGAGCGGCCGATCTTGTCTGCTCCGGACAGCTCGTCCCGGTACCGTACCAGCAGGTCGCCAAGGGTCATTTTCCCGAGCGCGTGCCTGGTGATGAAGTCTGGAGACGATGCTTCGACTTCCGTGCGTCTGGCCCAGTCACGAGCCAGGGATTCTTTCGGGAATGAGCGTGTCGCGGAGAAAACCACCCGGCCAGCTTGCTTGACCCGGACTGTCGCCTGATACGACAATTCTCCGTTCTTTTTCCGGTACTTAGATATGGTTGCCATAGGCCGGTGCAGAAAAATCAGAAAAAGCGGTGCAGAACGGCCCGCATTCTGCACCGTTTTCTGCACTGACACCATGAAAACGCCGTAAGATGTGGTCAAACGAAGGACAAACAGGCATCAATGACAAACGCTCAAACCCTCATGGATAAAGGAACTCAGCAGAATTGCAGGGGTAGGCGCGTTTGCGTGGCACCGATGCTGGACTGGACAGACAGGCATTACCGTTATTTTGCCAGATTGCTGTCCAGACACACATGGCTGTACACCGAGATGGTGACGACCGGGGCTTTGATCTATGGAGATGTGCCCCGCCATTTGACGTTTCACGAGGCGGAGCACCCGATAGCCTTGCAACTGGGTGGATCCGAGCCGGCAGAGCTGGCCCAGTGCGCCAGGCTTGCGGAATCCTGGGGCTATGACGAGGTCAATCTGAATGTAGGCTGTCCGAGCGAGCGGGTACAAAAAGGTGCTTTTGGTGCCTGCCTGATGAAAGAACCCGGTCTCGTGGCCGATTGCGTCCGGGCGATGCGCGATGCGACAACGCTGCCGGTGACGGTCAAGCACCGTATTGGCGTTGATGATGTCGAAGCCTTTGGTTTTGTTTCTGACTTTGTCGGGGAAGTGGCTGTTGCCGGATGTTCGACTTTTATCGTTCATGCGCGCAATGCCATCCTGAAAGGGCTTTCTCCCAAGGAAAACCGGGAAATCCCCCCACTCAAATATGACTATGCCTGGAGGCTCAAGGCGGAATTTCCGGATCTGGAAATCCTGGTCAACGGCGGTATCCGCACGCTGGATGAAGCAGCCGAACAGCTTGGCCACGTCGATGGCGTCATGATCGGCCGCGAGGCTTACCATAATCCTTACCTGCTGGCTGGCGTGGATGCGCGGTTTTATGGTGATGAACACCCTGTCCCCACCCGTGCCGAAGTCATTGAGCAGCTGATCCCGTATGTGGATGCACATCTGGCAGCCGGCGGCAAAGTACGTGACATTGCCCGGCATGTGCTGGGACTGGCCAACGGTGTGCCGGGTGCCCGCCGTTTCCGGCAGATGCTGTCCGATGCACGTTTGCTCAAGGACGCCGACAGCCGTCTGTTCCTGACTGCACTGGCCGATCTCGGCGACGATTTCCCGTAATTTCCGGTTTTGGTCCGCCCGCAGGCTTGCCGCCTGCGGGCGTTTTTGCGCATGTGTTCTGTGCGCGTTATTGATGGCATGTGTGTGCCAAGCTCCGGAGGAGTATGAATTGAACAAACTGGCCTGGGTCCTGACGCTGATGTCCGCAACCGTGTTTGCGGGTCCTGACGACGTTCTGCATCTGTATAACTGGAGCGGTTCACTGTCGAACGAAACCATTCGTGCGTTTGAAAAACAGTGCGACTGCAAGGTTGTGCAGGACTTTTATGGCGACAACGAGGAAATGCTGGCCAAACTGGCCAGTGGTGCACGCGGCTACGACATGGTGTTTCCGTCGAGCTTTGTAGTGCAGTCCATGGCCCGCCAGAAGCTGTTGAAACCGCTTGATCACAGCAAGCTGGCTAACCTCAGGAATGTCAACCCGGCCTATTTGAACCAGTCCTATGATCCGGGCAACCGCTATACCGTCCCGACGGTGCTGAGCCTGACTTCGGTGGGATACAACGAAACCGAACTGAAAAAGCGCGGCATTGATCCGTCCAGCTGGGCCGTGATTTTTGATCCTGCCGTGCTGGCCAAAATCAAGGGCAAGGTCACTGTGCTCGACAGTTCACGCGAAGTGTTCGCCGCAGCCCTGATGTATCTGGGACTGGACCCGAACACGGGCCGACCTGAGGACTACCGGAAAGCGGCCGAAGTCATCAGGAAGGCCAAGCCTTACTGGGCCACTTTTTCCAATGCGAGCTATCTGAAGGAGTTGGCGGTCGGCAATATCTGGGCATCGCTGGGTTATTCGACCGAGTTTTTCCAGGCGGCAGAAGATGCCAGGTCTGCCAGACGCAAGTTCACCGTCGGTTACTCGGCGCAAAAGGAAGGCAACGAGCTGGGGGTCGATACCATGGCAATCCTGCGATCCGCCAAACGGCCGGATCTTGCGCACCAGTTCATCAATTTCATGCTGGACGGCAAAAATGCAGCCGAACTGACCAACCTGAATGGCGCCACCAATCCGGTAACCGCAGCACAGCCCTTTATCCGGGCTGACCTGAAGGGTAATTCAGTGCTGAATCCCTCCCCGGAGCAGGTGCAAAAATGGGTGATCCTGCGTGAGCTGAATCCCAAGGAACGGCGCATGGTGGCCAAGCTCTGGACGGAGATCAAGGTAGGCCGCTAAGCCTCGCGGTGCTGCATTTTTTGCAACCCCCTTCCCGAAACCGGGAAGGGGGTTTTGTTTACAATACGTTACAGATGTTGTTACGATAAATACATAGCTTTCTTCAATCAATGTCCGGGTAATGGTTGTTTACCCAGGATGTCATCCAGCGCATTGCGCTATCAATCGGCGGTCCTGATCCGCCTGCCCTGAGAGGGGCCTGGCATTCCACATGCGGGAATGCTCCGGGTTGTCCGGGCTGCTGAAGCAGCCGGCAATCTGTTCGCGCGGCTTGCATGAGCCGTTCTTCCGTTCTGCCTGTTGCACCCGTGGTCCTGCCTGATTGCAGGGCAGGCCACCGGCTGTACTCGAGAGAAGGAGATTCACATGGTTTTACGACTATCCTGCCTGGCAACACTATTCATCGTCGCTCTGGGCGCATTGCTGCCCAGCGGCTTTGCCGAAGTGTCGGGTGCATTGCTGTCATTTGTCATCGCCAAGTTTGGCTGGTTTTTCCTGCTGACCGTTTTTGGTCTGGTGCTGTTCGGCCTGTTTTTGGCATTCAGCGACTACGGCCACATCAAGCTGGGGCAGGAAGATGATGAGCCAGAGTTTTCTCGTACAACCTGGTTTTCCATGCTGTTTTCTGCCGGCATGGGTATCGGGTTGGTGTTCTGGGGGGTGGCCGAGCCGGTCATGCACTATGCTTCGCCGCCTCCTGGTGTCACGGCGCTGACGCCAGATGCAGCCAATGCCGCCATGCGTTACACATTCTTTCACTGGGGCATCCACCCTTGGGCGGTGTATGGCATCGTGGCCTTGGCTCTGGCGTATTTCAAGTTCAACCGGCAACGTCCGGGGCTGATCAGTGCCGTGTTTGAACCGTTGCTGGGCGAGGCCCGCACGCGAGGCCCGATCGGAAAAACCATCGACATCCTGGCGATCCTGGCTACCGTGTTCGGGGTGGCAACGTCGCTGGGCTTTGGTGCCCTGCAAATCGGAGGCGGCTTCAAGCATGTTTTCGGTGTTGAAAACACCTTTGGCTTGCAGGTCGGCATCATTGTTGTAGCAACCGTCCTGTATCTGCTCTCGTCAATGACCGGAATCGAGCGCGGCATCAAGTGGCTGTCCGGTTTCAACGTGTTGCTGGCCGGATTGCTGATGCTGGCAGTCTTGCTGATGGGGCCGACACTGTTCTTGGTCGATACCCTGACAGCCACACTGGGCGGCTACCTGCATAACCTGGTCAACATGAGCCTGAAGCTGACGCCGTTCCGTGAAGGTACGTGGGTAGCGGACTGGACGCTGTTTTACTGGGCATGGTGGGTGACCTGGGCACCGTTTGTCGGGATGTTCATTGCCCGGATTTCCCGGGGACGCACGATCCGCGAATTCATCATCGGGGTTATGCTGGTGCCGTCGCTGATGAGCTTTGCCTGGTTTGCCGTCTTTGGCGGCACGGCGCTGCACGCCGAAATATTCGGCCAGTTTCCCATCGTGGCGGCCGTACAGGCAGACGTGGCCGATGCATTGTTCAAGCTGCTGGAGCTGCTGCCAGGCGGGGGTTTGCTGGCCGGACTGGCCTTGCTGCTGATTGTCAGCTTTTTTGTCACTTCGGCAGACTCGGCGACTTTCGTGCTGGGCATGATGTCGTGCAACGGCAGCCTGCGCCCGACCATCCGCGTGCGCCTGTTCTGGGGCGTGATGCAGGCGGCCATTGCCGTGGTCTTGCTGATGAGCGGAGGACTGAAAGGTCTTCAGAGTGCGGCCATCGTGGCCGCCCTGCCGTTTGCCGTGATCATGGTGCTGATGAGCGTATCGCTGTACCGGGCCCTGGCGCAGGAGCTGTGCTCCGTACAGAAGCGTGAGACCGCACGGCATCGGGTGCTGGAGTTGTTGCAACAGCGCCGTTAATGACAACAGGAAACCCGGGGCGTGGATTTGTTGCTGCGCTCCGGTGCGCTTGTTACTATCAAACATTGCGCGAGTCGCATGTTTCATGCCCAACACGGAGAATACGAATGAGCAGCGAATTGATCGTCCATGTCACCGATGCGTCGTTTGAAGAAGAAGTACTCAAGGCCCAG
>JAGPIM010000088.1 GCA_018055005.1 Laribacter sp.
GCCCTCAAACTGGCATTGCCAGGCTATGTCGAGCCCTCCCGAAACTCCGTGCTGCCATGATGATTCCCTCGTCCCTGACCCGTTTTGCCGCTGCGGCCCTGGCCGCCAGCCTGCTGGCTTCCCCGGCCTCGGCTGCTGCAGAAGTCCGCACCGTTGACCGCATCGTCGCGGTCGTCAACAAGCAGGCCATCACCCAGCAGGCGCTGGATACCCGCGTGCGCGAAGCCGAAGCCCAGCTGACGCGCCAGAAGGTACCGCTGCCGCCCGCCGGCGTATTGCAGCAGCAGATGCTCGAACGCATGATCAACGAAGAGGTGCAGCTCCAGTACGCCGGCAACAACGGCATCGCCCTTGACAGTGCCGAGCTGGACCGCATCATGGACCGGCTGGCCGAACAGAACCGCCTGACACCGGAACAGTTCCGTGCCCGTCTCAAGGCCGACGGCATCAACGAAGCCGCCTTCCGGGCCGACCTGTCGCGCCAGGTGATCCTCGACCGCCTGCGTGAACGCGAGGTCGACAGCAAGGTCAACGTGTCCGACAGCGAAGTCGACGCCGTGCTCAGGAGCGCCGTGTCGGCCAACCGGACCGAATTCCGGCTGTCGCACATCCTGATCACCCTGCCCGAGCAGGCCAGCCCGCAGGAAGTGGCCAAGCGCCAGCAGCGTGCCAGCGATGCCGCGGCCAAACTGGCCGCCGGCGCACCGTTTGCCCAGGTAGCCGCCAGCTACTCGGATGCACAGGACGCCCTGTCGGGCGGCGATCTGGGCTGGCGCTCGGCCACCCGCCTGCCGCCGGTCTTCGTGGCAGCGCTGGAACCGCTCAAGCCGGGCCAGTCGACCCAGGTGCTGCGCTCGGCCAACGGCCTGCACATCCTCAAGCTGGAAGCCCGCCGCAGCCGGGGTGACGCCCAGATGGTCGAACAGCGCCAGGTCCGCCACATCCTCGTGCGCGCCAACGAAATCACCAGCGACAAGGACGCCCAGACGCGCATCCTGCAGATCCGCGACCGCATCGCCAACGGCATGCCGTTTGCCGAAGCCGCCAAGCTGTATTCCGAAGACGGCAGTGCCCCGAAAGGCGGCGACCTTGGCTGGGTCAACCCCGGTGACATGGTGCCGGAATTCGAACGTGCCTACCTTGCCCTGCCGGTCGGCCAGCTGTCGCAGCCGGTTCGCTCGCCGTTCGGCTGGCACCTGATCCTTGTCGACGGCACCCGCCAGCAGGACATCGGTGACGCGCGCCAGCGTGCGGAAATCCGCCAGGAGCTGCGCGCCCGCAAGTCCGAACAGGTCTACGCCGAATGGCTGCAACAGCTGCGCGCCTCGGCGTATGTCAGCGAGCGGTTGCAGGACCAGTAAGCACCACGACGCCACCGGTCACCGGCACGACACTGCCAGCGACCGGGTGACGGCATACTGTGACGTCCCGCATCAGCGCGGGACGTTTTGTTTTGATCCGGTCCTTGCCGTACGCAACCGGCAGGGACCGGCCGGCACGGATCAGTGCAACCGGCCGCCCGGCCAGGCCGGGCAGCCGGTTCAAGGTTTTCGGAAGACGGCCCGCCCGCTGGCGGGACCGTTTCCGGTTTTTGGTTTTTCTGCGCCGCAAGGCGCACCGGATACGTCAATGGACTCCCAATCGGACAAGATTCGCCTCTCCAAACGCATGGCCGAACTGGGCCTGTGCTCGCGCCGCGAGGCAGACGACTACATCGCACGCGGCTGGGTCAGCGTCGATGGCCAGATCATCAGCGAGCTGGGCAGCAAGGTCAGCCCGGACCAGCGCATCACGCTGGACGCACGGGCGAGCGAGGCACAGAACACCCGCGTCACCATCCTGCTGCACAAGCCGATCGGCTATGTGTCGGGACAGGCTGAAAAAGGCTACCAGCCGGCTGCCACCCTGATCGTGCCGGAGCGGCACTGGCAGCAGGACCCGAGCCGCACAGTCTGGAAGCCCGCGCAGTTGCAGGGACTGGCACCGGCCGGCCGGCTGGACATCGACTCGACCGGGTTGCTGGTGCTGACCCAGGACGGGCGCATCGCCAAGCAGCTGATCGGCGAAAACTCGCCGGTCGACAAGGAATATCTGGTGCGCGTGGAGGGCCGCCTGTCCGAAGAAGGCCTGCGCCTGCTCAATCACGGCCTGGCACTCGACGGCGTGCCGCTCAAACCGGCCCGCGTGTGGTGGCAGAACCGCGACCAGCTGCGCTTCGTGCTGGTGGAAGGCAAGAAGCGCCAGATCCGCCGCATGTGCGAGCTGGTCGGCCTGCGCGTGGTCGGCCTCAAGCGCATCCGCATCGGCCGCATCATGCTGGGGGATTTGCCGCAGGGACAGTGGCGTTATCTGGCGCCTGGCGAGCGTTTTTGAGGTAACGCACACCTTGCTGCATGTGCAGCAGATAGAATATCCGCTCTATCTATCCGTATCCGGTATCTGCCGGATTCTCCGGGCGTGCTATGTCTGCAATCTTGCGGTTGGGCCTGCGCAGCAAGGCAGCCACCTTCATGGGGCTGCTGGCTGTCATGCTTTTGCTGGCAGCCGTGGCCACCAGCTGGATTTTCATCGACCTGACCCGTGAGCGCTACGGAGCCGAAGTCGTGCGCAACCATGCACTGCTCAGCAAAGAGCAGTTCATGCTGCCCGTGGCCCGCGAGCTGGCCCTGTCACAAAAGCTGGCCGACAGTGATGCCACCCGCAATTTCCTGCGCGACGAATCCCGCCCGGATTACCGGAAAGCCTTTTTTGCCGAGGCCGAATCATTCCGCCGCCTGTTTGGCGAACACAGCCTGTTTGCCGGCGTGATTGCCAGCCGGCATTTTTATTTCAACGACAACACCCTGGCTTTTTCCAGCGCCCCGCGCGGCACCATGCAGCGCGACGTACCGGCGGATGCATGGTTCTTTGCCAGCACCGCCAAACGCACGCCCTACAACTTCAACATCAATACCAACCAGCAGGTAGGCGTGACCAATGTCTGGGTCAACGTGCTGGTGACCGATACCGACGGCACACCTCTGGGCTTTGTCGGTACCGGATTCGAGCTGACGCACTTCCTTCAACGTTTTGCCCGCCACGATACCTCCGGACTCAGCTCCATGCTGCTGGCCGGCAACGGTGCCATCCAGGCCCATCCGGACCCGGCCCGGATCGAGCACCAGATGGTGACGGACAAGGTGCCGACCCAGACCCTGTTCCGGCTGTTGTCAGGGCCGGATGACCAGCCGCGGATCCAGGCAGCGATGCAGCGGCTGCGGACCAGCCAGAGCACGGTGGAGACCCTGAACGTCACCCTGGAAGGCCAGCAGCAGCTGATGGCCATCACCTGGCTGCCGGCGCTCGACTGGTTTGCCGTCAGCGCCGTCGAAGCCCATGCCGGCGCCCTCCTTGACTCCAGCCTGTTGCTCGGCGCCCTGTCCGTACTGGCCGGCCTGCTGGTCCTGGCCATGATCCTGATGTATTTCGGCACCCACCTGCTGGTCTTCAAGCCACTGCTGGCGCTGAGCCAGGGCGTACGGAGCATGGAAAGCGGCCAGTACGACATCAACCTGCACCTGACGCGCCAGGACGAGATCGGCGAGCTGGCCACGGCCTTCAACCGCATGGCCAGCCGCGTACAGCGCCACACGGCCGAGCTGGAAGCCACCGTCAGCGCCCGCACCCGCGAGCTGACGGACATGCTGACCCGCCAGCAGGACAACATCCACTGCGCCCGGATGATCCAGCATGCCATGCTGCCGCAGACCGCCCTGACCGAAACCTGCCAGGGACAACTGCTGGTGCTGTGGCGCCCCAAGGACATCGTCAGCGGCGACCTGTACCTCTTTCATCGCGATGCCGACGGCTGGCTGGCCGGACTGGTCGACTGCGCCGGCCACGGCGTGACCGGCGCCCTGATGACCGTACTGGCCCACGGCGCGTTCCAGACTGCCATCGACCGGGTTGGCAGCCACGACCCGGCCGCCATCCTCAATGTCATGAACGAAATCGTGCGCGCACCGTTTGCCGAACAGCTGGCCAGCCGCCAGCGCGTGCCCACCAGCATGGAGGCAGCACTGGTGCGCATCGATCCGGGACAAGCCACCCTGACCTATGCCGGAGCCCGCATCGCCCTCTACTGCGTCGACCGCGACGGCACGGTCACGGTCTGCAAGGGTGGCCGGCGGGCACTGGGCGAAAAACGCCAGGAAACCTACCAGAGCCAGACCCTGCCGGCTCAGGGCCTCGACTGTTACCTGACCAGCGACGGCCTCCTCGACCAAAGCGGCGGCCCGCAGGAATTCGGCTTCGGCGCCAGCCGCTTTGCCGGTTTGTTGGGTACACTCCATACCCTGCCATGGGCTGACCGGCTGGAAACGCTGACGTCCGCCCTGACTGACTGGCAGGGACAAGAGCCGCAGCTCGACGACATTTGCGTGATCGGGTTCACGGCCATGCCGGACCCGCGCAAACCCGCCGGCGACCTCGCCTGCTCCTCTTCCACGACCCCTGCCTGAGCGACATGATGCCCCCACAAGATCTTCTCGCCCTGCGCAACCAGTTCGAACGGCACAACATCCTGCTGGCCTTCAACGGACTGTTCTCGGCCACCCTGATCGAAGAAATCGGGCTGGCTCTGCGCAAACACCTTGAAGCCCTGTCCGCCACGCCGACCGAAGTCACCGATGTATTCACCATCTACATCGAAATGACGCAGAACATCCGCCACTACGCCACCAGCAAGAATCTGTCAGATTCGCAGGCCAGCGGCACGATTACCATTTCCCGTGAACAGGATCACTACATCATCAATGCCGGCAATGTGGTCGACATCGCGGACGGCGAGGCGCTGCTGCAACGCATCCACCATCTGGCCGGACTCGACAAGACCGGGCTCAAGGCCCTGTGGAAAACCCAGATGCGCCAGCCGCGCCAGGCCGGAGCCAGCAGCGGCGCTGGTCTGGGGCTGATCGACATGGCCCGCAAAGCCAGCCAGCCCCTGGCTGCATCCTTCAACCGACTGGACGACCACAGCGGCTTTTTCAGCCTGCAGGTTGTCCTGTAACTTTCGTGAACCGTATGCAGGACATTCATTTAACCGGCACCACCTCTACCCCGGCCATCGATACCGACTGGACCTCCGGCCGGGTCAGCCTGCGCGGCGATTCCTACCCGGAAGACGCCTTCGAATTCTTCGATCCGCTGCTGACATGGATCAACCGCTATCTGGCCGAAATCCAGGCGCCACTGACGCTGGAACTGTCACTCCTCTACATCAACACCAGCAGCATCCGCATGCTGATGGACCTCTTCGACGACATGGAAGCAGCCCATCAGGCCGGCAAGGCCGTCAGCCTTGCCTGGCATTACGATGCCGAAAACGAGCGCGTGGCCGAGCTGGCCGAGGAATTCCGCGAGGACTGCTCGTTTCCGTTCAGCATCCTCAAGCGGGCAGGCTGACCATGCAGGCCGACATGCGCGATCTGGAAGAAACCGTCGACCGCCTGCTGGCCGATCCGGCTTCGCAGGGGCTCCCGCTCCACCAGGCCCTGGCTGCCCTGATGGAGCGGCACCGCCACCTGCTGCGCCAGCTCGAACGCATCACGCATATTGCCGACCGCTACCAGGACGCCGAACGCGAGCGTGGCCTGTCGTATTGTCAGCGCTATGAACGGCAGCTTCGCCAGCTCGAACGCCTGCTGCGCATCAGCGACCGCTACCAGCAGATCATGCGCAACCTGCATGAAGAACTGCGCCAGCAATCAACCCACGACGCGCTGACCGGCCTCTACAACCGCCGCTTCATGCACAAGCGCCTGCTGGAAGAAGCCGCCAAGCTGGACCGTCATCCCGACCAGCCCTTTGCCGTGGTGCTGGCCGACATCGACCATTTCAAGTCCATCAACGACACGCTCGGCCACGACATGGGCGATACCGTGCTGACCGAAGTGTCCCGCCGCTTCCTGTCACACCTGCGCCAGTACGACGTCTGCGCCCGCTGGGGTGGCGAGGAATTCCTGCTGCTGCTGCCGTCCACCACCGCAGAACAGGCTTTCCGGGTGTGCGAGCACCTGCGCCACGTCATGGCCGACACGCTGTACCACACGCCCGAAGGCCAGCCGTTTGCCCTCAGCATGAGCTTCGGCTACAGCGCCTGTCATGTGGCAGCTGACCTGAACCGGGCCCTGCAAATGGCCGACCGGGGCCTGTACGACGCCAAGGATGCCGGCCGCAACTGCGTCCGCCCGGCACTCCCGGCCAGCATCCCCTGCCACTCATAAGGCCGGCGGCACCACCTGTCCGTCCAGCGCCGGCACGTCCGCCGGCAACCGGCCCGACTGCACCGCCTCCCGGAATTCGGCAAAATCGGCCTCGACCAGGTCGGCATACCCCAGCGCATGACGGGTCATGGCCTCGGCCAGCGACGTTCCCCTGCCGATATAACCGGCGATTTCCGCCGCCCGGCCACTGCCCTTGGCATGCGCCCGGGCCAGCACCCGCGCACACAGCCGCACATAGGCCGTCAAACAGCCCGGCCCCAGCAGCTCCAGATGTACCGCCGCCTTCATGTCGCGCAGCTGGCGGATATAGAAATGCCGGCCGGCCGGCCCGGTGGTCCAGCCGATAAAGGGGTCGCTCACCGCCTGCATCAGCCGTTGCCCGGCCACCACGCGCGCACCTTCGTGGGCATGCGGCGAGCGGTCGGTATAGGCCTCCAGCACCGACGGCCGCGCCTCTTTCAGTTGCAGGAACAACGGCTGGTCAAAGTCGTCCTGCAACAGCAGCACCAGACAGCGGGTACCGACACTGCCGACTCCGACCACCTTGAAAGCCAGGTCCACCGTGCGGAAACGCGAAATCAGCGCCCGCCGGTCGGACACCAGTGTCTCCAGGTATTCGGCCAGCATCGGCCGCACCAGTCCGTCCCAGTCGCCGCTGGCCAGCCAGCTGTCGTCATCCGGCAGCAATGAGCCGGCCCCGTGCACGTGAAACAGCGTCGGCGGCATGTCGCGCAGCCGCAAGCGGCCTTCGCCGGCATGGGTGATCTTGGGCAGCAGGCGGTCATGGGTGCGGTTGAACGCCTGGCGCACCAGCCGGCCCAGCTGCTGCTTCAGCAGCGGGTCGTCACCCGCCGCCCGCTCCAGGTTGTCGGCCGTCACCTTGTCGTACCAGACCTCCAGCGTCCCCATGCGCGCCGCCCGGCCGATGGAGGCCTGATACTGACGTGCACCGGCCGCCACCATGTCGCGCACCACGGCCGGCGGCGCTCCCTGCTCGCGCGCAGCCAGCGCCGCGCTCACCAGCAGGCGCTTGAGGTCCCACTCCCACGGCGCCGGATGCGTTTCGTCAAAGTCATTGATGTCGAACACCAGGTTGCGTTCGGGCGAGGCAAACAGCCCGAAGTTCATCAGGTGCGTGTCACCGCCGGCCTGCACGGTAATGCCGGACCCCGGCCCGGCCGCCAGATCGTCGGCCTGCACCAGCGCCGCGCCACGGAAATAGGCAAACGGCGACGCCAGCATGCGCCGGTAACGCAGGGGCACCAGCGCCGGCACCCGCCCGAGGGAGGACTGCTCCAGCAAGGCCAACGGATTGCGGTTGCCGCGTGCCGGCAGCTCGGCGTGGGCCGAGCGCGGCGTACTGCTGCGCCGGGCCTTGCCTTCGGCATAAAGCGCTTCGTAACGCAGGTGGGGCTGGTCGGGCAGCGGCATGACAGTCTCCGGTGAAATGTTGCAAATGCATCACTAGAGGATAGCCAACGTCCGCCGCCTTGCGCCGCCGCCCTCCGTTGCCGGTGCGGAGCCGCCAGGCCGGCAACGGGCCGCAGACGATGTCCGGCCGCCGGGACGAAACCCGTCGCCGGTTGCCGGCCCCATCCCTCCCGCGGTTTTGCCGCCGTCGATGCCGGACGCGCACCAGAACGCGCGAAACCTGCTTGCGGCATCTGGTGCACCCATCCTCCCGAAACTGCCATTGGCAGGCATGACATCTGCGGCTGGCCATCGGCGAACCCCTGCGGCCGGTGCCGCGACGCGCGAATGACGACGGAGCATGGAGCGCCGCAAGAGGTTGGCACCGGAACCGGAAGGCACGGGACCGGTGCAAAAAACAACCGGAGCCGCAGCTCCGGTTGGTGTCGGGAAAAGTAGCGGAAGCGCCACAGTCAGCCGCGCACCTGCCCGTCGCCGAACACGATCCATTTCTCGCTGGTTAGCCCCTTGAGTCCTACCGGGCCGCGGGCGTGGATCTTGTCGGTCGAGATGCCGATTTCCGCCCCCAGGCCGTATTCGAAACCGTCGGCAAACCGGCTGGAAGCATTGACCATCACGCTCGACGAATCCACTTCGCGCAAGAAGCGCCGGGCCGACGAGTAGTTCTCGGTGATGATCACGTCGGTATGGTGGCTGCCGTAGTGGTTGATGTGGGAGATGGCGGTATCGAGGCTGTCGATCACCTTGATGGCGAGGATCGGCGCGGCATATTCGGTCAGCCAGTCTTCTTCGGTGGCCGGCTGCACTTTGTCGGCCCCGATCAGCGCGCGGGTGGTGGCACAGCCGCGCAGCTCCACGCCCTTGTCGAGGTAGACCTGGCAGATCGCCGGCAGGAACGCCTCGGCCACCACCTCGTGCACCAGCAGGGTTTCCATGGTGTTGCAGGTACCGTAGCGCTGGGTCTTGGCGTTGTCGCAGACCGGCAGTGCCTTTTCCAGATCGGCATCGACATCGACGTAGGTGTGGCAGTTGCCGTCGAGGTGCTTGATCACCGGAACGCGTGCTTCGGCACTGATGCGGGCGATCAGGCCCTTGCCGCCGCGCGGCACGATCACGTCGACGTATTCCGGCATGGTGATCAGCAGGCCCACGGCGGCCCGGTCGGTGGTTTCCAGCACCTGCACGGCGCCGGTCGGCAGGCCGGCCGCGGCCAGCCCTTCGTGCACGCAGGCGGCAATGGCCTGGTTGGAGCGGAACGCCTCGCTGCCGCCGCGCAGGATGCAGGCATTGCCGGCCTTCAGGCACAGCCCGGCCGCGTCGGCGGTCACGTTCGGTCGCGCCTCGTAGATGATGCCGATCACGCCCAGCGGCACGCGCATCTTGCCAAGCTGGATCCCGCTCGGACGGTAGGCAAACTCGCCCATCTCGCCCACCGGGTCCGGCAGCGAGGCAATCTGGCGCAGGCCTTCGGCCATGCCGGCCACGGTTTTTGCCGTCAGGGTCAGGCGGTCGACCATCGCCGGCGCCAGTCCGGCCGCCACGGCAGCCTTCACGTCGTCGGCGTTGGCGGCCAGCAGCTTGGCCGCATCGCGCTCGATGGCATCGGCCATGGCCAGCAGTGCGGCATTCTTGGTCCGGGTATCGGCACGGGCCAGTTCGCGGCTGGCAGCCCGCGCCGCCCGCCCCAGGTCTTGCATGTAGGAGTGAAGGTCCATCTCGGTTTCCGGCATCAGTCAGGCTTGGATAACCGAGATGTTATCACTGGCCTTCGTCCCTGCGCGCCCCGGCCTGCCGGTCATGGTCCGGCTGGACAGCCGCCCCGCCCGTGCAGGCTTGCGCAGGATGAATGGCTTTTTCACATGGAGAATCCAGCAGAATGTTCCGGCCTCATCCGTGCCCCAGATGCCGCTTGGCCCGCTGCACGCCCCACCAGACCGCACCGCCGATCGGCACGATGGCCAGTCCGGTGGCCAGTTCGGCATTCAGCGGCACGCCCAGCACCTTGAGCGCTTTGGCCACGTAGCCGAACAGGCCGACGGCGTAGTAGGTCAGCACCCCGACCGACAGTCCTTCGACGGTTTCCTGCAACCGCAGCTGCAGGGCGGCGCGCCGGTCCATCGACTGCAACAGCTCGCGGTTCTGCTGTTGCAGCTCCACCTCGATGCGGGTGCGCATCAGCGCCGTCGCCCGTTGCAGGCGCGCCGACAGCCGCTCCTGCCGCCCCATCACGGTGTCGCAGGTCTGCATGGCCGGTGCCAGCCGCCGCTCCATGAATTCGCGGAACGGTTGCAGGCCGGCGAGCCGTACTTCGCGCAGTTCGCCGATGCGGCGCTCCACCAGCTGGTAATAGGCGCGGGCGGCGGAAAAACGGTACTGGCTGGTGCTGACGGCGTCCTCCAGCCGGCCGGCCAGACAGGTCAGTTCGGCCAGCAGGTCGCCACCGGCCGTCGGCGCCAGCAGTTCGCGGGTGGCGGAACTCAGCCGCAGGCTGACCTCGTCGAGTTCACGCATCTGCTGCTTGGCCACCGGCAGCGCCAGCAGGGCCAGCATGCGGTAGCACTCGATCTCGAACAGCCGGCCGAGCATGCGCCCCATCTGGCGCGGATTGAGCTGGCGGTTGAGCACCACGTAACGGACAAAGCCGCAGCCAGCGTAGGCGTCGTCGTGCAGGCGCAGGTCGGTCAGGGCCGTGGCGGCCCCGTCGGCGATGCCGGCACCGATCAGGTCGTGGCCGGCAAACCAGCCACGTGCCATGTCATTGAGGCTGGGCGCTTCGGCTTCGCCCACCACCAGTGCGTGCACACCGGCCAGCATGCGGCCGGGCACCGAGGCCAGCCAGTCGTCCGGAATGCCGGTCAGGGCATTCTGCACAAACGGCTCGCCACCGCTGCCCTCGATGCCAAAGGTGTAGCGCACGAATTCGGTATGCAGCGACCAGCGCACGGTCATGCCGCCGGCACGGCCGACATACTGCACGGCACCGGCCGGCGGTGGCGCCATGCCAAGCCGGGTCGCCAGCTGTTCCAGTGCCGCGCGCTGGCTGTCGGCCGCATCGAGGTCAAACACGAAGGCCAGCGAAGTGATGCGCGCCGGGGTATTGACCGGCAGCGACGGACGGGCGTGCACCTCGTCATTGAGCGTGTTCCGCAGGGGATGCAGGGTCAGGGCGGTCATGGCAGCAGGCCGGCAAAAAGCGATGACACCTGTTTACCGCATTGCAGCAGCGGCAACAATCCCGGCTGCCGGCCCCGGAATCGGCTAGAATGCGCGCCGAAGTCAGCCGGACAGCCGCCGCCCGCTTGCGGGGGGAGGAAAGTCCGGGCTCCGCAGAGCAGGATGCCGGCTAACGGCCGGGCGTCGCGAGGCGACGGAAAGT
>JAGPIM010000089.1 GCA_018055005.1 Laribacter sp.
CCGTCTGGACAACGGCCAGCACATCCTGCTGGGCGCCTATCGCGAAACCCTCGCCCTGATGCGGGCTGTCGGTGTCGATCCGGAAACGGCCCTGTTGCGTCTGCCTCTGGCGCTGGACGTACAGGATGGCATGTCGCTGGTGCTGCCGGCCTGGCCCGCGCCATTGCATGTGCTGGCCGGCCTGGCGCGCGCGCGCGGCATCACCGGCACCGACAAGCTGCGGCTCATGCTGGCGCTGATGCGTTTGCAGCGGGCCGGATTCCGCGTTCCGGCCGGCCTGACGGTTGCTGCGTGGCTCAGTCAGACCCGCCAGTCGCCTCGGCTGATGACGGGCTTCTGGCACCCCTTGGTGCTGGCTGCCCTTAATACCCCCCTGGCCGTGGCCGACATGGCCACGCTGGCGCGGGTGCTGCGTGACAGCCTGGCCGGTGCCCGCGATGCCAGCGACCTGCTGTTGCCGCGTGTGAACCTGTCTGCCTTGCTGCCCGAGCCGGCGCTGTTGCGGTTGCAGCAGGCCGGACATGCCGTGCGGCGCGCGACCCGTGTCCGCATGGTCCGGCCACTGGCCGGAAGCGGCGTGGCGGTGGATGGCGAGGCATTTGCCGGTGTAGTGGTGGCTACTGCGCCGTACCATGCTGCCGGTCTGCTACCGCAGTCGGGTGACTGGCAGGCATTGCGGCAATGCATCAATTCATTGCCTGTACAGCCGATAACGACGGTGTACCTGCAAGCCGGACCCAATATCCGTTTGCCGCGCCCCATGCTGGGCATGAGCGGTTCGATTGCCCAGTGGGTGCTGGATCGGGGACAATTGACTGGTCATGCCGGCCAGCTGGCGGTGGTGATCAGCGGGCCGGGCGAACACCAGACGCTGACACCCGACGCGCTGGGGCAACGGGTCATGTCCGAACTGCTGGCTTGCTGGCCGCAACTGGGACCGCTGGCAGTGGAGCAGGTGATTACCGAACAACGTGCGACTTTTTCCTGTGAAGCCGGGCTGGAGCGGCCGCCAGCCGCAACTCCCGACTCGCGGATCTGGCTGGCAGGAGATTACGTGGCCGGCGAATATCCGGCGACGATTGAAGGCGCTATCAGAAGCGGAACCCGCGCAGCGGATGCGCTGGCTGCTTCGCTGACCCAAACCAAAAGAACGATATGAACGAATCCCTTCCGACTTCGAAACCCTTGCAGGATCGCGTGATCCTCGTCACCGGCTCGTCCCAGGGCATCGGCAAGGCCGTGGCGCTGGATCTGGCCCGGCATGGCGCCACCGTGGTCCTGCTGTCGCGCAATGCCCGCCGGCTGGAAGCCGTCTACGACGAAATCGTTGCCGCAGGCGGCCCTGAACCGGCAGCGATTCCGATGGATCTCCTGGAAACCTCTGACGAACAGTTCGAGCAACTGGCCTTGCAGATCTACAAGGAACTGGGGCGGCTGGACGGGATCGTGCACTGTGCGGCGCACCTGTATGCCCTATCGCCGCTGCGGGACCAGCGTATCGAAGAATGGATGAACCAGTTCCGCATCAACACGGTGGCGCCGTTTGCGCTGACCCGTGCCTGTCTGCCGCTGCTGGCCCGCTCACCGGATGCCAGCGTGGTGTTTGTCGGTGAAACCCACGGGCTGAAGGCTTCACCTTACTGGGGGGCATTTTCGGTTTCCAAGTCCGGTCTGTCGCACCTGACGCAGATTGCTGCCAGCGAGTGGGACTGCTACCCGAACCTGCGGGTCAACCTGCTGGTGCCGGGTCCGGTACATTCGCCCCAGCGTACGCGTACCCACCCTGGCGTAGCCAAGACGGAACTGCCGTCCATCGATACGCTCCTGCCGGCCTTCCGCTACTGGGCTGGCCCGGAAAGTGCCGGTCGCAGCGGTGAAACCGTCGAACTCAATCCCTGATCTGGTTTTTTTGCGGAGCTAACTTCATGCGTGCCTTGTTTCTGCTGAGTGTCAGTACCCTGCTGGCCGGCTGCAACTGGATCGGGAACGTGACCGGCCTCAACAGCGAAGCCAACCAGGCCATCGGTGCCGGTTGCCGCCAGACCGGCCGGTCACTGGAAGAGTGTTACATCCGTCATCCCGATGCTGACCGGGCGCAGATTTTTGCCGGCTGGAAGCAGATGAACGAATACATGTCGAAGCATGAACTGCCGACCATGAATCCCCCTGTTGATCCTGCACCGCCCAAGCCTGAGGTCAAAAAGGCCGAGGCCAAGCCAACCGTGATGCAGCCCAGGCAGCGTGACCCCGAGGTGGAGCAGCTGATGCGGGCCATCGAGGACGGCAACGCCAAGCCGCAATCGGCAGCCCGGGTCATGGAAAAGATGCTGATCGAGGGCAATGTTCCGGTATCGGCGGACAGCGGCAGTTCGGTGACCTTGCGCTGATGGCCAAGAGCAAGACGGTATACGTCTGTGGTGACTGCGGTACGCAGTCACCCAAGTGGCAGGGGCAGTGTCCCGGCTGCGGAGCCTGGAACACGCTGGTCGAGACCGTGGTCGAGCCCGCCAAGGCTGGCGGGCGGTTCGAGTCGCTGTCGGTAACCTCCACCGTGCAGACACTGGCCGACGTTGAGGCCGTGGAGGCGCCGCGTGCGCCCACGGGTATCGACGAACTGGACCGGGTACTGGGCGGTGGGCTGGTACGTGGTGCCGTGGTGCTGATCGGCGGTGATCCCGGCATCGGCAAGTCGACCTTGCTGTTGCAGGCACTGGCGACCATCGGCTCCAGCCGCAAGGTGCTGTATGTCACTGGCGAAGAGTCGGCAGCCCAGGTGGCGCTGCGTGCATCCCGGCTGGCGGTGGATGCACGCTCAGTGCGCCTCCTGGCCGAAATCCGGCTGGACCAGATACTGGCAACATTGCGGCACGAAGCGCCGGAAGTGGCGGTGATTGACTCGATCCAGACCATGTATGCCGATACCTTGCAGTCAGCCCCCGGCTCGGTGGCTCAGGTGCGTGAATGTGCGGCCCAGCTGACGCGCGTGGCCAAGCAGACCGGCATCACCATCGTCATGGTGGGGCATGTGACCAAGGAGGGGGCGCTGGCCGGGCCGCGGGTGCTGGAGCACATCGTTGACTCGGTGCTGTATTTCGAGGGTGATACACACTCGAGCTTCCGCATGATCCGCGCGATCAAGAACCGCTTCGGGGCCGTCAACGAACTGGGCGTGTTTGCCATGACCGACCGTGGCCTGCGCGGGGTCTCCAATCCGTCGGCGATCTTTCTGTCCAGTCATCGTGATGACGTACCGGGATCTTGCGTGCTGGTGACGCAGGAAGGCTCACGTCCCCTGCTGGTGGAAATACAGGCGCTGGTGGACGAGGCGCATGCGCCACAACCCAGGCGGCTGTCGGTCGGGCTGGAGCAGAACCGGCTGGCCATGCTGCTGGCCGTGCTGCACCGGCACGCTGGCGTGGCCTGCTTTGACCAGGACGTGTTCATCAATGCTGTCGGCGGGGTCAGGATTTCCGAGCCGGCCGCCGACCTGGCCGTATTGCTTGCGATTGCTTCGTCACTGCGCAACCGGCCGCTGCCGGCCAAGATGGTGGTGTTTGGCGAGGTTGGCCTGGCGGGCGAGGTGCGCCCGGTGCAGCGCGGGCAGGAGCGCCTGAAGGAGGCGGCCAAGCTGGGGTTTACCCGGGCGATCGTGCCGGCCGCCAACCAGCCCAAGGGTGGGATTGAAGGAATGGAAATCGTGGCGGTCGAACGACTGGACGAAGCAGTCGCGGCCTGCCGGGATGCCTGAGTGCATGAGACCGTGGTGCCGCCCGGGGTGGCTTGATTGCGCCTTGGTCGGTGCCGGCTGCGAAACCGGTGCAGGTTGCTATGATCGGTTTATGCCTGCCGGGGTCCCCTGATCATGAATCTGCCTGCTTCGTACTTTCCTTCTGCGTGGTTGTGGGGCGCCAATGTGGCTGCGGTCTCCCTGATCGGTACGGCCGTCTGGAGGATCCGCTGGCGCAGGCTGGACCCGGTGGCGCTGAATGCGTGGATGGGAGCCTGTGTAGTGATCATGCTCTTCTGGCGCATGAACGGCGGACTGACGCCCGGTCTGGCGTTCCATCTGTTGGGTTCGACAGCCTTTGCCTTGCTGGCCGGGCCGTGGATGGCTCTGGTCGGCATGGCCGTCGTCATGGCGGCGCTGGCGGGCTGGGGAACGCTGGACTGGTTGTCTGCCGGGCTGAATTACCTGGTTTTTGCCGTATTTCCGGTAGCGACCTGTACGCTGACGCTCCGGCTGGCCCGGCGTTACATGCCGGCCAACTATTTTGTCTACATATTCTTTAACGCGTTCATGGTGGGCGGTGCCACGTTCTTTGCGTCCAGCCTGCTGGGTGTGCTGATGCTGTTTCTGGCCAAGGCCTACGCACTTGACTACCTGCTGACGGAAGTCCTGCCGTTCTATTTCCTGCTGTCGTGGTCGGAGGCGTTCACGACAGGCATCCTGATTGCCATTTCGGTTGTGTACAAGCCGCACTGGGTGGCAACTTTCGACGACCGTTTCTACTTCTACAACAAGAAAAACCCCGGCTGACCATGACAAAACGGGCACCGGATACCGGTGCCCGTCCGGGATGCAAACCAGATGGTTACTGGGATTTTTTCTGGTTCGGGTATTCCTTCATGCAGCGTTCGGCGGCCAGCTGTGCCAGGAGGTCGTTGATGCGCAGGGAGGCCTCCTCCATGGCATCCAGTGCCTGGCGTGCCTGGTTCATGTCGCCATCCACCAGTGCCTGCATGGCTTCACGACCCTTCTGGTGTACGGCCTGGTGCGGATTTTCGAGCTGCCGGAAGATGCTGCTGTCAAGACACTCCTGTGCGCCGCGACCTTCATAGAACCATTTGCCCAGCCGGCAGTTGTGATGATCCGAAATGCTGCCCGGATCCGGTTGTTTCATGCCGATGAAGGCTTTGTAGATTTCCAGCTTGAAAGCAAAGTGGTCGAGTTTGACCACGTCCAGGAAGCTGCCTCGGGCTGCATTGGAGATGGCCGTGGCCATCTGGCCACTTTTTGAAACCAGGCTGGTAATGGTGTCCGAGGTGTTCCGGCTCTGGGTCAGGTAATGGCCGGCCTGGTCTGCCGTTGCCTGGACCTGCTGCTTGGCATCTGCCGTACCGTGGGTGATCGAGTTGACCAGGTTGGAGATTTCACTGGTTGCCTGGGTGGTGCGCTCGGCCAGCTTGCGTACTTCGTCGGCCACGACGGCAAAGCCTCGTCCCTGTTCCCCTGCGCGTGCGGCTTCAATGGCGGCGTTCAGCGCCAGCAGGTTGGTCTGGTCAGCAATGTCCTTGATCAGCTGTACAAAACCGCCGATATGGCCGGAGTGCTCGCTGAGGGTGTCCATGCGGCTGGCGGTTTCGCTCTGGGCGCTGACCATGTGCTGGAAATTGTCGGTCAGCCCGGCAAGCGCCTGCTGGGTCTGGTCCAGCATCTGGGTGGCATCGCAGGCAATCTCGAAGTCTCCGTCGAGCTGGTTGGCAAGGGAGGCAAAGGACTGCCGGATGACTTCGACACTGTCAAGGCTGTATGCCAGCCCTCCGTGGTACGCCTGTCTCCGGGTCTGGTGGAATTCATGCCCGGCCAGTTGCGTCCGGAGCTGTTCGGTTTCTGCTCGTGCCTGTACCAGGGATTCTTCAAGCTCATGCAGGCGTAGCTCCAGTGCCTGATTACGGGTTTGCAGTTCTTCACGTTCACGGCGGCCAGTAAACAACATCAATCCGTCTCCTCAAAATCAAGCAGCTTTTATTTCTGAACGGTGGTTCATGACACTGTTCATGACGATCAGTAATATCGTACCGCTGTTATGGTTTTTTTAATTGGATATTTGTCAGGCGATATAAAAATAATCCTTGTTTGTTGCCTTGTTTGGTTGTAAACGGCAAACTTTTTGCGAGTGCACCCCGTTTTTGTTTGCAGGCAGGATTCGATACCCGGATTTTGCAAGCGCAAGGGTCTCCGGCCCGGAAACCGTGCTTGGGGTCGGTCAGACCGATTGGTCCACGGGCTGTTTTTTGATTGAAAACTTGTCTGGCTGGCGATATCCCTGCGGTCTTGTGCCGGCCATTTACCGCTATCATCATGCCGGCAGCTGCTTGCCCTCGGGAGGAGGGCAAGGGTGGCAGCAACGTGATTCCATTTTCAGGGGAAACAGCATGGCAACCGTACGCATGGCTGGCGGAGAGATCACCGTTGGCAATGTTTTCTGCATCGGCCGCAACTACGCCGCCCACGCAGCCGAACTTGGCAATGCCGTCGAAACCGAAGAACCGATGGTTTTTCTCAAGCCGACTTCTTCGGTGCTCAAGGTCGGCGAACCATTGCGCCTGCCGGCCTGGTCGCAGGATGTGCACCACGAAGCCGAGCTGGTCCTGCTGATCGGTCGTGATGTCCGGGACATTGCTCCAGAGCGTGCCTTGTCGGTAGTAGCCGGCTACGGTATCGGGCTGGACCTGACTGCGCGTGACGTGCAGGCCCTGGCCAAGCAGAAAGGGCATCCGTGGACCAAGTCCAAAGGCTTTCCAGGGGCGGCCTGCATCAGTGATTTCGTGCCGGCAGACGACGTGGCCGGCGCGAGCCGTTTCAGTTTTGCCTTGACCGTCAACGGCACGGTACGCCAGTCGGGCGATACCGACCTGATGCTGTTTCCGTTGCCGGTGCTGGTCAGCTATCTGTCACGCCAGTACGGCCTGTCTGCGGGCGACATGATCTATACCGGCACCCCGGCCGGTGTTGGCCCGCTTCAGGCCGGAGACTGCCTGCTGCTGACGCTGGACGGCCTGATCGAAGCCCGTTTCAAGGTGGCCGAATGAGCGACATGCAGGATCGGGTCCGGCTGGACAAATGGTTGTGGGCCGCGCGTTTTTACAAGACCCGGGGGCTGGCGCAGGACGCCATCGAAGCCGGGCATGTCAGTCTTAACGGTGAACGGGCCAAGGCTTCCCGGCTCGTCAAGACAGCTGACCGTATCGAGTTGCGCCTGAACCAGCTCGAATACGTGCTGGATGTGTTGTTGCCGCTGGACCGGCGGGGATCGGCCACAGTCGCCCGTACCATGTACCAGGAAACCGCAGAGAGCCAGCAACGGCGCGAAGCCCGCCAGTTGCAGCTGGCGGCCGAGCGGGCCAGTTACCCGTTCAGCGAGGGGCGACCGACCAAAAAGGCCCGGCGCGACATTGACCGTTTTCGTCGCGGGCAGGACTAGTCACCGGCGGGCGCTGCATGGTGTGCCGATCCTGTCGGCAGTCTCGGTTCCAGGCCGCTTCAGGGCTGCACCAGCCGTCATGCCGCATCGGGCGTATCCGGACGGGCGGGAGTGCATGGTGGCCGGATGACTGCATGTCCGCAGCCTGCATCAGTCTGCTGCCTGGTGAGGCGTACGCTCCAGAATCGCAGGGTCGATGGCACCGGGAAGCTGTCCATGCAGCCATACGGCCAGACGGGCGGCTGCCGCAGCATCAAGCCCTTGTGCCAGCAGGGCGGCGATCATGCCGGTCAGCGTATCGCCCTGTCCGGCCTGCGCCAGTCCCGGGTGGCCGGTCGGGTTGACGGTGAAAAAACCGTCCGGTTCTGACACCAGCGTTCCGCAGCCCTTGAGTACCACGACAGCTTGCCAGTTGCGGGCCAGCTGTCGGACAGCTTCCGGCCGGTCAGCCTGAATGCTGGCAGTATCGGTGGCCAGCAGGCGGGCAGCTTCGCCCGGATGCGGTGTCAGGATGGTGGGCAGGCCGCGCTGGCGACAGGTTGCTGCCAATGCCGGATGCTGCACCAGCAGGTTGAGTGCGTCGGCATCCAGCACCAGTGGTAGCCGGCATGCCAGTACGCGGGCGAGCAGTTTGCCCGCTTCGGCGCTGCACCCCAGCCCGGGGCCGGCGGCCAAGACGCTGACATCCGGCGCGGCCAGCACGGACTCGGCACGGGCCAGCATCAGTTCCGGGTGCAGAGGGTCCAGCGCCGGAAACGGAGCAACAAAACCACCCCGCACCTTGCCGGCTCCGTAGCGCAAGGCCGCCCGTGCCGCCAGCAGCACGGCACCGGTCATGCCTTCGGTGCCCCCGATGATGCCGACACCGCCAAACACGCCCTTGTTGCTGTTGTGCCGCCGCAGTGGCAGCCATGGCTCGGGCGGGACATAACATGCCGCCATGGGGTCGGGCAGCCAGTCCGGCGGCAGGTCCAGCGCGTGCATGAACACCTCACCGGCATGGTCAGGGCCATCGGCAGTCAGCAGCCCGGTCTTGTCGGCCAGAAAAGTCAGCGTGTGCTGCGCCCGGACGCAGGGCGTGTACGCCACGCCGCGTTCTGCATCCAGCCCCGACGGCAGGTCGATGGCGACAACCGGGCCTGGATGGGCATTGATGCGCCCGATGGCCTGTGCGGCTTCGCCTTCCGGCGCCCGTGTCAGGCCGATGCCAAAGAGGCCGTCCAGCAGCACGGCGGTTTCAGGCCAGTATTCGTCTGCTTGCAACATGCGTACGCCAGCTTGCCGCGCCTGTTCCAGTACCTGCCGGGCAGCGTTAGTGTCCGGAGCGCCCAGCGGTAACCGGATGGCAGCCGGTATGCCCCGGCAGGCCAGCCGGGCAGCGGCCAGGACGGCATCGCCACCGTTGTTGCCGCGACCGGCTACAGCCACGACCGGCCGGTCAGGGAAATGCTGCTCGACATGTGCAGCAATCAGGCCGGCAGCGCGGTCCATCAGGGGCATGCCAGCCTGTTCGGCCCGGGTTTCCAGCATACGCAGGCTGGCGGCAGAAAAAATCGGGCGGGTCGGATTCATTCGGGTTCTCCCCAGCGAGGCTGCAACTGGTGTGGCAGGCCCAGCTGGTCCAGGATGCGGGCCACCACGAAGTCCACCATGTCCGCCACGGTACGCGGGTGGGTGTAGAACCCCGGCGCCGGCGGCAGGATGACGGCACCGGCCCGGGCGAGTGTCAGCATGTTTTCCAGATGGATGACCGACAGCGGTGTTTCGCGTGGCACCAAAACCAGCTTGCGCCCTTCTTTCAGGCTGACATCGGCCGCCCGCTCGATCAGGTTGTCGGACAGGCCGTGGGCAATCGCTGCCAGCGTGCCGGTGGTGCAGGGACAGATCACCATGGCGTCCGACGGATTGGAGCCACTGGCGACAGGTGCGAACCATTCTTCGCGGCCAAATACCCGCAGCCGGGCGTCGTCCGGGCGTTGCAGCCAGGTCAGCAGAGCCGTGCGTGCCTCGTCCGGGCGGCTGGCCAGCCGCAGGCCCAGTTCCTGTTGCGCCACGATCTGCGCGGCCTGCGAATACAGCAGGCGGACTTCCAGGTCGTGATCCAGCAGGCAGTCAAGCAGTCGCAGGCCATAGGGCAGGCCGGAGGCACCGGTCAGGGCAAGGGTCAGGCTACGCGGGGGCATCATCGGGACGGGTTTCTGTCAGCAGTCGGGCACAGATGATACCGTTGACCGTGCCGCTGACGAAGGCGGCAGCCAGAAACAGCGGGACAAAATAGCCCAGTCCGTCACTGGGGATCAGCCACAGGCGGGCCAGCAGCAGCTGGCCACCGATATGGGCAAAGGCGGCCAGCAGCGACAGGCTGACCATGCCGAACCAGCGGCGCGGCAGACAGTGCGCCAGTGCCAGTGTGGCCAGACTGGCAATGCCGCCGGCAAGGCTGAAGAAAAAGCCGGGAGTCATCAGGCTGCCGAGGAGCAGGGCGGCGGCAAATACCCGGATCAGGCTGACGGCAACCGCGGCCCGCAGCCCCAGCTGCTCCAGGGCAACGAGGGTGACGATATTGGCAAATCCGGGCTTGAGGCCGGGCAGGGGCGAGGGAATGCCGGCGTCGATCAGGGCCAGCACGATGGCAACGGCTGCCAGCCGGGCCGTTTGCCGGTCAGCCGGTGTGGCGGTGAGGGTCAGGGAGGTGCTAGTAGCCAAGGCTGTCGTAATCACGCTGGGCACGCAGGATTTCGATACTGGTGCGGTTGGGCAGGCAAATGGCCATTTCACCCGGCCGGGTCAGCCAGCCGTGGCGGACACAATACTGGCGCGGGCTCGGGTCAGCGGCAATCCGTGCCCGTCCGGCGCGGATTTCAATGGTGGTGTGGCCCAGCGGGCCGGGAATGTCCAGTGTGCGGTTCAGCCGCAGGGGATAGTCACCGAACACCTGGCCGTTGGCGCGGATCCGCAGCGTGTCGCCGATGCCGTCACGCCAGAAATGCAGTCCGCTGGTGATGACCAGCAGCAGGGCGGTCAGCCACAGTCCCCAGTCTCCGGGGCGCCATGCCGGCAGGAGGCGCCGCATGGAGGTCAGCGGTCAAGCTCGCGGTGCCGCAGCAGCACCGTTTCGCCGGTTTCGCGCAGCCGGGCCGCCAGCGTTTCAGCCAGATAGACCGAACGGTGCTGGCCGCCGGTGCAGCCAATGGCGAAAGTCAGGTAATTGCGGTTGTCATGGCGGAAAACCGGGATCCAGCGCAGCGCCAGTCCACTCAGCTCGTCGGCCATGGCCCGAACCAGCGGTTCGGCTGCCAGGAAGTTGATGATCGGGGCATCACGACCGGTAAAGGGGCGCAGGGCCGGGTCGTAGTAGGGATTGGGCAGGCAGCGCACGTCAAAGACAAAATCGGCATCCAGCGGGACGCCATGCTTGAAACCGAAAGACTGGATGATGACCAGCATGCGTCCTGGTGCCTGGGCAATGACATCACGCAGGTAGCGGCGCAGCTGGTTGGGAGACAGGTCGCTGGTGTCGATGCGGTGGCCCAGGCCGGCAATGGCCTGCAGGAGCTGCCGCTCGCGGGCAATGGCTTCGGGGATGGTCAGGGCGGTGCGCGACAGGGGGTGACGGCGGCGGGTTTCGGAAAAACGCCGGATCAGCGTATCGGTGCGGGCTTCGAGAAACAGGAAACGCACATTGTGGCCGGCAGCTTCCAGTGCGTGGATGACCTCAAGCAGACGGCTGGCACCGTCGCGGGTGTCGAGGCTGATGGCAAGCTGTTCGTAGCCCAGCGGGGCCAGCCGCTCGACCGTGTCGGGCACCA
>JAGPIM010000090.1 GCA_018055005.1 Laribacter sp.
GGGTGGCCCAGCGCGATGGCACCGCCGTTGGGGTTGACGCGCGGATCGTCAAACGCCACGCCCAGCCCCTTGAGACAGCCCAGTACCTGCGAGGCAAAGGCTTCGTTGATTTCGATGATGTCCATGTCGGCCAGCGTCAGGCCGGCGCGTGCCAGCGCCTTGTTGACGGCCTCGACCGGGCCTACGCCCATGATGCGCGGCTCGACCCCGGCGGCGGCGGCCGACAGCACGCGCGCCATCGGCTTGAGGCCGAAGCGCTGTTCGACGCTGCGGTTGCCGACCAGCAGGATGGTGGCACCGTCGTTGACGCCCGAGGCGTTGCCGGCGGTGACCACGCCGCCTTCAAACAGCGGACGCAGGCGCGATAGCGCCGCAAAGTCGGATTCGGGGCGCGGGTGTTCGTCGGTGGTGACAAGGCGCGGTGGCGTCTTGCGGCCGGTGGGCACGCTGACTTCGACGATTTCGTCGGCAAAGAAACCCGCCTGGCGTGCGGCTTCGTAACGTGCCTGCGAGGCGGCGGCGAAGGTGTCGGCTTGTTCGCGGGAAATGCCGTAGACGTGCGCGACGTTGTCGGCAGTCTCGGGCATGGTGTCATTGCCGTACTGGGCGATGATCTTCGGGTTGGGGAAACGGGCACCGATGGTGCTGTCGTACATGGTGAAGTCGCGGGTGTAGGCTTTTTCCGCCTTGGCCAGCACGAACGGCGCACGCGACATGCTTTCCACGCCGCCGGCAGCGTACAGGCTGCCTTCGTTGCAGCTGACGGCGCGGGCGGCGTCGATGACGGCGGCGAGGCCGCTGGCGCACAGGCGGTTGACGGTCTGCCCCGGCACGCTGGCCGGCAGGCCGGCCAGCAGCACCACGTGGCGGGCGATGTTGCGGCTGTCTTCACCGGCCTGGTTGGTGTTGCCGAGGATCAGGTCTTCCACTTCCTCGCCTGGAATGCCGTGACGTGCCAGGAGTTCGCGCAGCACGCCGGCGGCAAGGTCGTCCGGGCGGACCGGAGCCAGGGCGCCGCCGTGGCGTCCGAACGGGGTGCGCAGGCCGGCGTAGAGGTAAGCATCAAGCATGGTCGGAATCCTTGGTAACAGGTTACGGGTGAAAGCAGCGCGGCTCAGCGCACGACAGCAGATTCGGTGTGGCGCAGCGACAGGCCGAGTACGGCGCGGCGGCGCAGCCACGGGCAGGGGCGGTAGCGCGGGTCGCCGGTAATGGCATGCATGCGCTCCAGGATCTGCAACAGCAGGGGGGCGCCGAGCTTGTCGCCCCAGGCCAGCGGACCTTGCGGATAGCCCAGCCCCAGGCGCACGGCTTCGTCGATGTCATCGACACTGGCAATGCCTTGCTGGGCAATCTCGCAGGCGAGGTTGACGATGGCCGCCAGCGTGCGCTGGGCGACAAAGCCGACGCTGTCGCGGATCACGGTGACGCCGACACCGTCGCTGGCCAGGAGGGCGTGGGCGGCGTCGCGCATACCGGCGCCGGTGGCCGGCGTCAGCATCAGCGTGCGATGGCGGCGCAGGTCGGTCAGCAGGTCGATGCATACGGTCCGGGCCGGGTTGGTCTGCCAGAGCAGGGCGGCGCCGGTGGCGTCGCGACCGTAGGGAGCCAGCAGGCACAGGGCAGCCGGCGAGGGCGTATCGCCGCTTTCCACCGTGGCGCCCAGTGAGGCCACCAGCGTGCGCAGGCGTTCGGCGTCGGCGGCGGATTCCGTGCCGATCCACACCGGCGGCCAGCCATCAACGGCCGGGACCAGCTGCGGGACCGGCGGATCGATCATCTGGCCGTGGGCGTAGCGGTAAAAGCCCTGTCCGGCCTTGCGGCCGACCCGTCCGCCTTCGAGCATCAGCCGGGTCAGCGCCGACGGGCGATAGCGCGGGTCATGGTAGAACTGGGTGTAGATCGACTCCATCACCGGATGCGAAACGTCGAGCCCGGTCAGGTCGAACAGCTCGAGCGGTCCCATGCGGAAACCGGCGCCCTCGCGCAGGATGCGGTCGATGTCGCCGCGTGGTGCGACGCCTTCGTCGTGGATTTTCAGCGCTTCGGTGCCGTAGGCGCGTCCCAGGTGGTTGACGATGAATCCCGGCGTGTCCTTGGCGCGTACGCCGCGGTGGCCCATGCGCTCGGCCAGTGCCAGCAGCGCATCACCTACGGCCGGGTCGGTGGCGAGGCCGTCGATGACTTCGACCACCTTCATCAGCGGTACCGGATTGAAGAAGTGGAAACCGGCAACCCGTTCCGGCATCTGGCAGGCACGGGCAATGGCCGTCACCGACAGCGACGAAGTGTTGGTGGCGAGGATGCAGTCCGGCGAGACAATGGCTTCCAGCCGGGTCAGCAATTCCTGTTTGGCGTCCAGCCGTTCGATGATGGCTTCGACCACCACGTCGCAATCGGCCAGCGCTTCCAGCGTGTCGACAACCTGCAGGCGCTCAAGGGCCGCCGCTGCGGCAACCGCTTCGATCTTGCCCTTGGCAACCAGTTTGTCGAACGTGGTGGCCAGGTTGTTGCGAGCTGTCCGGGCTGCACCGTCGCGGGCGTCAAAGAGGCGCACGGTCAGGCCGGCCTGGGCGGCGATCTGGGCGATGCCGCTGCCCATGACGCCGGTGCCGACCAGACCGAGGATGTTGAGGGTCGGGGTCATGTTCATGCTCCGCGGTAATCGGGTTTGCGTTTTTCAAAGAAGGCAGCGGCGCCTTCTTTCTGGTCGGCTGAATCAAACAGCAACTGGAACGCCTTGCGTTCGAGTACCAGTGCGCTGTCCAGCGGCAGGTCGGCTCCGGCCAGCATCACTTCCTTGATCTGGGCTACCGCGAGCGGCGGCAGGCTGGCGATTTCGGCGGCCAGCGCCAGGGCGCGCGGCAGGGTCTGCGTGTCTTCGACGACTTCGCTGACCATGCCGATGGCCAGCGCCTCGGGTGCCTTGACCATGCAGCCGGTCAGCGCGATGCGCATGGCCTGGAATTTGCCCACGGCGCGCACGAGGCGCTGGGTGCCGCCGGCGCCGGGCATCAGGCCGAGCTTGACCTCGGGTTGGGCGAAGCGCGCCGATGCACCGGCGACGATGATGTCGCAGTGCATCGCCAGTTCGCAGCCGCCGCCCAGGGCAAAGCCGTTGACCGCAGCGATCACCGGTTTGGGACAGCGACTGATGGCTTCCCACAGGTATTCGGTATGGCGCTGGTACATCTCGATCGGCGAGGCATCGGCGAATTCGCGGATGTCTGCGCCGGCGACGAAGAACTGTTCTCCCCCGGTCAGCACGATGGCGCGCACGTCATGCCGGATGGCCAGCTCGCGGAAAGTTTCGGCCAGACGCTGGCGGACTTCGGTGTTGAGCGCGTTTTTGGCTTCGGGACGGTGGATGCGTACTACGGCCACGCCATCCTCCTGCACAGTCAGACTGACTGCGGCCTCGTTGTTCTGGAGGGTCATTGGACAGCACCTCAAAAAATAGTCGCGAGTATTGTTTTGCTATGCGAAATAGCGTTTCGCACAATGACTAAATCATAAGTTAAGCGGACTTTTACTGTAAAGCGCATAGACGTATTTGATATTGATCGATAAAAAATGACTGTTTTTGCAGGGTAATTTTCACGGCATTGCGTTTTATCTGTTCAGCATGTAAATTTCGCTATGCGAAATACTGTTTTGTTTTGTTGCGTTTATGTCAAGAGGGATTTACGATGGCATCCGAATTTATGGGGAATGGATCGCAAGACGATGTCGGCCCGGCCGGGGGGCTGCCCGACAGCGACAAGATGGTGGTAGACCCGCTGGGGTCTGTGCAGGAAGAAGAGAAGGACCGGCAATTCGTCACGGCGCTGGCGCGCGGACTGGAGTTGCTGCGCTGTTTTACCCCGCGGGAAAACGTACTGGGCAACCAGGATCTGGCCAGAAAGACCGGTCTGCCCAAGCCCACGGTTACCCGGCTGACGCACACCCTGATGCGCCTGGGATACCTGCGGCAGGACGTGCTCTCCGGCAAATACCAGCTGGACGTAGGTGTGCTGCGGATCGGTTACGCCATGCTGAGCAACCTGTCGATCCGGGCCGTGGCGCATGCGCAGATGGAAGAGCTGGCCAATTACGCACAGGCCGCAGTGGCCATGGCCAGTCGTGACCGGCTGCAAATGGTTTACCTCGACGTGGTGCAGGGGCAGGGAAACATGACCATGCGCCGCCAGATCGGCAGCAGCCTGTCGCTGCACCAGAGCTCGGTCGGCCGGGCGTGTCTGGCCGCCATGCCGGAAGAAGAACGGGAATTTTTGCTGGGGCACATCCGCACCCGTCATCCCGAGGAATGGCCGGCGATCCGCAAGGGGCTGGAGCGCGCCTTCCGCGATTACGCCGACTACGGCTACTGCCTGTCGATCGGTGAGTGGCACCGGGATGTCAATTCGGTCGCCGTGCCGCTGCTGCACCAGCAATACGGCGTGCTGGCGTTCAACTGCGGCGGTCCCAGTTTCCAGTTGCCACGGGAAAAGCTCGAGGACGACATCGGGCCCCGACTGATCAACATGGTGCAAAACATCGGCACCGCCACCCGCTGACCCGTGTTTCGGGGAGAGCGGTGCTACCAGAAGTCAGCCCGTTCTGCATACGGACCATAGAGGAGAAAAAAATGATCCGAGACCCTGAAACCCTGCAAATCCTGCTGGATTCCATCCGTCAGTTCGTCAGCAAGGAACTGATCCCGCGCGAAAACGAAGTCGCCGACACCGATGCCATGCCGGCCGACATCGTCGAGCAGATGAAGGACATGGGCCTGTTCGGCCTGACCATCCCCGAGGAATACGGTGGCCTGGGCGTGACCATGGAGGAGGAAGTCAATATCGCCTTCGAACTGGGACGCACCTCGCCGGCTTTCCGGTCCTACATCGGCACCAACAACGGCATCGGTTCCATCGGCATCCTGCTCGACGGCACGCCGGAGCAAAAAGACCAGTACCTGCCGCAGCTTGCCAGCGGCGAGCTTCTCAGCTCGTTCTGCCTGACCGAGCCGGATGCCGGTTCCGATGCCGCTTCGCTCAAGACCACCGCCGTACGCGATGGTGATTTTTACGTCATCAACGGCACCAAGCGCTTTATCACCAATGCGCCGCACGCCAGCATCTACACCGTGATGGCGCGCACCAATCCCGGGATCAAGGGCGCCGGCGGCATCAGCGCCTTTATCGTCGAGCGCAACACCCCGGGCGTATCGCTGGGCAAGCGCGACCACAAGATGGGCCAGAAGGGCGCCCATACCAGCGACGTGATCTTCGACAACGTGCGCGTACCGGCCAGCCAGCTGATCGGCGGTGTGGAAGGGGTCGGCTTCAAGACCGCGATGAAGGTGCTGGACAAGGGCCGCCTGCACATCGCCGCCCTCAGCGTCGGTGCGGCCGAGCGCATGCTGGCTGATTCGCTGCAATACGCGATGGAGCGCAAGCAGTTCGGCAAGCCGATCGCTGATTTCCAGTTGATCCAGGCGATGCTGGCCGACAGCAAGGCCGAAATCTACGCCGCGCGCTGCATGGTGCTGGATGCAGCCAGAAAGCGTGACGAAGGTCGCAATGTCAGTACCGAAGCCTCGTGCGCCAAGATGTTTGCCACTGAAATGTGTGGACGCGTGGCTGACCGTGGCGTGCAGATCCACGGCGGTGCTGGCTATGTGAGCGAATACGCGATCGAACGCTTCTACCGCGACGTGCGCCTGTTCCGCATCTACGAAGGCACTACGCAGATCCAGCAGATCGTGATTGCACGCAACATGATCCGCGAAGCACAGGCCTGAGCGTACACGCTGCATCCATCCCTGCTTGAATGACATGCCTTTTCTGTCTCGGCAGAAAAGGGTGCGGGCAGCCGGAATGACAACAGCGTTGTTGTGGCCGCCTGCTTACTGATAGGTACTGGTTATGAATACTCTTGCCAAGAATGACTCCGGCAATCCGGGCAGCAAGATCTGGATCCTGGTGTTCCTGTTCTGCTTTCTCGGCCTGCTGATCGACGGCGCCGACCTGATGCTGCTTTCCTACAGCCTCAGCAGCCTGAAAAGCGAATTCGGCCTCAGCAATGTCGAGGCCGGCAGCCTCGGCAGCTTTACTCTTGCCGGCATGGCCATCGGTGGCATCTACGGCGGCTGGGCCTGCGACCGTTTCGGCCGGGTGCGTACCGTGGTCTGGACCATCGTGCTGTTCTCTGTCGGCACTGCTGCACTCGGTCTGACGCACAACTACTGGCAGTTTGCCATTGCTCGTTTTGTTGCCTCGCTGGGGCTGGGCGCACTATATGTGGCGTGCAACACGTTGATGGCCGAATACGTGCCGACCCGCTACCGCACCACGGTGCTGGGCACACTGCAGGCCGGCTGGTCGGTCGGCTATATCGTGGCTACGCTGCTGGCAAGCTGGATCCTGCCGGAATACGGCTGGCGCTACCTGTTCTTCATCGCCATCGTCCCGGTGGTGTTGGCCGTACTGATGAAACCGCTGGTGCCGGAGCCCGCTGCCTGGGTGCAGGCCAAGGCCGAACGTGATGCCGCCCGCAAGGCCGGTATCCGGCAGGAGGCTGCCGAGAAGAAGGAAAGCGCTTACCAGATGATTTTTGGTGACAAGCGCGCCCGCAGCATGTTCCTGTTCTGGTCGCTGACCGCCGGCTTCCTGCAGTTCGGCTACTACGGTGTCAACAACTGGATGCCGACCTATCTGGAAACCGAGATGGGGATGAACTTCAAGTCGATGACGTCGTATCTGGTTGGTACCTATGCCGCCATGATCCTGGGCAAGGTGCTGGCCGGAGTAGCTGCGGACTGGTTCGGCCGTCGTGCAGTGTTTGCCTTTGGTGCACTGGGAACGGCTGTCTTCCTGCCGGTAATCGTGCTCTATCACAGCCCGGAACACATCCTGTGGATGCTGGTGGTGTTCGGCTTCCTGTATGGCATTCCGTACGGTGTGAATGCGACCTACATGACCGAGAGCTTTGAAGCCAAATTCCGTGGTACGGCTGTCGGTGGGGCGTACAACATCGGTCGTATCGGTGCGGCGATTGCGCCGGCTGCCATCGGCTTCCTGGCTTCGGCCGGTTCGATCGGCCTGGGCTTCCTGGTGATGGGCGCGGCCTACTTCATTTGCGGCGTCATCCCGGCGCTGTTCATCAAGGACAAGCAGTTCGATCCGCAGACCGAATAACGGTGGCAGCTGCATCAGTCTGATGCCCTGCTGTCCGTCGGAGAAATCCGGCGGACAGCAGGGCATTTTTCATGGGCGGAAAATCTTCCAGTCAAGCCGGTGAACCAGTCTGGTGGCTGGCGAGGCAAGCCTGCTGCCGGTAGCCATATCCGGACAGTACGTCTACCGGATGCGGCTGGCAGGGTCCGGGGAGAGGGGCTCTCTGGTGATGGAGCGGGTCATGCCCTGTTGCGCATGCGAAGGCCTGACCCGACTGGCCGGACTAGTCCGGCGCACACCATAGCTGCTGCTGACCGTCGATGCTCAGCCAGCAGGTATCCGCATCCGGGGCGGGAATGGTGGCGTGCAGGGTCAGCAGTTCATCTTCGCGCATGACGGTAAACGTGACGGCATCGCCTGGCTGATAGCGGCTGAATGCCTTGTCCGGATCCCGCAGCCGCAGGCCGTCCAGTGCCAGCAGCAGGTCGCCGGCTGCCATGCCGGCTGCGCGAGCCAGGCTGTGGTCCAGTACGTGAGTCACCACCAGCCAGCCTTGTTCGTTGCGGGTACGGGCGCCCAGTCTGGGGCGGGGGCCGGAGGAGGGCGGCGGCGGCAGACCGCCTTCGTCCGTCGAGGACGCGGCTGCTCGCCAGTCTGTCCGGATGCCGGCCTGCGCCAGCAATTCATCAAGCGGCAGGTCTTGCGTGCTGCGGATGGCTTGGTCGAAAAAGCCTGCCAGGTCCAGTCCGGTCGTACGCGATGCAGTGCTTTCCCATCCGGCTTCGGCCACGCCTTCGCCGGTTTGCTGCCAGTCATGCCACAGCTGCCGCATGACATCGTCGAGAGACTGCCGGCCAGAGCTGCGCTGGCGAATGGTCAGGTCGAGTGCCAGTGCGGCCAGTGCACCTTTCTGGTAGTAGCTGACGATGGCATTGGGGCTGTTTTCGTCCTGCTTGTAGAACTTGGTCCAGGCGTCAAAGCTGGAGTCGGACAGGGTCTGCTTGAGGCGGCCGCTGTTGCGGCGGACCCGGGTCATGCTCTTTGCCAGCAGGCCGAGATAGCGTTCGGGCGTGATCAGGCCACTGCGGACCAGCGTCAGGTCGTCGTAGTACGAGGTGATACCCTCGAATGCCCACAGCAGGCGGGTGTGGTTGGGCTGGTCAAGGCGGTAGGGCGTGAAGGCTGCCGGCTTGATGCGCTTGACGTTCCAGGCGTGGAAGTGTTCGTGGCTGCACAGTCCCAGCAGTGACAGGTAGCCGTCGCTGATGGCCGGGTCGCCCGCTACGGGCAAATCGTGGCGGCTGGCCATCAGGGCCGTGGAGTCGCGGTGTTCGAGTCCGCCATACAGGTTTTCGCCTAACTGGAGCTGGAACTGGTAGCGCGAGAAGGGGGCCGGGGTACCGAAAAAGCGGATTTGCCAGCCGCAGATCGTGCGGAGGTCGCAGGCCAGCCGCTCAAGATCACCGCGGTGCCGGCCGGAAACGATGACTTCGTAACCGACGTTTTCTGCCGTGAACCGGACGGTATCGAACCTGCCCAGTGTGAAGGGATGATCCAGCAGGGCATCGTAGTTCTCGGCCTGGTAGTGGCCGAAACCGTCTGCATCGACTTCATCGGCAGGCAGGGTGGTGGCAACTTGCCAGTGCCCTTCAACGTCACCCTGCTGTGGAGTTTGCAGCGACAGCCGCTGCGGCAGATGACTTGAGCCGATAGCTTCAACACATAGGCTGCTGGCATTGAAAAAGCCGCGCTGACGGTCCAGCCAGGCGCCCCGGACGGACAGGTCGTGGGCAAACACCTCGTAGCTGAAGCTTAATGGCCCCTTAGTTCCGGCTACACGCCAGCCATGGCTGTCCAGTGGCGTAACGGCAAGTAATTCGCCATTGGCATCATGTGCGACCGGGGTCGAGAGGTGGCGGGAAAAGTCCCGGATCATGTAGCTGCCGGGTATCCAGCTTGGCAGCCGAAAATCCTGAAATGGTGTTGAAACATCGTTCAAAAAACAGGTGACACGATAAATATGTGCCGCAGGATCGCGCAGGGCAATGGTGTAGTGGACGCTGGAAATCATGACGTTTACCGGTGCAAGGGGTAGGAGCAGTTGATACAGGTCAAGGGGTTAGGGTGGATGACAATATAATATCCTTGGCCACCGAAGGGTCTGGCAGGCGCCTTGGGTGAGCAGTTTTAAGAAAGGATTCAGCTAGTTCATCGCTGAGCTTTGTTTTAAAATGCCCGGCTGCAAAAGGTGTGCTGATTGGATAAACCGGCTGCCTGTGACTACTTTTCGATCCGCTAGGCGCCATTGACACGCTTTATGTGTGTCGCATGAGCAGGTTGCTGTCTTGCTTGCCGGTGCGGCGCACTTTACGGATTACTCGTTCGCAACCTTGGAGAAACCTCAATGGAGACGCAATCCACATACAATTACAAGGTGGTGCGCCAGTTTGCCGTGATGACCGTAGTATGGGGCATCGTCGGCATGCTGGTGGGCGTCATTATTGCCGCGCAGCTGGTCTGGCCCGATCTCAACATCGGTCCGTGGCTGCACTTCGGCAGACTGCGCCCTCTGCACACCAACGCGGTGATTTTCGCCTTTGGCGGCTCAGCCCTGTTCGCTACGTCATACTATGTCGTCCAGCGGACCTGTCAGGTGCGTCTGATTTCAGACAAGCTGGCTGCGTTCACTTTCTGGGCCTGGCAAGTCGTCATTGTCGCGGCAGCCGTTACCCTGCCGCTGGGGATGACTTTCGGCAAGGAATATGCCGAACTGGAATGGCCGATCAAGCTGCTGATCGCCGTGACTTGGGTGGTGTATGCAATTGTGTTTTTCGGCACCATTGCTATCCGCAAAGTCAAGCATATTTATGTCGCCAACTGGTTCTATGGTGCTTTTATCCTGGCGGTGGCCTTGCTGCACATCGTCAATAGCGCCTTTGTTCCGGTGACCCTGACCAAGTCCTATTCCGCATACGCAGGTGCCGTGGATGCCATGATCCAGTGGTGGTACGGGCACAATGCCGTGGGTTTCTTCCTGACCGCTGCTTTCCTGGGCATGATGTATTACTTCGTGCCGAAGCAGGCTGGCCGTCCGGTTTACTCCTACCGCCTGTCCGTGGTGCACTTCTGGGCCCTGATCTTCACTTACATGTGGGCAGGTCCGCACCATCTGCATTACACCGCCTTGCCGGACTGGACCCAGTCGCTGGGCATGGTGTTCTCGCTGATTCTGCTGGCTCCGAGCTGGGGTGGCATGATCAACGGCATCATGACCCTGTCGGGTGCATGGCACAAACTGCGTACCGATCCGATCCTCAAGTTCCTAGTGGTATCCCTCTCGTTCTACGGCATGTCGACCTTTGAAGGTCCGATGATGTCGATCAAGACCGTGAATGCCCTGTCGCACTACACCGACTGGACCATCGGCCACGTGCATTCCGGTGCCTTGGGCTGGGTGGGCTTCATCACCATCGGTTCGATGTACTACCTGATCCCGCGCCTCTTCAACCGTGAAGAAATGTATTCGACCAAGCTGATCGAAGCACACTTCTGGCTGGCTACCGTGGGTGTGGTGCTCTATATCGCCGCGCTGTGGATTTCCGGTGTGATGCAGGGCTTGATGTGGCGTGCCCTGAACCCGGACGGCACCTTGACCTATGCATTTGCAGAAGTGGTGAAAGTGACCTATCCGTACCACTTCGTGCGTCTGTTGGGTGGTCTGCTGTACCTCTCCGGTATGGTGATCATGGCCTACAACGTGTTCCGTACCGTGACCTTGGGGCGTGCTGTTGATGCCCAGATCC
>JAGPIM010000091.1 GCA_018055005.1 Laribacter sp.
CCCTGTTGCTGATCGACGGCTCTTCCTATCTGTATCGCGCATTCCACGCGATGCCTGATCTGCGTTCGCCTGACGGTGCGCCGACAGGCGCCGTCTACGGCATGATCAACATGTTGCGGCGTCTGGAACGGGAAGTGGCAGCCGATTATAGCGCGTGCATATTCGACGCCAAAGGCAAGACCTTCCGCGACGACCTCTACCCGGCCTACAAGGCGCAGCGCCCGCCCATGCCCGACGACCTGCGCCAGCAGATCGCGCCGGTACACGCCGCCGTGCGCGCACTGGGCTGGCCGCTCCTGATGGTCGACGGCGTCGAAGCCGACGACGTGATCGGCACGCTGGCGAAAGACGCTGCCGCGGCCGGCTTTCAGGTGGTGATCTCCACCGGCGACAAGGACATGGCGCAGCTCGTCACCCCGCAGGTGAAGCTCGTCAATACCATGACCGAAGAATGGCTCGACGAAGCCGGCGTAGCCGGCAAGTTCGGCGTACCGCCGGCACGCATCATCGATTACCTGACCCTCACCGGTGACAAGGTCGACAACGTGCCCGGTGTCGACAAGTGCGGCCCCAAGACCGCGGTGAAGTGGCTGGAAAGCTATGGCGACCTCGATACCCTGATGGCGCAGGCCCATGAAGTCGGCGGCAAGGTGGGCGAAAACCTGCGCACCGCGCTGGCGTGGTTGCCGCTGTCGCGCCAGCTCGTCACCATCAAGACCGACGTGGACCTCGCCACCGAACTGCCGCAGGGCTTTGACAACCTGCTGCGCCCGGCGGTGGACCGCCTGGCCATGAGCGCGCTGTGTCGCGAACTGGGGTTCCGCACCTGGCTGAAGGAATACGGTGACGGCACCGCCCTGACGGAGCCGGTCGCGCCCGCCCGTCCAGAAGCCGTTGCAGACGACCTGTTCGCTGCCGCCCCGGCCGCAACTGACACGCCCACCGCTCCCGCAGCGGCTTCGTCTGCGCTGGTCACCCCCACCGCCGAGGCACGCTACCAGACCGTGCTGACCGAGGCTGAGCTGGCCGACTGGCTGGCGCGGCTGGCAGCGGCGCCGCGTGCCGCTTTCGATACCGAAACCGACAGCCTTGACCCGATGCAGGCCCGCATTGTCGGGGTCAGCTTTGCCGTCACGCCAGGCGAGGCGGCCTACGTACCGCTGGCGCATGTCGCCCCCGGTGTCGAAACCCAGCTCGACCGGGACCGCGTGCTGGCGCAGCTCCGGCCGTGGCTGGAAAACCCGGCGGCAGCCAAGGTGCTGCAAAACGCCAATTACGACCGCCACGTGCTGGCCAACCACGGCATCCGGCTGGCGGGGGTGGCCGACGACACCATGCTGATGGATTACGTGCTGGCTAGTCACGAGCGCCACAACATGGACGCCATGGCCGAGCGCGAGCTGGGGCTGGGCACCATCAAGTACGAAGACATCTGCGGCAAGGGCGCGCGCCAGATCGGCTTTGCCGAGGTCGATCTCGATACCGCCACCCGCTACGCCGCCGAAGATGCCGACGTGACCCTGCGCCTGCGTGATGCGCTGGCCGGCAAGCTGGACGGCGTGCGTGACACGCTCTACCGCAGCATCGAGCTGCCGACGGCGGCGGTGCTGTTTGCCATGGAGCGCACCGGCGTGCTGATCGACCGCGCCGAGCTGGCGCGGCAGAGTCAGGTGCTGGGCGAGGAAATGCTGGCGATCGAGGCCGGGGTGTATGAGCTGGCCGGTCAGCCTTTCAACCTCAATTCGCCCAAGCAGCTGTCCGACATTCTGTTCAACAAGCTGGCCATCGATACCAAGGGCGTGAAGAAAACCGCCAGCGGCGGCTATTCGACCGATGAATCGGTGCTGGAAAAGCTGGCCGAGGATTACCCGCTGCCCAAGGCGCTGCTGCGCTACCGCGGGCTGGCCAAGCTCAAATCCACCTATACCGACAAGCTGCCCACGATGATCAATCCGGACACCGGCCGGGTGCACACGCACTATTCGCAGGCGTCGGTGGTGACCGGCCGGCTGGCCTCCAGCGATCCCAACCTGCAGAACATCCCGATCCGCACCGACGAAGGGCGCCGGGTGCGCGAGGCCTTCGTGGCACCGGCGGGCAGCTGCATCGTGTCGGCCGACTATTCGCAGATCGAGCTGCGCATCATGGCGCATCTTTCCGGCGATGCCGGGCTGATCGCCGCCTTCCGCGAGGGGCGCGACATTCACCGCGCCACCGCCAGCGAGGTATTCGGCGTGCCGCTCGATGCCGTCAGCGCCGAGCAGCGCCGCTACGCCAAGACCATCAACTTCGGCCTGATCTACGGCATGAGCGCCTTTGGTCTGGCCAAGAGCCTGGAAATCGACAACAAGGCGGCGCAGACCTTTATCGAACGCTACTTTGCCCGCTACCCCGGCGTGCAGGACTACATGCAGCGCACCCGTGAAGCCGCGCGCGAGCAGGGCTGGGTTGAAACCGTGTTCGGCCGCCGGCTCTACCTGCCGGAAATCCGCTCCAGCAACGCCGCCCGCCGTGCGGGTGCCGAACGTGCGGCCATCAATGCGCCGATGCAGGGCACGGCGGCCGACCTGATCAAGCTCGCCATGATCCGCGTGGCTGACTGGCTGCAACGCGAGCAGCTGGCCAGCCGGCTGATCATGCAGGTGCACGATGAACTGGTGCTGGAGGTGCCGGAGGCCGAGCGCGAGCGGGTGTGCGCGGCGCTGCCGCAGGAAATGGCCGCGGTGGCCGCGCTGGCGGTGCCCCTGGTGGCCGAGGTCGGCAGCGGGGCCAACTGGGGCGCAGCACACTAGGGCGTGTTCACGGTATTGGTTGTCTGGCTGCATTTGCGCGTGTTGCCGCCGGCAGATGACGCGATGCCTGCCGGACGACCTGCAATGGATGTGCACTGAACGCCAGCGGACCGGCAGGCCCACGGCCAAGGGCTGCCGGTCCTTGGCCGGAGTCCTGTCGGGGCGATGCCGGTACCGGTCACCATTGCCGACAAAGGCGGTGACAGCGATTTCCCGGTGACGGTCGGAGCAACCGTCACGCTGGTGGTGAGTCCCGCTGGTTGTCTCGACTGACACCGTAACATGTCGGCTGGCACTGCTGCCGGGCGCGCACTCTGGTCGAGCGCTTCTTCAACCGGTTCAGGCGGTTATGGCGTATGGCCGGATGCCATGACAGACAAACCATCGCTTCAGTGGATGGGCTGGTCTGGTTTGTTTCCGGGTCCGGCTACTGTGGACATGCTCTGGCCTGCTTGCAGTTATCCGTTTTTTGTTTTCTCATCCATTGGTCAATGATGCTTGCTTTTTGAAGCGATGCGGGATGCCATGGCGGGGGAAACATGATCAAACGGATTCGGACTCAGGATTTGCGGGTAGGCATGTTTGTCTGCGACCTCAACTGCGACTGGCTCGATCATCCGTTCCTGCGTTCCCGTTTCCTGCTGCGGCAGGACAGCCAGATTGCCAGTATCCTGGCGCACGGCATCCAGGAGGTAGACATCGATACCCGCCTCGGGCTGGACTGTCCGCATGCGCCTACCAGACAGGAAGAGATCCGCCGGCACGAGCAGGAGCTGGTCCAGCTGGCGCGCAGCAGCGTGGCCGTGCCCAACCGGGTGGCGCTGGCCGAGGAATGGGAGACGGCCAACCGCATCTTCCGTGAAACCCAACGCATCGTGACCGATACCCTGTCCGGCGTGCGGCAGGGGCAGCCTCTGGTGCTGGATGCGCTGGACGAGGCGGTCAGCGAGGTGGCCGGCTCCATCCTGCGCAATCCCGGTGCCCTGCTGTCGCTCAGCCGCATCCGTGACAAGGACAACTACACCTATCGTCATTGCATCGGCGTCAGTGCGCTCCTGATCAATTTCTGTCAGCCGGAAAACCCGGATGCCCGCACCCTGCACACGGTCGGCATGGGCGGCATGCTGCACGATGTGGGCAAGATGTGCATGCCCGGCGACATCCTGACCAAACCCGGCCGCCTGAGCGATGCCGAGTACGCCATCATGCAGACGCACGTCGATGAAGGCATCCGCATCCTGGAAACCATGCCGTGCATTGATCCGATCGTGATCCGCATCGCCGGCGAACACCATGAGCGGCACGACGGCAGCGGTTATCCACAGGGAACGGCCGGTGACCGGATTTCGCGCTTTGGCCAGATGGCCGCGATTGTCGATGTTTACGATGCCCTGACCTCGGACCGCTGCTATCACCGGGGCATGGCGCCGACCGAAGCGCTGCGGCGCATTTACGAGTGGTCGCGCTTTTATTTCAGCCGGCCGCTGGTCGGGGTGTTCCTGCGGACCATCGGTATTTATCCGGTCGGCAGTCTCGTGCGGCTTGAAAGCGGACGGCTGGCAGTGGTTATCGAGCACGACAGCAGCAATCTGCTGACGCCGGTCGTCAAAGTGATCATCGACCCGAAATACGGACGGGTTGCCCCCTACCGGCTGGACCTGTCACACCCGCTGGGCAGCGGTGGCGGAGATGCCATCTGCGGGCACGAAGACGGAGCCCGGCTGGGAATCGACCCGCTGGAATGGCTGGTGGGCGAACCCGGCTGACGGGCAGCCGGGGCCTTGACCACCCTGCTTCAGATCCAGCTGCGCCAGCGGAACAGACCGTAGACCGCCAGGCACACCGCCCAGCACCACCACAGGGTCCAGAGCTGGTGGCTGAGGAAATGCGCCCCGCGCAGCATCTGCACCGTGCCGGCAAACACGCCGATCGCCAGGACGCCGGTGGTGATCCAGAACGTATGGCGGCTACCGCCGGCATGGGCGGCAAAGGCATACGACAGCATGCCGAAGCCGACCGAGGCATGGCCGCCAGGGAAGCAGCGCCCGGGAGCAATACCGTCCGGCAGGCTGGCAAACAGCGGCAGGACAGGGGCAAAGCCACCGTATTCGCGGATGTCCCACGGGCAGTGGTGAATGCTGTTGCGCTTGAGCCAGGACACGACCAATGCCGCCAGTGCCATGCCGGCCAGTGCCAGCCAGGCCTGGCGGCGGCGGAACAGCAGCGTACCGGGCCGCAATGCCACGATCAGCGTGACCAGCACGCCGGCGTAGATGACGTTCTTGAGCCAGCTGTGTCCCAGCCGCTCCAGCCAGATGCTGTCCTTGAGCGGAAAGCGGCCCAGCTCCGGCGCATAGGCCAGACCGGCCAGCCACTGGTCCAGACGATTGTCCTGCCACAGCAGGAAGCTGCCCACCCCCAGCAGGGTGAGCCCGGCCAATTGCCAGAACCAGAAGCCGGCACCATCGCGCGGGCGGCTGAATGACGAGCTCTGGCCGTGAAAAATGAATGACTTGCGCAGCATTTTATATGTTTGGAATAAACTTCATGGTCAAGCGAATGCCAGTTTGGCATGATCGCCTGCATGAAGTCTCGTCCCTTTGTTGTTGCCTGCCTGCTGCTCACCCTGACCTCGCTGTTCTGGTCGGGCAATTTCGTATTGGCGCGCGCCATGCATGCTGCCCTGCCACCCATGGCACTGTCGTTTGGCCGCTGGCTCATTGCCTTTGTCCTGCTGGCACCGTTTGCCCTGCCGCGGGCCTGGCGTGACCGCCGGTTGCTGTGGGCGCAGCGGGGCCGCCTGCTGCTGCTGGCGGCCCTGGGCGTCGCCGGGTTCAACTCGCTGGTGTACACCGGCGTGCAGTTCACCACCGCTACCAATGCCGTTCTGCTCAATTCGTTCATCCCGATCCTGACCGTGGCCTTTGGTGCGCTGTTCTTCCGCCAGGGACTGCACGGCCGGCAGGTGACCGGGCTGATGCTGTCGTTTGCCGGCGTGCTCCTGATCATTTCCCGGGGCGAGTGGGCGCGGCTGACCGGGCTCGACCTCAATCGCGGCGACCTGATCGTGTTCGTCGCCATGGTGTTCTGGGCGGTTTACACGCTGGCCATCAAGGAAGTGGACAGCCGCATCGACCGGCTGGGGCTGCTGGGCGTGCTGGTCGGGCTGGGGGTGCTGATCATTGCACCGCTGTACGCCTGGGAGCATGCCGGTGGGCGCACGTTCGAGCTGAATGCGGCGACACTGGCGACATTTGCCTACGTCGGCACCCTGCCGTCCGTAGCGGCGTATTTTTTCTTCAACCTCGGGGTGGGCGCCATCGGCCCGGCGCGGGCGGCCATGTTCATCCACCTGATGCCGGCCTTTGGCGCACTGCTGTCAGTCGCGTTCCTGGGCGAGGCGTTTTACCTCTATCACGCGCTGGGCATTGCCGGCATCCTCGCCGGTGTCGGCCTGTCCACCCGCGGACGCTAGGAATCCACACATGGACATGGAACTCGACCCTGCCGGGCTGGCCCGGCGTACCGAAGTCATGGGCACCGAATTTGTCGACCGGGCCTTGCAGGACGTGGACGCATTCAACCTGCCGTTGCAGCAATGGGTCACGGCCCACGCCTGGGGCAGTACCTGGCAGCGCGATGGCATCGACCTGCGGACCCGCAGCCTTGTGACGATTGCCATGCTGGCCGCACTGGGGCGCAGCCACGAACTGCGCGGCCACGTACGCGGAGCCGTCAACAACGGAGCCGGCTGGGTCGAAATCCGCGAAGTCCTGCTGCATGCCGGCGTGTATGCCGGAGCGCCGGCTGCCGTGGAGGGTTTCCGGGTGGCACGGGCCGTCCTCCTGGAAATGGGCATCAGCCTGGCTGAGGAGCCGCCAGCCGCGTGACGGCCGGACCGGCTGGCGGATAACGGCGCAGGAATTCCGCCAGGCTGATGTCCAGCCCGGCCTCCAGCGGCCGCACGAGTTCGGTCAGCGAGTGGCTGATGGCATCGTCGGCAGGACTGGCGTTGAGGTCCAGCACGAAGTGGTGCCAGAGCCGCAGCAGGGAGACCGACTCCGGCCGGTACAGCAGGGCCCACAGCCCTTCGGTGCTGCGTTGCACCAGTCCCAGTTGTGCCAGTTCGTCAAGGATGCGGCCGATCTCGTCGTAGCCGGTGTCGATATGGTGGCGCAGGTCGGCCTGGCCCAGTGCCCGCCCGTGGACCTGTGCCTGGCTCAGGCGGACCAGGGTATCGAGGGCATCGCAGAAACGGCGCTGTGAGTCACCCTCGCGGCGCCAGACATCGCCTTTCCAGTAGCTGAGCGACGCCGTCAGCTCCGCCCCGATCAGTACGGTCAGCCACATCAGTTGCAGCCAGATCAGCAGGAACGGGAAGGTGGCAAAGGCACCGTAGATGAACTGGTAGGTGCGGGAAATCTCGACGTACAGACCGAAGCCGGCCTGCGCCACGCCCAGTGTCAGGGCCGTCAGGGCGCCGCCGATGAGGGCATGTGAGCGCGGCACGTAGCAATTGGGCACCAGCCCGTACAGCACGGTCAGCATCACCGTGGCGAGGGTCAGGCTGCCGAGGTTCTGGATGATGCCGGCCAGCCCCGGTGCCGTGCGTGCCAGTCCGCTCCAGTTGAGGATCCACGCCGAGCCGGAAATGCCGACACCCAGCAGCAGCGGCCCCAGTGTCAGCACCGTCCAGTACACCAGCATGTTGTGCAGCAGCTTGCGCGGGCGCTGGACCTGCCAGATGGCGTTGAAGGTCCGGTCGATGGTCAGCATCAGCGACAGCGAGGTAAAGGCCAGCAGGGCGAGGCCGACTGCCGTCAGCCGGCCGGCATTGTCGGTGAACTGCTTGAGGTAGACCGAAATGATGCGTCCGGCAAAGTCCGGTACCAGGTTGCGCAGCAGGAATTCCTTGAACTGGCTCGACAGCTCTTCGAATACCGGAAACGCTGCCACCACGATCAGGGTGATGGTGATCAAGGGTACCAGCGACAGCAGGGTCGTGAAGGTCAGGCTCGCTGCTACCTGCAGGCAGCGGTTCTGCATGGCCCGGCGCCAGACGAACAGGCTGAATCCCGTCAGGCGTTGCAGGAGCGGGGGCAGGGGAGGGCGGGAAAGCCGGAGCATGTCATTGCCCGCTTGCGAAATGGGTCATGGGGCGATTATGGTCGCGCCCTGACCGAGACACTAGCCCGGCCTCCGGGGCGGGCACATGAAAGGCCGACATGACCGAAATCCTGGTGTTGTTCTACAGCCGGCACGGCGCAACCCGTGACCTGGCGCGACTGATTGCCCGCGGCATCGCAAGCGTCGACGGCTGCCATGCGCGGCTGCGCACCGTGCCGCCGGTTTCCACCGTCTGCGAGGCCACGGCCCCCGGCGTGCCCGACAGCGGTGCACCCTACGTGGAACTGCAGGACCTGCGCGACTGCCACGGGCTGGCAGTGGGCAGTCCCACCCGCTTTGGCAACATGGCCAGCGCCATGAAGTATTTCTGGGACGGCACCTCGCCCGAATGGCTGGCCGGCAGCCTGGCCGGCAAGCCTGCCTGCGTGTTTACCAGCACCGGCAGCCTGCACGGCGGACAGGAGTCCACCCTGCTGTCGATGATGCTGCCGCTGCTGCATCACGGCGTGCTGCTGATGGGGCTGCCGTACACCGAGCCGGCGCTGTCGGCCACCCGTTCCGGCGGTACGCCCTACGGCGTCAGTCACTGGGCCGGCAACGACGGCCGGCAGGCCATCAGTGACGAGGAAAAACAGCTGGCGATTGCCCAGGGACGGCGACTGGCGCAGTTGGCGCGCCAACTGGTACAGGCATCCGGCGCTTAGGCTGCGCGGCTGGCGGGGTACGTCCGGCGTGCCGGCCGGACAGGGCCGGCTACCCTGTCTGTCCGGAGCGTCAGGCCGGTTCGGGGCGTGCGGCCAGTCCGACCAGTTCCAGAGCCAGGGATGGCGGGCGGGCAATCACGGCCCGGTCTCCCGCTACCACGATCGGGCGCTGCAAGAGGCGCGGGTGCTCGACGATGGCACCCAGCAGGTGCGCCTCGCTCAGCGTGACGTCATCAAGGAACAACTCGCGGTATTCCGGCTCGTCACGGCGCATGATGTCGCGGGCTTCGCATCCCAGCCGGCGCAGGACCTGCACGAGTCCGGCTTCGGTCAGCGGGGTTTTCTGGTAGTCGACGACGACCGGCGTGACACCGGCCTCCTCCAGCAGGCGCAAGGCTTCGCGCGATTTGGAGCAGCGGGGATTGTGATACACCGTTACGGCTGTCATGGGTAAACCGGGTAGAATCATCAGCGATTCATTCTGGCCGATGCCAGGCAGGGGCGCAACGCCAGATTCTGCTGGCATGTACGGCCTCCTCGCTGGCGGCAGACCTCCTGATGACCCGAACCGTAGTACCCGGCCTGGCCCTGATGCTGGCAGCGTTGTCGACGCTGGGACCGTTTTCCATCGATACCTTCCTGCCGGCCATGGGCGCCATCGGCACGGCCCTGGAGGCCAGTCCGCTGGAAATGCAGCAGGCATTGTCCGTGTATCTGTTTTTCTACGGCGGCATGATGCTGTGGCACGGATCAATCTCCGATGCCACCGGCCGGCGGCCGGTGCTGATGGTGGCGACCGGGCTGTTTGCCTGCGCCTCGATCGGCTGCATGCTGGCGCAGTCGCTGGGGCAACTGCTGCTGTTCCGGGCCTTGCAGGGCGTGTGCGGCGGTGCCGGGCTGATTGTCGGCCGTGCCATCATCCGCGACACCTTTGACGGCCACGATGCCCAGCGGCTGATGTCGCAGGTCACCATGCTGTTTTCGCTGTCACCGGCGCTGGCGCCGGTCATCGGTGGCTGGCTGTACGGCGCGTTTGGCTGGCGGTCGATCTTTGCCTTCATGGCGCTGGTGGGGCTGGTGCTGTTCGTGCTGTGCTGGCGCTGGCTGCCGGAAACCCATGCCCGCGAACGCCGCAGCTCACTGGCGCCGCGCATGTTGCTGCGCAGTTACTGGCAGGTGGTCCGGCAGCCGGAATTCCGCTGGCTGGCGGCCGCAGTGACGTTCAACTTTGCCGGCTTTTTCCTGTACATCCCGGCCGCTCCGGTGTTCCTGATGCGCCACCTCGGGCTGGGGCACAACGATTTCCTGTGGCTGTTCGGGCCGGCGGTCGGCGGCATCATGCTCGGGGCGTGGCTGTCGGGTACGCTGGCAGGCCGCCGTTCGGCCCGTGAACTGGTGCGCATGGCTTACGTGATGATGGCACTGGCGGCGGCGGCCAATCTGCTGGTCTGCCTGTTGCTGCCGCCGGCCGTGCCGTGGAGCGTGTTGCCGCTCGGGCTCTACACCACCGGCATGTCGCTGGCGGCGCCGTCGATCACGCTGTTCATCCTCGACCTGTTTCCCGAACTGCGCGGTACGGTGTCGTCACTGCAAGGCTTTGTGCAGACGCTGTTTGCCAGTGTGGTGGCCGGGGTGATTGCCCCGCTGCTGTGGGATGCGCCCCTGCACATGGCGCTGGGCATGGCGGGTTTCCTGGCGCTGGGCTATGGCTTCATCGTGCGCCTGCGCTACAGCCTGCGCCCGCGCCGGCCGGCTGCCTAGTGCCGGTTCAGTCCGGGTTGTGCGGGACGGCAATGTCCACCAGCCGGGGCGACAGCACGCGGATGAGGTCGGCCGGCGCCAGTCCGACCAGATAGCCCTTCTTGCCGCCGTTGACGTAGATGCGCGGCAGGCCGGCAATGCTGGCTTCCATGTACACCGGCATGGCGTGACGGGTGCCGAATGGGCTGGTGCCACCGACCTGGTAGCCCGAATGCCGGTCGGCCACGGCCGGCGGGCAGGGCTCGATGTGGCGGACGCCGATCTGGCGGGCGAGGTTGCGGGTGGAGACTTCGCAGTCGCCGTGCATGAGCACGACCAGCGGTTGCCGGTTGTCGTCCTGCATGACCAGCGTCTTGATCACCGCGTGTTCATCCACGCCCAGCTCGCGGGCAGATACCCGCGTACCGCCTTTTTCTTCGTAGGCATACAGGTGGTCGGTCCACTGCACGTCATGCTGGCGCAGGACGCGGATGGCCTGGGTGACGG
>JAGPIM010000092.1 GCA_018055005.1 Laribacter sp.
TGACCTGGCCGGCCTTCAGCCTGCCTGCACTGGTCGGCGTGGCCCTGCCCTTGTTTGCCGTGACCATGGCCTCGCAAAACGTGCCGGGCGTTGCCGTCATCCGGGCGTCCGGCTACTCGCTGCCGGTCTCGCCACTGGTCGGCTGGAGCGGCCTTGCCAACCTGCTGCTGGCGCCGTTCGGTGCCTTTGCCCTTAATCTGGCGGCCATTACCGCCGCCATCTGCATGGGCCGCGAAGCACATGAAGACCCGGCCCGCCGCTATGTGGCCGCCGTCGCAGCCGGTGGCTTTTACCTGCTGACCGGCATCTTCGGTGCAACGGTCGGTGCCCTGTTTGCAGCATTTCCGCCCTCGCTGGTACTGGCACTGGCCGGACTCGCATTGCTGGGCACCATCGGCAACGGTCTGGCTGCCGCACTGCGCGACGAGCACGACCGCGAAGCCGCGCTGGTCACCTTCCTGGTCACGGCTTCCGGCCTGACCGTCATGGGCATCGGCTCGGCATTCTGGGGGCTGGTGGCCGGGGCCGTCACGCTGCCACTGCTGCACTACGGCCAGCGCCGGCAAACTGCACGCTAGGCCTCGTTAGCCCAGCCCTGCCGGTGCGTCTTGAGCAGACCGGCAAAAATCCGGGGCAGCTCCATGTTCCAGGTATGCGTACCCGGCATACCGACCTTCTTTCGTCCGTCCGGCCGGATCCGTCTGGACTGTCTGACAAAAAACAAGATTGGCCATGCGAGCCAACGTATCATGACAAAAGAATACAAGGGAGACACACCATGCATCGTTTCAGCTTCAAGGAACCGCCGTTTGACGTACTGACACCGCTGGAGCGCGAGCAGCTCGAACAGTCGGTCGACATTCTCTATTTCAGTGCAGGCGAAGCCATCATCAACCCCGGCCAGCCGGTGGAGCAGCTATATGTGGTCATCAAGGGGCTGGCCTGCGAACTGGCCGACCACGATGAAATCACGGCGGTTTTCCGGAGTGACGACACGTTTGATTCGCGGGCCCTGATCAAGGGCAGCGGCAGCCAGCACATCGTTGCACACGAGGAAACGTTGCTGTACGCCATTCCCAAGGCGGTGGTCATGCAGCTCATCGAGTCCAACAGCCTGTTTGCCGCGTTTTTCTTCCAGAGTGTTTCGCAAAAGTTTTCAGCGCTGGCACAGCGCGGCGGTAACCGGGAATTGCAGACGCTGCTGACCGCCACCGTGCGCGATGCCTGTGTATGCGAGCCGGTCTGCCTGCCGGGCGACGCCACCTTGCTGGACGCCGCGCTGGCCATGCGTGCACACAAGACCAAGTCCATCCTGGTACAGGACGGCGAGCAGACCGGCATTTTCACCGCCAGCGACTGCCGGGACGTCATCATTGATGCCGTGCCCGGTGACACGCTCCTGCGCCAGCGCTGCCGTTTCCAGCTGATTACCTGCGACATCGACGACTATCTTTTCAACGCCCTGTTGGTCATGACCCGCCACACCATCCAGCGGGTAGTGGTCACCGAGTCCGGCCGCCCGGTGGGCGTGCTGGAGCAGATCGACTTGCTGTCGTATTTCTCGAATCATTCTCACCTGATTGCCCAACAGCTTGAGCTGGCGCAGTCGCTGGACACCCTGCGCGGCATAGCCCGCCAGATGGACAAGCTGGTTGCCATCCTGTCCGGCCACGGGGTCAAGGCTCGCGAACTGGCGCGGCTGGTGCAGGCCCTCAACAGCAAGCTGTTTGCCCGTACCTGGGAGCTGGTCGCCCCGGCCGGGCTGGTGGCCAACAGCTGCCTCGTGGTGATGGGATCGGAAGGGCGCGGCGAACAGATCATCAAGACCGACCAGGACAATGCACTGATCATCCGTGACGGCTTTGAAAGCCCGGCCTTGGCCGAGGCCTGTGCGGCCTTTTCGCAGGCACTGGCCGATTTCGGCTATCCGCCCTGCCCGGGCCGGATCATGGTCAGCAATCCGGACTGGGTGCAGCCGCTGGCAGGCATGAAGGACCGCCTGTACCACTGGGTGTATCTGCCCGATCCCGAAGCCCAGATGAAACTGGCCATCTTCACCGATGCCTGCGCCGTGGCAGGCGATGCCGCCCTGCTGGCCGATGCACGCCAGTACCTGCAAAACATCATGCAGGATGATGCCAGCTACTTTGCGCGCTTTGCCCGTGCCGTCGAACAGTTCGACACGCCACTGGGCATCTTTTCGCAACTGGTCACCACGGCCCACAGTGGCCGCGACACGCTCGACCTGAAAAAAGGCGGCATCTTCCCGATCGTGCACGGTATCCGGGCGCTGGCACTGGAAAACGGCCTGAGCGAAACCAACACCTTTGACCGTATCCAGATCCTGGTGCGGGCGGGGCAGCTGGATGCCGACCTGGGCCACGATCTTGCTGAAGCGCTGGGCTTCCTGCTGGAACAGCGGCTGGAACACGGACTGAAAGCCCTGCAACTGGGCCAGACACCAGGCAACCTGATCGTGCCCGAGCAACTGTCGACACTCGAACGCGACCTGCTGAAGGATGCACTGGCCGTGGTCAAGCGCTTCAAGAACATGGTGCGCTACCACTTCAAGACGGGAGCGTTCTGATGCTGGCCCGGTTGCGCCATGCCTGGCAAAAAAAACAGGTCGACCCGCGCTGGAACATGCTCTTCGAGGAGATGCCGGACGAAGTGGTCAGTCTTGACTGCGAAACCACCAGCCTGAACGTACGCGAGGCGGAGCTGCTGTCGATCGGTGCGGTCAGGATCCGCCGGGGCCGCATTCTGGCCAGTGAATCCCTCTACCTGCTGGTCCGCCCGGAACATTTGCCGGCTCCCGGCAGCGTGGTGGTACACGGACTGCGCCCCAGCGACCTGTCTGACGGACTGGCACCGGCCGATGCGGTCAGCCGGCTGCTGGAATTCATCGGTGGCCGGGCACTGGTTGGCTACTATCTCGAATACGACGTGGCGGTCCTCAACAAGTACGTCAAGCCGCTGACGGGCATCACGCTGCCACAGCGGCAGATCGAAGTGTCCGGCCTGTACTACGACTGGCGGCTGAAGCAGACACCGGACGGCTATGTCGACCTGCGGCTTGAAGAGATCCTGAAAACGCTGGACCTGCCCCGGATGGGCCGGCATGACGCGCTGACGGATGCCGTAACGGCCGGCATGATCCTGCTGGCCATGCGGGCCCGCGGGCACAACGGCTGACCCGCCATGCAAAACGCGGCGGGAAATCTTCCTGCCGCGCTCTGTGCAATCCCCGGTTCAGTGCGTCACGTTGCCGGCAGGTGCTCCGTCCAGGCCCGCAGGTTCGTGTGCCGTTTCCTCTTCCCACGGCAGGCTGACCGGCTGGTCGTTGACACGGATTTTCCCTTGTTGCCAGCTCATGCGGGTCTTGACCTGCCCCTGCGACAGCGTCAGGTAGCGTGCCTCCTGCCAGACGTCCAGTTGCGATGCCAGCAGGTTTTTTGCCAGGTCGTCGATTTCGTCAAGGCTCGGCGGATCTTCGGCCGTCTGGTCCACCACGAAGAGGTTGCGGGCCTGCGCCACCACCAAGTCTTCCAGCGTCTGCTTGGGCACTTCGATTTCCAGGCGTGCATCCACTTTTTTCAGGAAAGCGGTCGGTGTCTGCAGGTCGGCATCGGTCAGTCCGGTCAGGGCCAGATCGCCTTGTACCTTTACATCCCCCGCAGGCAGCTTGAGATAGAAATCGTTGACCAGGATCTTCGGATTGTTGGTCAGCAGGGGCAAACCCTTGGCCTTGACAGTCTCCAGATACTGTTCACGCAACTGCGCCGGCTCGACCCCCTCCACCGGAATCGCCGACAGCGCCTTGTCGAGGCTGACCAGCGTGGGGCCGTGCAGATGGTTGGCCGATACGTCCAGCCGCATCGGGCCATAACGTTTCTGGTTCAGATCCAGACTGGCAAACGACAGCTTGCCGCGGGTGTTGACGAAGTCGTCCTGTTCGCTGGTCACGATCTGGTAAGCCAGTCCGTCCAGATCCACCCGGGATGGGCGGATTTCTCCAACCGGGTTGATGAATTCGCCCACACGCAAGCGCGTCAGCAGGTACACCAGTTCATTGAGCTTGATCTCGTACGGCAGGCTTTCCTTGCTGTCGAGTTCGATACGGCTGATCTTGAGCTCTGACGATCCCAGCGTCACGCCCGAAGCACCCGGGCGGTGGTCCGAGACATAACTCAGGCCCTTGAGCTGCACTTCACCCTTGGTCGCCGCCTTGACCAGCAGGCCCGGCATGCTGGCATCGACCGCATAGTGGGTGTAGCCGGCATCGTACTGCACCGTGGTGTCGAGCCCCTGCCAAGCCACTTTGACTCCGGACAGGGTCTCCTCGTAGTCAAAACGTGGAATCCGGATCGCCAGCGTGCCGCCACCGCTGAAATTCAGCCGGTTGGTCACCGTGACCGGCGGCTGGTCACCAAAGAACTTTTCCAGCGTCTTGCGCGTGGCGTCGCTCATGGCAAATTCGGTCTTGACCAGCGCGCGGGCCGGGCGGAAATCAAAATCACGCAGACCGGGCAAAGGGCCGTGTTCGACCGTGTTGGTATAGCGGACGGTGGAATCCAGCCAGCCGGCGACCTGTTCGGGCAGCATGCCCATGTACGGCGCAAAGAGCTTCTTGTTGAAGGTCAGCTCGGTGGTTTCGGTCGAACTGAACCAGCCACGGTCGTAGCTGTGGGACTTGACCACGAAAAACGGCAGGCCCGCCAGCAGGCGGTATTGCTCGTCAAGCGTCTTTTCCGCCTGCAAGCCCGCCCAATAAGCACTGCCTCCCCAAGCAAGTGCGAGACCGGCCACAATCGCGGCGATCACGCGCACACGACGGGCAGCAACATTCAGGGAAAACGAGGGTAGCGACATGGCGGGCAATCTTACACGAGTCATTCGTGGCGCGGGCTACTGGGCATGTAGAATCCGCGCCAGCCGATGATATTTTATTGACATACATTGTCGAACAGGAGATCGGAACATGGCGCAGGACAGTTCCTTGCCGGATTTCTGGGACCGCCGCTACCAGGAAAAAGTCATGCCGTGGGATGCCGGCCATGTTCCGGACGAATTCCGGGCTTTTGCCCGCCGGCTTCCGGCCGGGGAGCGCATCCTGGTTCCGGGCTGCGGCAGCGGATACGAAGTCGGCTGGCTCGCTGGTCTTGGACTTGATGTGCTGGGACTGGAATTCAGTCCGGCTGCCTGCGAGCAGGCCCGGCAGGTTCTCGGCCCTGAAGCCGTGCGCGTGCAACCGGGTGATTTTTTCCGGCATGAAGCGCCCGCCTACGATGGCATCTATGAACGTGCCCTGCTGTGCGCGCTGCCACGCAAGACCTGGCAAGACTGGGCCCGCCAGATGGCGGCCCTGGTACGCCCGGGCGGCTGGCTTGCCGGCTACTTTTTCCATGCCGATACGCCAAAAGGCCCGCCTTTTGGCCTGGTTGCAGACGAACTGGACGCCCTGCTGGCCCCGGCCTTTGTCTGCGAAACCGACGAGCCGAGCCTTACTACGCTGGAGATTTTTGCCGGACGTGAACGCTGGCAGGTCTGGCGCCGCTGCGACAATCCGTCGCATTGACCTGTCCGCCGGTCCCGCCTACCCTGCCGGGGCATTACAATACACCCGCCATGAAGCTGCCGCGACCGACCCTCATTTCCGCCTGTGCCTCAGCCGCTGCCCATGCGGCTGTGTTCGTTGCGGCTGCAGGTGTCTGGCAGGCGGGCCAGCAGCCGGCAGCACTGCCTGCCCGGCCTTTTTCCGTGGCACTGCTGGTCAGCAGCGGTCCGGACCAGACCCGTGCGGCGCCTGTCAGCGCAGCACATCCCGTACCTGCCGAACCATCCCGGCCCCCTGCCCCCGGACCACGGATTACCACCGCAACACCGAAAGCGACCGTGGCGACTCCACGCCCGTCATCACCGCAACCCGCCTCCCAGTCCTTGGCGGACACGGGAACAGTGACGCCACCTTCGGTAGAACCAGTCAACCATGCCCCACCGGCCGCCAGCACCCGGTCACCGGTCGAACACACGGCCGGTGCAGTGGCAGACACCGGCGCGCCCAACGCCAGGCCGGCCCAGGGAGGAACGGTCAGCGCGGCACGTTACGACCTCGCCGGCCTGAACAATCCGGCCCCGGCCTATCCGGCATCGTCGCGCCGGCTGGGTGAAGAAGGCCGGGTCCTGCTGCGGGTGCGGGTAGACCGGGACGGCCGGGCCGAAAGCGTGGAAATCGATACCAGCAGCGGCTTTGCCCGCCTTGACGAGGCTGCCGTGACAACCGTGCGCCAGTGGCGGTTTGCCCCGGCCCGCCAGGGCGATGTGCCGGTCGCCGCATGGGCGCGAGTCCCGATCCGTTTCCGGCTGGATGAAGCCGGCTGAAATTACCGTTGTGAACCCAAGCGAGCCCTCCATGAAAAAAACCGCTGTTGCCTTGCTGCTGTCTCTCTGTACTGCCCTGCCGGTGCTGGCTGCCGATCCCGCCGGTGACCTGACGGCCTCTGCACCATGGGCCCGCGCCACGCCCCAGGGCGCCAAAAACGGTGCGGCCTACCTGAACCTGCGCAATGCCGGCAGCCAGGATGACGCCCTGGTTGCAGTCCGCGGTGACGTGGCCGACCGTATCGAGCTGCATACGCACATCCACGACAACGGCGTCATGAAAATGCGCCAGGTAGCAGAAATTCCCCTCAAGGCCGGCCAGACGACCGAACTCAAACCGGGCAGCTACCACATCATGCTGATCGGTCTGAAAAAACCGCTGGCTGAAGGGGCTCGCATTCCGCTGACGCTGGAATTCCGCGAGGCAAGGCCACTGGCCGTGGAAGTGGAAGTCGGCCCGGTCAATTCGCTGATGGCGCCGGCCGGACACGCAGGTCATGCCATGCACTGAGCAAAATCTGGTGCAAAATCGTCACGCCGCCCGTTTGGGCGGCGTTTTCATGTGGCAAAGCGTGCCGTCTAAACATTGAACAGTCCCGCCCCCGGTCGTAGAATCGGAAAGACTGTCTTTTCTCTCCGGCTGACCTGGTTCAGCCTGCTGGTGACGACCCGGCACCAGTTCCCGAGCCCGCCCTTTGCACATCGACTGAAAGCTTTTCCGATGACCCTGAACCAACTCCTGCATGACAAGCTTGCTGCCGCCCTGGTTGCGGCTGGTGTTCCTGATGCCCAACCGCTGCTGCAACCGGCAAGCCGCCCCGAGTTCGGCGACTTCCAGGCCAACGGCGTGATGGCGGCCGCCAAACAGCGCAAGATGAACCCGCGCGAGCTGGCCCAGCAGGTGATCGACAAGCTGGACCTTGCCGGCATTGCCAGCAAGATCGAAATCGCCGGTCCGGGCTTCATCAACATCACGCTGGCCCCGGATTTCCTCGCCAAGCGCCTGGATACGGTGCTGGACGATGCCCGGCTCGGCGTGCGCTCGGTTACCGAACCGCAGCGCGTGATGGTCGAGTATTCGTCCCCGAACCTCGCCAAGGAAATGCACGTCGGCCATCTGCGCTCCACCATCATCGGTGACACGCTGGCGCGTGTGGTCGAGTTCCTTGGCAACAACATGGTGCGCGGCAACCACGTCGGTGACTGGGGCACCCAGTTCGGCATGCTGACGGCCTATCTGGTCGAAACCCGCCAAGCCGGCAAGGCCGACCTGGAGCTGTCCGACCTGGAAACCTTCTACCGCAACGCCAAGATCCGCTTTGACGAAGATCCGGTGTTCGCCGATACCGCCCGCAATTACGTCGTGCGCCTGCAAGGTGGCGACGCTGACGTACTCAAGCTGTGGGAGCAGTTTGTCGACGTGTCGCTGGCCCACTGCGAAGCCGTGTACCGCAAGCTCGGCGTTGGCCTGACCCGCGCCGACGTGCGGGGCGAGTCGGCCTACAACGATGACCTGCCGGTCATTGTTGACGAGCTGGCTGCCAAGAACCTGCTGAGCGAGGACGATGGTGCCAAAGTGGTGTACCTGGACGAGTTCCGCAACCACGACGGCGACCCGATGGGCGTGATCGTGCAGAAAAAGGACGGTGGCTTCCTCTACACCACCACCGACCTTGGTGCGGTCCGCTACCGTCACAAGGTGCTGAACCTTGACCGTGTGATCTACGTGGTGGATGCCCGCCAGAGCCAGCATTTCCAGCAGATGTTCACCATCTGCCGCAAGGCCGGCTTTGCTCCGGAAGCCATGTCGCTCGAACACGTCGGTTTCGGCACCATGATGGGCGACGACGGCAAGCCGTTCAAGACCCGCTCGGGTGGCACGGTCAAACTGATCGAACTGCTGGACGAGGCCGAAGAGCGCGCCTACGCACTGGTCAGCGAAAAGAACCCTGACCTGCCCGAAGAAGAGAAGCGCAAGATCGCCCATGCCGTCGGCATTGGCGCGGTGAAATACGCCGACCTCTCGAAGAACCGCAACAGCGACTACATCTTCAACTGGGACCTGATGCTGGCCTTCGAGGGCAACACGGCACCGTACCTGCAATACGCCTACACCCGTGTTGCCAGCATCTTCCGCAAGGTTGACCGTTTTGATGCCGGCGCTCCGCTCCTGATCACCGAACCGGCAGAAAAACAGCTGGCCCTCATGCTGGCCCAGTTCAGCGATGTGCTCAACGAAGTGGCGCGTACCTGCTTCCCGCACTTGCTGACCCAGTACCTGTACCAGGTTGCCACCCAGTTCATGCGTTTCTACGAAGCCTGCCCGATCCTCAAGAGCGAAGGGGCCACCCAGGCCAGCCGCCTGAAACTGGCCCGCATCACCGCCGATACCCTCAAGACCGGTCTGGGCCTGCTGGGCATTGAAGTGCTCGAATCGATGTAAACCAGACTGCTGTTGCCGGCGCCCGCACTGGTTGCGGGCGTTTTTGCTGCACTGCCCTGATGCCGGAAGGGTTGAATTCCGGTCGGGCAGGCCGATGTAAATGGTCTGTGTAAACCGGTATCCGGGATACCGGATGGAGAAACAACAATGCAGAACTGGAATGACTTTCTGGCCCGCGCGGGCGCCCCGTTTACCATGCAGTCCGTTAGCGAACCGGCCCTGCTGGTTCCGCTCAGCGATTTTGCCGTACTGGATTTTTCTGGTGCCGATGCCGAAGCCTTCCTGCAGGGCCAGCTGTCCAATGACATCCGCCAGGTTTCACCCAAGGCAGCCCAGTGGTCCAGCTACTCCACGGCCAAAGGACGGATGCTGGCCAATTTTCTGGTCTGGCAGGAATCCGGACATTACCAGCTGATGCTGTCTGCCGGTCTGGCCGCAGCAATCGACAAACGGCTCAACATGTTCATCCTGCGCAGCAAGGTCAGCCACCGGCAGCGGGATGATCTGGTGTTGCTGGGTCTGACCGGCCCGGCCGCGAAACGGGTCATGCAGCAATCCGGCCTTGGTATTCCGGCAGCCGGTCTGGCTGTGGAAACCCTGGGCGACGGATGCGTGATACGCCTGCCGGAAGGCCGTTTTGTGCTGGCTCTGGCACCGGCAGCTGCCATGGAACTCTGGCCGCAATTGTGTGCACATGGCGCCAAACCGGCCCCGATGGCTAACTGGACGCTTTCAGATATTGCAACCGGGACACCATGGGTGACACAGGCCACGCAAGAGGCCTTTGTTCCGCAAATGGCCAATCTGGAGCTGATCGGCGGCGTGAGTTTCCAGAAGGGCTGCTATCCCGGCCAGGAAATCGTGGCGCGGACGCAGTATCTGGGCAAGGTGAAGCGGCGCATGTTCCGGGCTTTGGCAGATGCACAGGCGCAGCCGGGCGACGAGCTGTTCAGTGTGGAAACAGGTGATCAGGCTATCGGCAAGGTCATGCTGTCGGTCGCAACGGAAGCCGGGACAGAACTGCTGGTCGTGGTGCAGGGCAGTGCATGGAGCAGCGGTGTGCATTTGCGGTCGCCGGATGGCCCGCTCCTGCAACGAGGGCAACTGCCTTACGTCGTGGAATCCTGATTACGGCAAAGAAGCCGGATCAGTCCACCAACACTGTCAGGGGCTGGTCCGGAGGAAAGGCCGGTAGCTGTTGCTGGCCGCTGGCTTGCACTGCTCCTGCCGCATTGGTTATCCGTGCCCGCAAAAACCAGCCAGCCGGATTTCCGGCCACCGGGTCAATACAGAATTCAACCGGATAAGGCCATACCGGATCATCAAGCAGAACATAGCGCTGACCCAGCACTTTCTCCTCGCTAGTTACCAGCTCAACCCGCAACAGGGCCGGCCCGGCAAGAACCGTGTGTTTGGCTGGCTGCACATGGGCGGTTACGGTCGGTCTCGCCTGCGACGGGATGCTTGCACATCCGGCAAGGAGCGCCCCCATGAACACAATCGTGACTGCATGACATACCAGCATGATTCGTTTCATGGGGTTCTCCATGACTTCGGCCTGTTTCAGGAATCGGCAGGGGCGAGATTCGGCACCAGCCGTATCATGGGCCCGTTCAGGGGCTTCCATTCCCCCTCGACGCGCCATTGGCGCTCAGGATCCTCGATGCGCAGGTACCAGTGGCGAGCCTCGCCTTTCATGGCAAGTGGCGCGGTAAACGTGCCCGGGCCTTCCTGCCTGAGCGTAATGACCTGGTCCATCCCTTCCATGGTCGGATGCTGGATCGACAACAGCAATGTCTCCGGCAAGGGTTTGCCGTCCTGACTGTTCAGCAGGACCCGCACGGCCGACAGGCCATCGGCAAACATGACTGTTGCACCAATGCCAGCCGTGGCAGCCTGCTGGTCACGGGCCAGATCCTCGTTGATTGCTTTACCCTTTTTATAGTAGTCATCATCGACCAGGCTATCAGACGTATGGATGGCAAGACCCAGGGTGATGAAGCCGGCGA
>JAGPIM010000237.1 GCA_018055005.1 Laribacter sp.
ATCACGTCGTCGGCCATGGTGCTGGAAGATTTGATCGGCAAGTTCATGACGAGCTTTGCCGAACAGGGAGCCGGCGAACCGGCCGGCAAGCCCTGACTGATCGCAGGAGAGGGAAGAAAATGATGAAGAAGTGGTTGGCCCTGATGGGGCTTGTGACGGTCTGCCTGCTCCCGGTCACGGCGCATGCAGAAACGGCTGACCAGATGGTGCGACAGACTTCGCGTGAAGTGCTCGACATCATCAAGAAGGAAAACGGCAAGAACACGGCCCGCATCCGTGCCGAAGTCGAGACTGCCGCCGTGCCGAAATTCGACTTTACCCGCATGACGGCCCTGGCGATCGGTCGTGGCTGGCGTCAGGCCACACCGGAACAACAGGTCCAGTTGACCGAGCAGTTCCGTACCCTGCTGGTGCGTACCTATGCAGCAACCATGGTGCGCTTCAAGAATGCCCGCATCGACGTGTCCGACAACGTGGTCCTGTCCGCCGAAGGGCGGGAAGCCATTGTGCGCACCAGCGTGGTGGCCGGTGGTGCCGACGGCAGCAAGCCGGTGCAGGTGGATTACACCCTTTACAAGACGCCGTCCGGCTGGAAGGTTTACAACGTCAGCGTCGAAGGTGCCAGTCTGGTGACGGTGTACCGCAGCAACTTCACCGAAATCCTGTCGCAGTCCGGTGTCGATGGTTTGCTCCAGAGCCTGCGTGACAAAAATGCCCAGCTGGCCGCCCGCAATGGCGGGACATCCTGACATGACCAGCGAACTGGCCCTGCCGTCTGCCGTCACGTTTGACGAGGTCAGCGGCTTGCTGCGCGACTGGCTGCCGGCCGTGCGCGCGGCAGACTGCCGGCTTGACTGGGCCGCCGTACGGCGTGTGGATTCGGCCGCGCTGGCGCTGGCGCTGGAGCTGGCCCGGGAAGCCGGACAGCACGGACATTCTTTGCAACATCTCCACCTGCCGGTGGAAGTGGAGAGCCTGATTGATCTCTATGGACTACAAGCCTTCATCGCGGCTGCGTAGCGCGCTGTACGCCTGCTTGCTTGCGGCAACCCTGGCCGGATGTGCGACGGCGGGTCAGGATCCGCGCGATCCGTACGAAGCCTATAACCGCAAGATGTATGCCTTCAACAATGCGGTTGACCGTGCCGTGGTCAAGCCGGTTGCCGAGGGCTACCAGAAGGTGACGCCGCAGCCGGTACGAACCGGTATCCGCAATTTCTTTGACAACCTGTATGACGTGGTCAGTCTGGCCAACAACATCCTGATGCTGCGTCCGGTGCCCGTGATGAACGACCTGATGCGGGTGTCGGTCAACACGGTGTTTGGTCTGGGCGGGCTGATCGACGTGGCGTCGTCCATGGGGCTGGAAAAGAACCAGAACGGTTTTGGTGACACGCTGGCGCACTATGGCTGGGACAACAGTGCCTATTTCGTGCCGCCGCTGTATGCACCGTCAACGGTACGTGACACGCTCGGCCTGGGCGTGGACTACTTCAGCATGCCGTCGCGCGAGATTTTCACGACGACCTGGACCGACCTTAATTCCACCATCGTCAACCAGGTGGACGAGCGGGCCCGGCTGTTGTCGCTGGAACCGGCGCGGGAGGCCGCGCTGGACGAGTATGCCTTTACCCGCGATGCCTGGCTGGCTTACCGGGCCCGGCAGCTCGGACAATCCGTACCGCAGGCCTCGACGGACGAAGAAGACATCGATATCGACGAGCTGGTTTCGCCGGAGCCGCAACTGCAATAGCAGGGCCGGCCTTGCCTGGTTCCTGCCCGTCGCGTCGGGGTGCCGGTACGGCTACGAAGCAGGGCTGAGTCCGGCGTCAGCCGGGAAACTGCTGACCAGCCATGCAGATGCCGGCTTGCCGTCAAGCGTGTGCGGTACCGGTCTTCAGCACATGCCGGGAGGTGTGTCTCTGCTCCGGAGAGCTGGCTGGTGATCAGGTCATCGTTTGTCATTCATGGAAAACCCCCGCCAGACTGGCTCTGGCGGGGGTTTTCTGTTTGAAGGCTGGTGCGGTGCGGGTCAGCTCATCTGCCGGCGAATCAGGCCGGCCAGCCGGCTCAGGCCGTCCTCCATCTGCTCTGGGGTGGCCAGACTGAAATTGAAGCGTAGATGCCCGGTTACGCTGCCTTCGGTCGGGTAGAACGGCTCGCCTGGCATGAAGGCAATCTTTTCTTCGGCCATGGCTGTCTTGAGAAGTTGCCGGGTGTCGCAGGCCTGCTTCAGCGTCAGCCAGAAAAACAGTCCGCCCGCCGGTTTCTGCCAGTCCGCCAGGTCCGTAAAGTGACACTCCAGGATAGCCTGCATGGTATCGCGCTTGCTGCGGTAGGCCGTTTGCAGAGCCTGCAGGTGGGCGTCGAATGCCGGAGTGCCGAGCCACTGGGCAATCAGCCATTGCCCCGGACGGTTGGAGTGCAGGTCTGCCGCCTGCTTGAGTTTGACAAACCACGGAAACAGGTCGGGCGAGGCAATCAGGTAGCCAATGCGCAGCCCCGGCGCCAGTGTCTTGGAGAAGGTGCCCATGTACACCCACGAGGTACGCTCGACCAGTGCACAGACCGGCGTGCGGTCGACCTCGTCATAGCACAGCTCGCGATAGGGTTCGTCCTCGATCAGCGGAATGTTCAGCTCGTCCAGCGTGCGGGCGACTTTTTCGCGGGCGGTCCGGCTGTAGCACAGGCCGGACGGGTTCTGGAAGGTGGGAATCAGGTAGGTGAAGGCCGGCGTTACTTCGCGCGCCAGTGCCCGCAGGGCATCGCAATCCAGTCCGGTGGCCGTGGTCGGCAGGCCGCGGATGTCGGCACCGAAAAAGCGGAACGATTGCAGCGCCGCGAGGTAGGTCGGGGCTTCCATGGCAACCGGGGTGGCCGGATCGATAAACAGCTTGGAAACCAGGTCCAGTGCCTGTTGCGAACCTGACAGCACCAGCACCTGGTCCTTGGTGCAACGGATCCCCAGTTTTTGCGCGTCGCGGGCGATGGCTTCACGCAGGGCCGGCTCGCCTTCGCTCATGCCGTATTGTTCGGTGTCAAACGGTACGCTGGACCAGTTGAGCTTCGGCAACAGGTCGGTGGCAGGCAGGCCACCGGCAAACGAGATCACCCCGGGTTGCTGGGTGGCGGCGAGGATTTCGCGGATCAGCGAGCTGGTCAGCTGGTTCGCGCGTTGGGAAAACTGGGGCATGCGGATTCTCGGTAGGCTTGGACTGAATGCCGTCGATTCTGCGATGCCCCGGATAAATTGGTCAATGACGAAGTGCTACCACCAGCGCATGGACAATCCGTC
>JAGPIM010000007.1 GCA_018055005.1 Laribacter sp.
TTCTGGCCCAGATGGGCCGGATTGACGGTCTGGCTGGAGGACTGGCCGACAGAGTTGATCAGCGTCGTCACCGTATCCTTCACAACTTCGCGTTGCTTCTTGATGGCGTAGATGGCTGACTGGTCAAGCACGTTGGCGCTTTGGTTGTTGACTGACTGCACGCTGTCCATGTGCTGCCTCCCTGGTTAAGCATGACCGCAACAGGCGGCCACTCTCGATATCGTCCCTCATACTGCCTGCTTAAGGCAATGATGATGATAGAAGAGTCCAATCAAGTCCTCGCTGCGCAATGCTAGAATCCGGTACTTAAGTCACAACTTTCGGATACCCAATCATGAGCCAAACCCGTCACAGTCCCCTGTTGATCCTCGGCTCCGGTCCTGCCGGTTACACAGCTGCCGTTTACTCTGCCCGCGCCAACCTGAATCCGGTGCTGATCACCGGTCTGGCACAGGGTGGCCAGCTGATGACCACGACCGAGGTCGACAACTGGCCGGCAGATGCCGCCGGCGTGATGGGCCCGGAACTCATGCAGCGTTTCCAGCAGCACGCCGAGCGCTTTGGCACTGAAATGATCTTCGACCAGATTCACACGGTTGAACTTCGGCAGCGCCCGTTCAGGCTGGTGGGTGATGCAGGTGAATACACCTGCGATGCTCTGATCATCGCTACCGGTGCCTCGGCACAGTATCTGGGCCTGCCGTCCGAAGAAGCCTTCATGGGCCGCGGTGTATCCGGTTGCGCCACCTGCGACGGCTTTTTCTACAAGAACCAGGATGTCGCAGTGGTCGGCGGCGGCAATACTGCGGTGGAAGAGGCCCTGTACCTGGCCAACATCGCCCGCCATGTCACCCTGATCCATCGCCGTGAAGCATTCCGTGCGGAAAAGATCATGGTCGACAAGCTGATGGAGAAAGTAGCGGCCGGCAAGATCACCCTCAAACTGAATGCCGTGCTGGACGAAGTACTGGGTGATGCATCCGGCGTGACTGGTGCCCGGCTGAAGTTCAAGGATGAGCACACCGAAGAAATCGCTGTTGCCGGTGTCTTTATCGCTATCGGCCACAAGCCGAATACGGATCTTTTCAAGGGCCAGCTGGACATGGATGAAACCGGCTACCTGATCACCCGTGGCGGCCGGGATGGCAACGCCACCGCCACCAGCATCGAAGGTGTGTTCGCTGCTGGTGACGTGCAAGACCACATTTACCGTCAGGCAGTCACCAGTGCGGCATCAGGATGCCAGGCAGCACTGGATGCCGAACGTTTTCTTGATCACTGATTTCCGCATGTGAGCAAGTCGCTCAAAGAGCGCCTGAAAGCCATCAAACCGGCGCTGGTAGTCAAACCTCCAGCGCCGGTTGTTGTCGTTCCGCCTCCGGAGCCCGGCTTTCTGGAGCTGATGCGCGATGTACAGCCACTGCGACCCGATAACCGGGCCAGCCTGTCGCATCCCCGGCCGTCCCCTCACCCTCGTCCGCGCCATGAAATGATGGCCTGCCCGGCTGCGCACGAGGCATTTGCCAGCTGGTTCGATGAAGACCAGTCAGTTGCCGACTTTGCACGCAATGGTGTTCCGCGCGACATTTTCAAGCGCATGCGCGCCCGGCACTGGCCCATTGCATCCCGCGTAGACTTGCACGGTCATGATCGTGATGCGGCTGAAGCCCGCCTGCTCCTGGTCCTGCACCAGGCCAGCAGTCATGGTCACCGCATGGTATGTATCATTCACGGACAGGGATTCGGTTCTGCTGGCCGCCCGGTTCTGCGCCCCATGGTCAGGGCACTGTTGTCCCGACACCCGGATGTCCTGGCCTATTGCTCCGCCTCTCCGGCCGATGGTGGAGAGGGGGCCATACTGGTGCTGCTGCGCCGTATCTTCCGTTAGACTGATTCCCCGACGGATGACTCTGGCAATCCAAGATTGATACTGTCCAAAAGTATTGGTCCATAAAAAAGCGAAGCCATCAGTTGACTTCGCTTTTTTAAGAACGCCAGTAAAAATTCCAAAATTCTTGACGCATTAAAATTGATTTAATATTCAATGCATTTCATGCCATGAACAGCCATCATTGCAATTCTCGCCCAATTCAAAAGACATAGCCGTTATAGAGATAAACATCATGGCTTTCGTCAATGCAAAAGCATGCCCCTTCCTCAGATAACGGGCTTTCAAAAAAATTGACAATGACTTCCGTTGCCAGCTTATACGGATCTTGTTTCAAAAAATTCTTAATGAAAAATCCAGCTCTGTAAGGGGTAAGCATGCAAGCCACCAACTCATGAATTAATGCAGTCGATCAAAGGTTGATGTGTTTTTCGGCTAAATCAATTATAAAAATAATAACCAAGAGCAATTTCACTCAGAGCGGAAGCAATGAGCCACAAGAAAAAGCGGGATTAGCATCTTGAATACAATACAAATCATACAGACGATCTGCCAAATCCTTGCCATTTTAATGGCAGGTTTCAACGTTTCATTTTGCTACTTTTTTGAAGCCTCCTCCAGCATCCTGATCAAAAACTCACCAACAAACCAGCGCTGCCAAGCCAGTTTGGCCATGAGTCGATCAAGCTGAGATACTACTTTACTATCCATTGTTTTACCTCGTATTCACATTTACGTAACTTGAATTTGAAGACTGATCTCAATATGATTGATTTATTTTTTAATACGAATATTCAAGCCAGCACTGCAACCATTCCATAGGAGCAGGCACCAATCGCTTCAATAAAGATCAAAGCATTGTCATTCGGATTATTTTCCTGGATTTTCATTAAAAATAAAAGCCTGTAACAGGCTTTTATTTTTTCTTGCATTAATGATTTTCACCATGCATTTTCTCCCATTTGGCCTTGTACTTTTCTCGCATGGATTTCTGCGCCATCCTTGATTCCTTCAGGCACTGACGTAGTTCATCACTTGCCTGAGCTTTTTCGATACAGGCATTATTGCTTTTAAGCAAATCCATCTTTTCTGCATTCATTTGCAGGATCATTTGCTTATGCTCCTTGAGTTGCTCGGGCGTCATTGGCTTGCCAGCACCATCACCGGATGCAGCAAATGCTTGAGACAAGGCCAAAACCGACAGCAAGGAACATGTCACTACAAGATGTGTACGCATAGTGCGGACCTCTCTGAAAAAAGATGTAATTAATGTAAGCAACAAGGATGTTCCAATCAGTCCTGCAATCAGGATAGCTGCTTAATGATGACAGTAACGCTTCCACACTATTTCTTCATACTCCTGAAATGTGAAGAAATAGTGGGCGCACAAATCAGGTGCACTTGACCAAAATATCCAGACCGTTAGAGGTCACTTAAGCACCAACTGGGTGCATAAATCAATCCTGGATCCTTGAGCTGAAACATTTTAGTGCAACCCTATCAAACCAGAGTGAAGTGCATTCTTCATGATTTCTGCAAAATCCGACCTGCTTTTGTGCTGAATGTTACTTTTCCCTCCAGTGCCCGCCATTCAGTTTCCAGTGATTTCCTTCCCTTTCCCATCGATGTGGCTCCCATTGATAACCTGCACGATGATGCTCCCAACGGCCAGGTCGCCATACATAACGCACACCATTCCAGTCCCAGAATCCTGACATCCAGAAAAAGCCGGCCGCTGGTGCTACTCCAGGGAATTCAACCAAAGGTTCTGGTGGCGGGGTATGAATATAGAAAGGGGTGAAAACAGGGCTGGCAGCCGGATAGTAACCTGGAGTCACGACACACCCACCCATGCCGGTGATGACCCCGCATACCAGAGCAAGCTCCAAGATGCGCAATATAATTTTTTTCTCCATCATGAATTTTCCTTTTGGGCATAATCAAAATACTGAGACATACGATATGTTAGTTCACAGAACAAATATCAATAATATTTTTTCCAGATGCAGCCATGTAATTGACAGCATCCAATGCCCTGTCAAGGCAATTGATCTACCTGAAATTCATTAATGAGGATGCATGGAAGATCCAGAATTCATTATTAATGAATACAGATCAGATGTCCTGTACGTTACAGTAAGCTGGATAGCTGGAAAATTAAAAATCTGTATTGGTCAATAAAAAAAGCCCTGCTGTTGCAGGGCTCAAAGGTGAAACTTTATGCTTGATGTCGTAGCTGTATTTTAGAACGGAATGTCATCATCCATGTCGTCAAAATTGCTGGCCGGCTTCGGTTCCGGGCGACGCGGGGAAGGCGGCGGAGTGTCATCGCGCACCCGTTCCATCGGGCTGCCTTCGTCCATCCCTGCAGAGGAAGAAGAAGCCCGGCTGCCACCGCCATAGCCTCCACCGCCATAGCTGTCACTACCTTGGCCATCACGTCCGCCCAGCATCTGCATTTCGGTTGCTTCGATTTCAAACGCAGTACGTTCCACACCGTCCTTGCCCGTGTACTTGCGCGAGCGGATCCGGCCCTCAACGTAAACCGGGCGGCCTTTCTTCAGGTATTCACCGGCAATTTCCGCCAGCCGGCGGTACATCACGATGTTGTGCCATTCCGTGCGCTCCTGGCGCATGCCGTTCTTGTCTTTCCAGGTATCGGTCGTGGCGATGCTGAAATTGCAGACGGCTTCACCGTTGGGCATGTAGCGCACTTCCGGGTCACGGCCCAGATTGCCGACCAGAATGACCTTGTTGACGGATGCCATGTGTCTGTCTCCTGATGAGCCCGCGCCAGACAGGAACGGGCGGACTCTAAATCTGATGAATGAAAATGACCGGACTCGCCATTTGCCAGCGTAAGCGAAGGCACGGGAAGCTGCCTAGTCCGATCTGCACACCTGTAAACCGGTGTGGCAAAAAGAAGGATTATACCGGTCCGCCAGAGCTGCGCCGAGTTGTTGCATGGCAAGCACACCACCATCCCTGCCTGGTGATTCCAGCCTTGCAGGTTCCCGTAGCCTGGTCCGCCTGGACTACATGGCTGGCCATGCCCGGCCCCTTGCAGCATCAGCCCCCGGGTTTTCCGGTCACGCAAGACATATTGCGTCAAGCCGATCCGTCAAACCCTATTCGCGACCAGGGGTTTTTATCTAGCCGGGTCCGGTTTCATCCCGATTGTGGCCATATCTCCTGAAACCTAGTCTGCCTGCATGCGATTTTGCGTGTGCGAGGGAGCGTCATCATGGGATGTAACCGCAGGGATTTCCTGCTCTCGGCCGGACAGGCCAGTATCGGCGTTGCCACCTGGGCCATTGCCGGTGATGCCAGAGCCGCAACCAGCGAAACCGGGCATGTACCGCGCTGGGCCATGGTGGTGGACGTCGGCAAATGCATTGGCTGCCAGGCGTGCACGGTCAGCTGCATCATGGAAAACGCCGTGCCGGAAAACAGCTTCCGCACCATCGTTTCCACCTACGAAGTACACGACGACAGCCACACCGGCACCTACATGCTGCCGCGGTTGTGCAATCACTGCGCCAACCCGCCCTGCATTCCGGTGTGCCCGGTCGGCGCCACCTTCCAGCAGGCTGACGGCACCGTCGTGGTCGACGGCGAGCGTTGTGTCGGCTGTGCCTACTGCGTCCAGGCCTGTCCCTACGACGCCCGCTTTATCAATCACGATACCGGCAAGGCCGACAAGTGCACTTTCTGCGCCCACCGCATCGCGGTCGGCCTGCTGCCGGCGTGCGTGGAAACCTGCGTCGGCGGTGCCCGCGTGTTCGGCGACCTGAACGATCCGCAAAGCCAGGTCAGCCAGCTGGTCAAACAGCACGAGGTCAAGGTGCTCAAGCCGGAGCAGAACACCAGGCCGCACGTGTTCTACATCGGGCTGGACCCGCGCTTTGCCGGCCGAGTGGAGGGCGAAGGCGCCCTGTGGCAACCGCAAGAACATGGAGGCTGAGCATGGACACCCAGATTGTCGAAGTCATCAACGTCAGCCGCGCCGTCGCCTGGCTGCCGTGGGCCGTACAGTATTTCTTCCTGATCGGCCTCAGTGTCGGCGCCTGGCTCCTCGCCCTGCCGTGGCTGTGGCGTGGTACGCAGGAAACCCTCGGCCGCCTCTCCCTGCTGGCGTCCCTGGTATGCGGACTGGTGGCACCGGTGGCCCTGCTGGCCGATTTGCACGGCCCCGGGCGCTTTTACCATTTCTACCTCTACCTCCAGCCCCATTCATGGATGGCCTGGGGCTCGGTCTTCATCCCGCTTTATCTGGGCGGACTGATGCTGACCACCTGGCTGGCGTGGCGTGGCGACTTTGCCCGTCTGGCCGGAGCCACCTCCGGCCGGCTCGCCCGCCTCTACCGCCTGCTGGGTCACGGCGGCAGTACCAGCCGCCGCCAGCTGCGCAGCGTCAGCGTGCTGACCTTCGCCGGCGCCGCACTGGTAGCGCTGTACACCGGCATGGAAGTCATGGTGATCCAGGCACGTCCGCTGTGGCATACCCCGTTCCTGCCACTGCAATTCGGCGTGACTGCCGTTGCCGGTGCCATCGGACTGGTCCTGGTGTTCAACCGTTTGCTGGAAACACACGACCGCACGCTTGAAATTCGCCTGAACCAGTTGCTCGCCCTCACCCAGTTGCTGGTACTGGCACTGGGCGCACTGTGGCTGGCTACCGGCCTGCTGGCACTCGACCCGGTACACGCGCTGGCCCTGCAACAGGTCGCACGATCGGCCAGCTGGCAATTCTCCGCCGTCTGGGCCACCGCCGCCACCCTGCTGACCCTGCTGATCGCCACCCGCTGGCCGCATGGCAGCGGCCTCGTCACCGGCCTGCTGGCCCTGCACAGCGCCTGGATGATCCGCTGGACCGTGTTCATCGGCGGCCAGAGCGTACCCAAGACCGGCGCTGGCTTCTACGACTACCAGCTGCCGCTGGGCAACGACGGCCTGCTCGGCATCGTCGGCACGGCCGGGCTGTGGCTGGCCCTGCTGATGATCCTGCTCAGCTATTCCCCGTGGGCCGGCACCACCGGCCGTGACCTGACCGCACGGAGCGCATCATGACCGATCGCCGCAATTTCCTTCGCAAGGCCGCCATTGGCGGTGGCCTCACCGCCTTTGCCGCCGGCTTTGCCACCACCGGCGTGCGCATGGCCGAGCATGCACTGGGACAGGACGCCCCCAACGACCGCCTGCACGGCAATTCGCTCAAGCCGGAGTTCCGCATCGATCCGGCCAGCGGCCGTCTTGAACCCGACCCCGGCCAGCAGGTCAGCTATACCGCCTGCCTCGGTTGCACCACCCAGTGCGGCGTGCGTGTGCGTATCGACAAGGCCAGCGGCAAGGTGCTGCGCGTGGCCGGCAACCCGTACAGCCCGCTGTCGACCGACCCGCACCTGCCGATGAAGGCATCAATCCGAGACAGCTTCATCGCGCTGTCGCGGCAAAACGAAAAAGGCCTCGCCGGGCGCTCGACCGCCTGCGGTCGCGGCAACGCGGTACTGAGCCAGATGGATTCGCCGTTCCGGGTGCTGACGCCGCTCAAGCGCGTCGGACCGCGCAACAGCGGCCAGTGGCAGCCGATTGCATTCGAACAGCTGGTAAAGGAGCTGACCGAGGGCGGAAACCTGTTTGGCGAAGGCCATGTCGACGGCCTGCGCGCGCTGCGCAGCTTCGAGCCAATCGACCCGGCCGCTCCGCAGCTAGGGCCCAGGGTCAACCAGGTGGCGGTATGGAGCAGCGTCAACGACGGGCGCGAGCCTTTCGCCCGCCGTTTCTGGCAGCAGGCCTACGGCACGCTCAACTTTGTCGGCCACGGCTCGTACTGCGGCGGCGCCTACCGCTCCGGCTCCGGTGCCATGTTCGGCGACCTGAAAGCCATGCCGCACGCCAAGCCTGATTTTGCCCACGCCGAATTCGTCATCTTTGTCGGCACGGCGCCGGGCAATGCCGGCAACCCGTTCAAGCGTCAGGGCACCTTGCTGGCCAAGGCTCGCACCAGCGGCCAGCTGAATTACGTGGTGGTCGATCCGGTGCTCTCCAACGCCGACAACCTGGCGAGCCGCGAACGTGGCAACTGGATTCCGATCCGCCCTGGCACCGACGGCGCGCTGGGCATGGCAATGATCCGCTGGATCATCGACCAGAAACGCTACGACGCCGCCTACCTGTCGCATCCCAACCAGTCCGTCGCACTGGCCGGCGGTGAACCCTCGTCAAGCAATGCCACCCATCTGGTGATCTGCCAGCCGGAGCATCCCCGCTTTGGGCGCTTCCTGCGTGCCTCGGACATGGGCTGGATCACGTTCGACAACGAGGAAGAGCGCTACGGCGAAGCCGACGGTTTCGTGGTCCTGCCCGCCGGGCAGACCGTCCCGGTGGCCCATCATGCAGCCACCGGGGCTGCCGAGCTGGAATACACCGGCCCGCTGGAAGTGGCCGGCAAACCGCTACTGGTTGCCACCTCGTTTTCCCTGCTGGCCGAATCGGCCAGACGGTACGATCTCACGGAATACAGCGCGGCCTGCGGCATTCCCGAAGCCACCATCGTCGGACTTGCGCGCGAATTCACGTCGCACGGCAAGCGTGCGGCCGTCAACGCGCACGGCGGCATGATGTCCGGCAGCGGTTTTTACAATGCCTTCAGCCTGATGATGCTCAACACGCTGATCGGCAACCTGAACTGGAAAGGCGGCACCCTGCGCAACGGCGGCGGCTTCAAGGAGGACGGCGAAGGCCCGCGCTACAACCTCGCGGCTTTCCCCGGCCAGACCAAACCGGGCGGCACGCCGCTGGGACGCAACGTGCCGTACGAGAAATCGGCCGAATTCGCCCGCAGGAAAGCGGCCGGCGAAAAGCCCTACCCCGCCAGCCTGCCGTGGTATCCCAATGCACCGGGGCTGACCACCCAGTGGCTGCCGGCGGCACTGGCCGGCAATCCCTATCCGCTCAAGGCGCTCGTCTTGTGGTCAAGCAACCCGGTGTACGGCGTAACCGGCTTGCGTGCACAGGTGGAAAAGGAACTGGCCGACCCGAAAAAACTGCCACTGATCGTGTCGATCGACCCGTTCATCAACGAATCCAACGCCTTTGCCGACTACATCGTGCCGGACTCGCTGATGTACGAATCGTGGGGCTGGACTGCCCCGTGGGGTTCGGTGCCGACCAAGGCCAGCACCGCGCGCTGGCCGGTGGTAGAACCCAAGGCCGACAAGCTGCCGGACGGCCAGGCGATCGGTCTGGAAACCCTGTCGATTGCACTGGCCCAGGCGATGGCACTGCCAGGTTTTGGCGAGGCGGCCATCACCGACACCGACGGCAATACCTACCCGCTCAAGCGACCGGAAGACTGGTACCTGCGTGCCGGCGCCAATGTGGCGTGGCTGGGCAAGGAGCCGGTAGCCGATGCCAGTGACGATGACCTTGCCCTCTCCGGCCTTGCCCGCCTGCAACCCGTGCTTGAAAACACGCTCAAGCCGGAAGAATGGCGCAAGGTAGCGTTCGTGCTGGCCCGCGGCGGCCGCTACCAGCCATACAAGGACACCTACGACGAGGAACATCCCGAGTGGGCCACCAACCGCTGGGACAAGCCGATGCAGGTGTACAACGAATCGCTGGGCGCCTCGCGGGACAGCCAGAGCGGCCAGCGTTTTGCCGGCGTTCCGGTGTGGCAGCCACCGCGTTTTGCCGACGGCACGCCGGTACGCCAGTACTACGACGAACAGGCATGGCCATTGCAGCTGATCAGCTTCAAGTCGCCGCTGATGAACAGTTACGCCATTGCCTCGCCGCGCCTGCGCGGCCTGCATCCCAGCAATCCGGTATCGATGCATGCGGACGATGCGGCGAAGCTGGGACTGGGGCACGGCGACCGTATCGTCATCGAAACACCGGGGGGCAAACGCGAAGCCACCGTGCTGGTTCGCCACGGCATCATGCCCGGCGTGGTAGCGGTCGAGCACGGCTACGGCCACCGCGAACTGGGTGCTCGCGCCCACCGTATCGGCAGCCAGCACCAGCCGGAAGTGGCCGGACTGGATGCCGGGATCAACCTGAACGACCTTGGCCTGGCCGACCCGACCGTGAACGGCAAATCGGTCTGGGTCGACCCGGTCAGCGGTACCAGCGTGCGCCAGGGCATTCCGGCCCGGATCAGCAAGGCATGACGGCCCGGGTGGCCCGGCATGGCAGACACGCACTGCCCCGACCGGGCCACCGGCGTTACCATGCTCCCGTTGCATGACAAACAGGCAGACATCCTTGCATGTGCATTCACCCCGTCCACCACCGGCCCCACTCCCGCCAGGCAGCCGGCAGCATGAGCTGCCCGGCGGGCCGTGCCGACTGATGGGAATGCCCCGTCTTGCCGGTGCCGTGCTGCTGGCTGCCAGCCTGTGCCTGTCGCTGGCGGCTAGCGCCACCGGCATCCGCATCGGCATTCTTGCTCCCACCGGCCGCGAAAGCGCACGCAGCAACTGGGCCGAGCTTGAACGCTGGCTGGGGCAAGCCTTGCCCGGCGAAGAGCTGCACTTTGCCTATCTGTCACCGGAGGAACTCAACGATGCCGTTTCCCGGCATCAGCTTGAGTTCGTCCTGACCAATCCTGGCCACTACATCACGCTGGAAACCCGCTACGGCTCCAGCCGCATTGCCACGCTGGAATCCGGCCTGTCACCGCTGGCCGGCGAAGTCATCGGTTCGGCTGTCGTGGTACCGGCCGGCTCGCCGCTCCAGACTCTGGATGACTTGCGCCGGCGCCGGATCGTGGCGGTGGCACCCGATGCATTCGGCGGCTACCAGATCGCCGCACGCGAACTGCTCAAACGTGGCATCAATCCGGAACACGACCTGTCTGCGCGGCAATTCACCGGTTTTCCGGTCCAGAACCTGTTTGCCGCGCTGGATGCCGGCGCTGCCGACGCAGCCATTGTCGGCAGTTGCCAGATGGAGATGCTGCAAGCGCAAGGGCTGATCGCAGCGACCGGTTACCGGGTACTGCCGCCTGCCGCGCCACCGCCGGCCGGCTACCGGTGCCGGGTATCGACCCCGCTCTATCCCGACTGGCCGTTTGCCACCCTGCCCGGCACTGCGCATCCCCTGTCACGTCAGGTTGCCGTTGCGCTGTTGACCATGCCGCGTGGCACCGACGGTGCCGGTTTCACCGTACCGACCGACTATGCCGCCGTGCATGGCCTGTTCCGGGACTTGCAGACCGGACCTTACGCCTACCTTGCCGAATGGAACTGGCAGGACTGGGCCCGCCGTTACTGGGACTGGCTGCTGGCGGGTCTGGCGCTGCTGGCCGTATGGGTCTTGCATACTATCCGCGCCGACCGGCTGGTCGAACAGCGCACGCGGGCACTGCGCCAGGAGATGGCCGCCCGCGCCGCAGCCGAAGAGCAAGGCCGCCGCCAGCGTGAACAGCTTGACCACCTTTCGCGCCTTGGCCTGCTGGGAGAAATCTCCAGCCAGCTCGCCCACGAAATCAACCAGCCGCTGACTGCCATCGGCAACTACGCCCGCGGCATGGTCAGGCGGGTGGAAAACGGGCGGATGGAAGCCGACGGCCTGATCGAGGCCGGCCACGAAATCACCGCCCAGGCCGAGCGCGCTGCCGCCATTGTCCAGCGCGTGCGCACCTTTGCCCGCAAGCGCGTGTCCGAGCGCCAGCCCGTGGCCATTGATGCCCTGGTCGCCGATACCGTCCGCCTGTTTGCCGTGGCCTGCCCGGGCATTCCGCCGGTCGAAACCGACAACCGCCTGCCGCCCGGTAGCCGTCTGCACGTCGACGGCCTGCAAATCCAGCAGGTGCTGTTCAACCTGCTGAAAAATGCCAGTGATGCCATGGCCGGCCTGCCGGCATCGCAACGCATCATCCGGCTGGAACTGGCGCCGGACGAAGCCGGCCGCATGCGGATTACCGTGACCGACCGGGGGCCCGAGCTGGACGCCGGCACACTGTCCCGCATGGGTACGCCATTTTTCACCAGCAAACCGGACGGGCTAGGCATCGGCCTGTCCATTTCCCAATCCATCATCGAGGCGCACGGCGGTCATCTGGACTGGCGGCCACGCTCCGATGGCCCGGGACTGTGCGTCCTGTTCACCCTGCCCCTACTGCCATGACCGACATTGCCAGCGAAACTGCCCTGATCCACCTGGTCGACGACGACGCCGCCATGCGCCGGTCGCTGGTCTATCTGCTTGATTCGGTCGGCTGGCAGGCCGTGGCCCATGAATCGGCCAAAGCGTTCCTTGCAGCCTATCAGCCAGGCAACGTTGCCTGCCTCGTCCTTGACGTGCGCATGCCTGACATGAGCGGACTGGAACTGCAACGGGAGCTGGGCGGCCATGACTGCAACCTGCCGGTCGTGTTCATCACCGGGCACGCCGAAGTCGGCATGGCAGTCGATGCCATGAAGGCCGGCGCATTCGACTTCATCGAAAAGCCGTTCAGCGACCAGCGTCTCCTGGACGTGATTGGTGCCGCCATCCGCGAAAGCCGGCGCCGCCTGCAAGCGATTCAGCGGCAACAGCAGGCCAGTACGCGACTGGCCCATCTGTCGCAACGCGAGCTGGAAGTCGCCCGCAAGGTGGCGCTTGGCCTGCCCAACAAGGTGGTGGCCCGCGAGCTGGCGATCAGCGAAAAAACCGTACAGGCTCACCGGCGCAACGTGATGGACAAGGCCGGGATCAGTTCGGCCGCCGAACTGACCCGCATGCTGATGATTGCCGATCCCGGATTCGCCGCAGAGCCGGAGGCCGGCAAGCCCTGAGCGGACAGCGCCTGTCGCACTGCCGCAGCCGGCTGGACTGACAAGCCGCAGGCATGATCTGCCGGGATGGTCAGCAGCCGCCTGCCCGTCATTGCAGCACAGGAAAACTGTGCAAAGCCCATGATTTTCCAGGGCATTCGGCTCCATGCGCTTCGCCTCATGGCCACAATCCAGTACCACGGGCAGCGAAGCCGGCGAATCCTCTGCATAATGTCGGTTACGCAGTCAGTCAACATGCTGAAAGCATTAAGAATAAATCCGCGCAATCCTGACGGGGTGCCAGAGCCAGCCATGAAATTCCCTTCCCGCCTTCGCAAACCCCTTCATGTCGGACTCGTCACCACGTTGACCCTGGCCGGTCTGGGCGTCGCCGTTTACCTGTCCGGTCCCTTGCTGCTGCGCGGAGTGGCAGAAGAACAGCTCTCCGAAGCCCTTGGGCGGCCGGTCAGCATCGGCGGGCTGACGCTCAATGTGTTCACCCTTGGCGTGACGGTCGGCAACGTGCAGATCAGCGAGCCGGACGGCAGCACGCCCTTCGCTCGCCTGGACCGGCTGGAAATGCATTTCAGCCCGCGCTCGCTGCTGGGAGACTGGCGCATTGCCAGCCTTAAACTGGATACGCCGGACATCCGGCTGGTTCGCTTTGCCGACAACCGCTTCAATATCAGCGACCTGATCGAGCGTTTCCAGACGCCTTCCGGCAAACCGGTCCTGTTCGCCCTGGCAAATGCCAGAATCCGCCACGGCCGCATTGTCATCGACGACCGGCCGCTCAACCACCAGCACACCATCGACCGGCTGCAACTGACCATTCCGTACCTGTCCAATTTCCCGGCCGATCTGGATGTCAGTACCCAGCCGGAATTCAGTGCCAGCATCAACGGCAAGACGGTTTCGCTGGCCGGCAACAGCCATGTCTTCCGCGCCGACCGCCAGACGGTGATGAACCTCTATCTTGACGGCGTGGACCTGGCGCCGATGCTCGCCTACCTGCCCGTCAGCCTGCCCGTCAAGATCCCTTCGGTCCGGCTGGATACCCGGCTGCGGCTTTCCTACAGCACGCCGCCCAAAGGCATTCCGTCCCTGGACATCAGCGGCGTCATCGGCCTGCGCCGGCTGGCCTTGCAGAATGCCGACGGCCAGCCGCTGGCCAGTGCGGAACGCATCGCATTCGACATCGACAGCTTCCAGCCGTTCAATCGTGAACTCAGAATTCGTGAAATCAGCATTGCCGCGCCCCGTTTTGACCTGATTCGCGCGGCTGACAGCCGCTTCAACTGGCTCAAGCTGGTTCCGCCGACCAGCCAGGGCCGTGGATCACAAGCAGCCGGCAACATTCCAGGCTGGCACTGGTCCATTGATACCGTCCGCCTGCGCCGGGGCGAGCTCTTCATGCACGATGCCGCCCTGGCCAAACCCTTTGCCAGCGAGCTCAACGACATTTCGCTGGATCTGCTCCGGCTGGACCAGCGCATGGAGACCCCGGTCTCGGCACGCCTGCGGATCAGCAGTCCCTATGCAGAAAGCGCCACGCTCAGCGCCCAGATCGACCCGGCCGGGCGCACGCTGACCGGCGATTACCAGATCGATGCGCTCGACGTGGCGCGCTGGCGTCCTTATCTCGACCCGGTGCTGGCTTCCTATACCAGCCTGCGTCCGGCATCGCTGCGCCTGAGCAGCCGCGGGCAGCTGACCCTTGGTACCGCCCCGCAGGATGAATGGCGTTATGCCGTACAGGAAGGTCAACTGACACTGCGCGAACTGGCACTGGACGAACCGGGCAGCACACGACCGGCCATCCAGGCCGACGTGATCGAAGCCAGCGGCATCAGGCTGGACAGCCAGACGCGCCGCCTGTCGCTGGACACCCTGAACATGAGCCAGCCGGACATCAACCTGCTCCGGCAGCGCCAGCAGGACAACTTCGCCGGCTGGATCAAGCGTCCGCCGGCCCGGACTGCGGCCGGGCGCCGCAACAACACGCCGGACTGGCGCATCCAGGTTGGCCAGGCCCAGGTTGAACAAGGGCAGCTGCACTGGAACAGCGTGCGTGAACGCCGGCCGGTAAAGCTCGACCTGAGCGAGCTGTCCGCCCGTCTGCGTGGTTTTGACAGCGCCCGGCCGGCCGCCATGCCGCTGGACCTGGAAACCCGCATCAACCGTCAGGGACGCGTCAATGCCCGGGGCCAGCTGAACCTGGCGCAAAGCGCACTGAAGGTGCAACTGAATGCCAGCCGCGTCGACCTTGTGCCGCTGCTGGTGCCGCCGACTTCACACATCCGCGTCAACATCGCCCGCGCCGGACTGGATGCGCGCGGAGAACTGGCCGTCGGCTGGCGCGATCCTGCACAGCCCAGCCTGGCTTATCGCGGACAGGCTGCCCTGCGCGATGTGCGCATCCGCGACGAAATCAACGTCGGTACCGAACTGGCCCGCTGGAAACAATTGGGCTTCAAAGACATCGACCTTGACTGGCAAGCCAGCACCCACAAGCTGCATGTCGGCCAGATCGACTGGCAGCAGTTTTTTGTGCAGGCGGTGCTGAACCAGAATGCCCGGCTCAACGTGCGGGAACTGCGCGACGACATGACCGGAGCGTCCGGCACACCGGCCGATGCCCCGGCCGCACCGGCGGTCTTGCCGGCAGCCGCCGCCACTTCCACGGTGCCGCTGGACCTGAGCATCGGCAAAATCCGCCTGCAACAAGGCAGCGTCAACTGGACTGACAATTTTGTCCGGCCGAACCTGCGGGCCAACATTACCGGCCTGAACGGCGAAATCGGCCGGTTGAGCAGCCAGGGCGGCAAGACGGCCGAAGTCGACCTGAAAGGCCGGGTCAACCGCGATGCGCCGCTTGTGGTGCAGGGCCGCATCAATCCGCTGGTGTCGCCCATGGCACTGGACCTGACCGCCACGGTAAAAGGCGTGGACCTGCCACCCCTGACCCCGTACGCTGCCAAATACGCCGGCTACCCGATCACCAAGGGCAAAATGTCGCTGGACATGCACTACAGCGTGGCCAACCAGCAGCTCAAGGCTGAAAACCGCCTGTTCCTTGACCAGCTGACCTTTGGCGACAAGGTGGACAGCCCGGACGCCACCAGCCTGCCGGTGCTGCTGGCAGTGGACCTGCTGAAAAACCGTGACGGCGTGATCGACGTCAACCTGCCGATCAGCGGCACGCTGACCGATCCGGACTTCAGCGTCGGCGGCATCGTCATGCGGGTCATCGTCAACCTGCTGCAAAAAGCCGTCACCGCACCTTTTGACCTGCTGGCCCACGCCTTTGGCGGTGACACGGCCAGCCTGTCGAGCCTTGACATGGTGAATGTGCAGCCAGGACCGGAGGAACGCACCAGACTCGACCAGCTGGCCGCCATTCTGGCCGGCAAGCCGTCGCTGCGGCTGGAAATCCAGGGGCGGGCCGATCTTGAAGGCGCCCGTCGCGCCCGTCTGGAAGACAAGATCCAGGCCCGCTGGCAGGACCAGGGTGGTGACCCGGACAGCCAGCCGGATGCTGCGGCGCGTGCAGCCATCATCAAGTCCCTGTACGACGACGGTTCGTTCAAGAAGCCGCGCAACCTGATCGGCATTGCCAAAACCCTGCCGACCGGAGAAATGGAAGCGCTGCTGCTGGCCAGCCAGCCTGTCACGCCGCGCGAAATACCGCAGATTGCCCATGCACGGGCGCTGGAGGTCAAGCGTTATCTGGAAGACAATGCCGCGCTGGATCCGGCCCGCCTGTTCATCGTGGCGGCCGGCGACAGCACCACGGGCAACGGTGTGGCATTCAGCCTGAAATAGGCCGGACCAGTCACAGCAGGCTGGCAACTGCCGGTACACTCTTGCCCTTGTCATTCACCCAACCTTGTTCAGGGAGTTGCAGCATGGATTTTCTTACCGCGGATTTGTGTGACGAATTCAGTGATCGCCTGCAGATACTGGCTCCTGGCTATGCAGCATTCGGCGGCCACGCCCGTTTTGCCGGGCGGATCGCAACACTGAAAGTATTCGAGGACAATTCCAGGGTGCGTGAAATGCTGTCCGAGCCGGGTGAAGGCCGCGTGCTGGTGGTGGATGGCGGCGGGTCACGCCGTTGTGCCCTCGTGGGCGACCAGCTGGGTGCACTGGCGGTCAAGAACGGCTGGGCCGGCATCGTGGTCTACGGCTGCATCCGTGATTCTGTCGCGCTGGGCCAGCTGCCGCTGGGTGTACGCGCACTTGCCACCCATCCGCTCAAGTCGGTCAAGAATGGCGTGGGCGAACGCGAACTGGCCGTGACGTTTGACGGCGTCACGTTCCGGCCGGGTGACTGGTTGTACGCTGATGAAGACGGCGTGATCACCAGCCCCGACGCCTTGCTGTAATTTGCTGCCGGTCCTGTTCCCATGCGCTTTACCCTCAAGCAACTGGAGGTGTTCACCTCAATCGCCCGCCACGAAAACGTGTCGCGGGCGGCCGATGAGCTGGCGTTGTCGCAATCGGCCGCCAGCGGCGCACTGGCCGAATTTGAACGTCATTACGGGGTGCAACTCTTCGACCGGGCCGGCAAGCGGCTGCGGCTGAACGATCTCGGCCACGCCCTGCTGCCACCGGCCATGGAACTGCTGGACCGGGCACACGAACTGGACGCCCTGCTGCGCCACAACCATATTGTCGGACCGCTGGCCATCGGTGCCACCCTGACCATCGGCAACTATCTGGCGCCGATCATTGTCAGTGATTACCTGCAAACGCATCCCGGCGCCCGGGTACGGCTGGAAGTGGCCAACACCTCGGCCATTGTCGAACAGGTAGCGCATTTCGGCCTCGACCTCGGACTGATCGAAGGACATTTCCATCACCCGGATCTTGAATCACTCCCTTGGGGGGGCGATTCGCTGGAATGTTTTGTGGCACCGGACTATCCGCTGGCTGCCAGTGCCGTGCCCGTTACGGCCGACTTGCTGGCGGCACAGCCTTGGATCGTCCGCGAACCCGGCTCGGGCACGCGTCAGGCATTCGACCGGGCCTTTGCCTCCCTGGGATTGCGCCCGAACATCCTGCTTGAGCTGGAACATACCGAAGCCATCAAGCGGGCGGTCGAATCAGGGCTTGGCATCGGTTGCGTGTCGGCGCTGGCCCTGCGTGAAGCCTTCCGGCGCGGCAGCCTGGTCAAACTGGAAACCCCGGACCTGTCGTTGCGGCGGCAGTTTCATATTGCACTGCACCGGCAAAAGTATCGCAGTGCCGGCCTGACGGCTTTCCTGTCACTCTGCCAGGCACAGCTGGATGCCGGTCTGCTGGTCCGTCCTACCCGAATTCCCTGAAATCGGTCACACATCCTTCCCGGGCAGCCAGATACTACGCATGCACATGACATTTATCATGACGCCTCACGGTGGATATTCGTCATAATTGCAGTGTTCGTCACCCCACCCGGCATGAAAGCCTGCCCAAGCTCATACCGTGTGGACATGCATGAACATTTGTCTAGTTTGTGTCCGATTTTCAGGAATCCGCCGTATATGACCATCGCCAAACGACTGGGGCTGCTTGCCACTTTATTGATTTCCGGACTGATCGTGATTGGTCTGGCAGGCTTGTGGGCCATGAATACCATCCACCATCAGCTGGAAGAGGTCACCGCCGACACTTTGCCGAGCTTGGATACCCTCGCCGAAGCAACCGTAGCATTTCACCGCGCCCGTCCGCCATTGTTGAGACATGTTCTGGAAACCAGTCCGGATGCCAAAGCAAAATATGCCAATCGTTTTAAAGAGCGTATTAAAGAAGCTGAAACCAACCTGAATAACTACCAAGCCCAAGGCTTAGTGACTAACTCCCAGGATCAGGGCTATCTCGACAAAGAAAAAGCCCTGCTGCAACGCTATGTCAAATTTGGCGAGCAGTTCATGGCGCTGTCAGACCAGGGACAGCAGGCCGAAGCCATCGCCTTGCTTGACCGGGAAAGTGCCCAAATTGACGAACTGGCCATGTTATTCAAGCAGCATCTGGCTTATAACCACCAGCTTGCGCAGCAATCCGACAAGACAGCCGAGAACGTCAACAACCAGATCCAGATCACCCTGATCTGCCTGATTGCTGCCTCGATCATCTTCGGCATCTGGCTGAGCCTGGCCATTTACCGGCAAATCTCCGGCAAGCTCCGGCACCTGTCGGGAACCTGCCAGCAGGTCACTGGCCAGCTGGACTTTACCTGCCGCGTACCGGTTCAGGGTAAGGACGAAATTTCCGTCGTCGGCAATGCACTCAACAGTCTGCTGGACAAGCTGCAAACCAGCTTCCGTGACATGAGCCACCATGTCACCACCGTCAATACTGCTGCCCAACGCATGGTTGATGCCGCCGGCAACCTGTCCTCGTCCTCCGGACAGCAAAGCGAAGCAGCATCCAGCATGGCTTCCACCATCGAACAGATGACCGTCAGCATCGGTCAGGTGGCCGAGCGGGCCAGCGACACCAACGAGATTTCCAGCACGACCGGTACCCTGGCCCAGCAGGGCATGTCCGTGATCGACGAAACCGTGCGCGACATCCGCAGCATTGCCGAAACCGTGCGCGTGGCATCGGAGCAGATCGGTGAGCTGGAGCACAAGGGCGAACAGATTGATGCCATCATCTCCATCATCAAGGACCTGGCCGATCAGACTAATCTGCTGGCACTCAATGCCGCCATTGAAGCAGCCCGTGCCGGCGAACAGGGCCGCGGCTTTGCCGTGGTGGCCGACGAGGTGCGCAAGCTGGCTGAGCGTACCACTACCTCCACCCAGGAAATCTCTACCACCATCATGGAAATGCGTGAAGGGACGCAGCGGGTCGTGGCCGGCATCAGTGCTGCTGTCGAGAAGGTCAACAACGGAGTAGCCCGCGCCGAAGAGGCCAGCCAGGCGATGGCCCGCATCGAATCCGGCTCACGCCAGTCGGTCAACATGGTCGGTGACATCACCAACGCCATCCAGGAGCAGAGCTCGGCCAGCAACGCAATTGCCGTCAAGGTGGAAAACATTGCCCGCATGTCGGAAAGCAACAACGCGATTGCGCGCTCTACCGCCGATACGGCGACCGAGCTGTCCCGCGTGGCTGACCAGATCCGGCAGGAAGTCGCCCAGTACCAGATTTGAAATCCGGCACAGCATGCGCCTGATCCGTCAGACGGCGGATCAGGCGCTTTTTTATGAACCGACCCCGTGCAGGCCAGACCTGGCGAACCAGACCATCCGGAAGTGCAACATCCTGTCCTGGGCATCAATGAAAACTGCGTCCAGCCTGGAACAGATGCCAGCCATCCGGACGATAGCCTTGAGTCTTCTGTTTCATGAGTATTCTGTTTTCCGAACCAGGAAAACAAAGGAACTATCCGGCAACGTGCCGGATAACCTCCCTGACCGGGTGACATCGCTTGTGCCGTGCCCCTGGACCGGACAGCGAACGGCGGCAGGTCAGCCTGGATCAGGCCTCATGCCTCAAATCCGCAACAGTCAGCCTTCGAACACCACAAAAGCAAGGCAATGAGTGCGCTCGTCGCTGATGGACACATGCATGCGTTGTACTCCACGCGCAACCAGCCACTCCTGCAAGCCTGCGGTGCAGGCAAAGGCCGGTTTACCCAGTTCATCGTGGGTCACCGCAATGGCAGGCAGCAGCACAGGCGCACGGACTCCGGTGCCTGCGGCCTTGGCGAAAGCCTCTTTGGCAGCAAATCGCTTGGCCAGAAAACGGGCCGGTTCGGCCGCCCGTGCAAATTCATCCTGCTCGGCGGGAGCCAGCATCCGTCTGGTTGCCCTCTGGCCGTGGCGCGCCAGCAATTGCTCGAAACGCGCCACCTCGGCCAGATCGGTACCGATGCCGACGATCATGCGGCGTTGTGGCGCGCCTCGACCATCAGCGCCTTCATTTCGCGGACTGCCGGGGCAAAGCCGACCATCAGTGCATGGGCCACGATGGCATGACCGATATTGAGCTCACGGATTTCCCGAATGGCCGCCACCGGCTGCACGTTGTGGTAGCTCAGGCCATGCCCGGCATTCACCACCAGACCCAGGTCGACCCCGACAATGGCCGCATGCCGGATGCGCGTCAGCTCACGCTGCCGGATGTCGTGACTCTCGGCATCGGCATAACGCCCGGTGTGCAGTTCCACTACCGTCGCGCCGGTTTCCTGCGACGCCTTGATCTGCTCGTCATCCGGGTCGATGAACAGCGACACCCGGATGCCTTTGGCCTGCAACTGCCGGGTAAAGTCGGCAATCCGGTCAAAGTAACGGATCACGTCCAGTCCGCCTTCGGTCGTCAGTTCCTCACGCTTTTCCGGCACGATGCACACGTCCTGCGGCAGCACGCGCAGGGCGTTGTCCAGCATTTCGTCCGTCAGGGCCATTTCCAGGTTCATGCGCGTCTTGATCGCTGCCCGCATCACGGCCAGGTCATCATCCTTGATGTGACGGCGGTCCTCGCGCAGGTGCAGGGTAATCAGGTCGGCTCCGGCGGTTTCTGCCACCAGAGCGGCCTCGACCGGACTGGGGTAGCGTGTACCGCGAGCATTGCGCAGGGTGGCAACGTGGTCGATGTTGACGCCGAGAAGAATCATGATCGTGGGTCCAGCAAAGAAAACGGGGCGATTGTAGACGCGGGCAGCTTAATTGTCAGAAAGTGCTGCCACTTCATTGAGCAAGGCACGGGATGCCAGTTCGGCCCCGGCCAGGGCATGGGTCAGCAAGGCGCGGTTGAGGAAGCGGGCCTCACGCAAGACGGCTGCACTGGCCTGGTCAAGCGTATCCTGGTCCAGAGCCAGCAGCGTCTGGCCACTGACCTCGCACCCCCGCTCGGCCCCCGGCCGGGCACCTTCTCCGGGCACAAAACCATAGATAGCCTCGGCCCGCACCGGCTCACCGGCCAGATCGCGGTCCAGCGTCGGCGCATAGCCGGTGGCCGCCAGCAACTGCAACTCGAAACGGCGCAATACCGGCGCAATGGCGACCGAACCTCGGGCCAGATGGGCGATCAGCGTGCGGTAATCGTCAAACAGGCCTTCATGCGGGTCATCGCGGGCCACCAGCTTCAGGATGAGTTCATTGACATAGAACCCGGTCACGAGTGGCATACCGGCCAGTTGAGGCAAGCCGCCTTGCCAGTCGATGTCCGAAAGCGTGCGGATGTCGCTCTTGCCGAACCAGCCTACTTCCAGCGGTGAAAACGGCAAAAGCAAGGCGCGGATGCCGGCCCGCGGGCGTCGTGCACCGCGCGCCACCAGCCCTACCCGGCCATGATCGCGGGTGAACATTTCCACCAGCAGGCTGGTTTCCTTGTAGGGCTGGGCGTGCAGCACGAAAGCCTGCTGGCCCTTGACCTTGCCGGGTTGCGACATGAACCTGCCGTCAGAGCTCGAACTGTTTCAGGAAGCGGACATCGTCAGCCCAGCCGCCTTTGACCTTGACCCACACCTTGAGGAACACCTTGCCGTCAAAGAGCTTTTCCATGTCGAGCCGGGCTTCGGTCGAGATGCGCTTGAGCTTTTCACCATCCTTGCCGATCACGATCGATTTCTGGCCGATCTTGTCGACCAGCACCGTGACGTAAATCTTGCGCAGCGTCCCTTCGACCTCGAACAGTTCGGTTTCCACGTTCATGGAATACGGCAGCTCTTCACCCAGGTAGCGGAACAGCTTTTCGCGGACGATTTCGGCCGCCAGGAACTTTTCGTTCTTGTCCGTCACCATGTCTTCCGGATACAGCGGCACGCTTTGCGGCAGGTGCGGCTGCACCAGTTTCAGGAGCTCATCCAGCCGCTGGCCGTGCTTGGCGCAGACCGGAATGATGTCGGCAAAGGCAAAAGCCTCGCTGACCTTGACCAAGAAGCCGGCCATCTCGGCCTTGTCCTTCAGGCGGTCGGACTTGTTGATCACCGCCACCACCGGCCGGTTTTTCGGCAGCAGGTTCAGCACTTCCTGGTCGGCCGGACCAAGCTTGCCAGCCTCCAGCACCATCAGCACACAGTCCACATCAGACAGTGTCTGGCGCACGCTCTGGTTGAGCACGTCGTTCAGCGCATTGCGATGGCGGGTCTGGAAGCCCGGCGTATCAACGAAGATGAACTGGGCATCCTCGCGGGTTTCGATGCCGGTCACCCGGTGACGGGTGGTCTGGGCCTTCTTGGAGGTAATGCTGATCTTCTGGCCGATCAGGTGGTTCATCAGCGTCGACTTGCCGACATTGGGACGGCCGACAATAGCGACAAAGCCGCAACGGTAATCGGCGGGGGTAACAGGCATCATACGGACTTCCTTGGTTTGCCGGTCTTGGCGTCCTGCGCCTCGATGGCTTCAATGGCACGCTCGGCGGCCAGTTGTTCGGCGGCGCGGCGGCTGCTGCCCTCTCCGCAGGTTGCAAGGCCGAGCTGCGGAATGTCGCAGGCCACCTCGAACTGCGAGAGGTGTGCGTCACCGCTCTGGTTCAGTATGCGGTACGCCGGCAGCGGCAGGCGCCGGGCCTGGAGCATTTCCTGCAACCGGGTCTTGGCATCCTTGGCCTGGCGGTTGAGGTCAATGCCGGCCACCCGGGCGGCGTACAGCCGGCGTACCACGTTTTCGGCAACTGCAAAATCGGCATCCAGACAGACGGCAGCGAAGATCGCCTCCATGGCATCCGCCAGGATGGACGGACGGTCATGTCCGCCGCTCTTGCGCTCTCCGTCACCGAGAAACAGGCAGTCGCCCAGCGTCAGCTCACGGGCGATTTCGGCAAGGGTGGCCTGGTTGACGAGATTGGCACGCAGGCGTGACAGCTGGCCTTCGGAAAGCTCCGGAAAAGCATCAAACAGCATGCGCGCAATGGTGTAGTTGAGGATGCCGTCGCCGACAAACTCGAAACGCTCGTTGTTGGGCTGGCCGTAACTGCGGTGGGTCAGCGCCTCTTTAAGCAGGGCCGGACTGGTGAAAAGGTGGCCGATGTGCTGCATCAGCCGGTCAATGGGTTGTGGCGTTCTCACGGACGAGACTCCGGCGCCTGAATCGGCTCAGGCACAATGCTCGGGTGCAACCTGGCTGCACCCCTAAAAAAACAAGCCCCCGCAAACGCGCTCCGCTTGCGGGGCATGAAGCGGCCGGAACCGGCCGCCCTTGAAGGTCATTTTACTGGATACGGTGACCGATGCGACCCAGATCACCGAAGTTCATCCAGACCATGAAGGCCTTGCCGACCAGCATGTTGTCCGGCACGAAGCCCCAGTAGCGGCTGTCATGGCTGTTGTCGCGGTTGTCACCCATGGCGAAATACTGGCCCTCGGGTACCTTGCACACAAAGCCGTCCGGATCGAAGCTGCAGTTTTCGCGGCCGGGGAACTGGGCCACCTGCGACAGGTGCAGCGTCGGGGTCGGCTCGGTCCGGAGCACGTCGTACTGCTTGCTGCCGTTGTTTTCGCGGTAGAGGTCGCTCTTCAGGTAGCCGATCTGGTTTTCGACATAGTCGTAAGTACCGGTCTGCTTGTCCTGAACCGGCTTGCCGTTGACGATCAGCTGCTTGTTGCGGTACTCGACCGTGTCGCCCGGCAGACCCACGATGCGCTTGATGAAGTTGACCTGCGGATTGGGCGGAAAGTTGAACACCACCACATCGCCGCGTTCGACCTGGCCTACCGGCACCAGCACGTTGTTCACGATCGGCGTACGGATGCCGTAGGCAAACTTGTTGACGAGGATGAAGTCACCCACCACCAGCCCCGGCCGCATCGAGGACGACGGAATCTGGAACGGCTCGGCAAGGAAAGAGCGCAGCAGGAACACCACAAGGATGATCGGGAAAAAGCCGCGCGAATACTCCACCAGCGCCGGCTCCGGCTTGCCGGCAGCCGCACGCTGGCGGCGCAGCCAGAAGCGGTCGATGCCGGCCACGATGCCTGTCACCACGACAAAGGACAGCAACACGGCGCTGAAACTCATGTACTGCGCCAGTATGCCAAAGCCGCCGACCAGCACGCCGATATATCCCCACTGCGTCAGCATCGGCGGATCCTTGTCCTCCGGCTGGCGTTTGGGAGCCGCCAGGATCATGACGATACCGGCGGCCAGTACAAAGACGAAAATCCACAAGAGGTTCATGCTGGTTCCTGTCGTACTCCGGCGCCGCAGCGCCGGTCGGGATTACTTGTCGCTGACTTGCAGGATGGCGAGGAAGGCTTCCTGCGGAATTTCCACGTTGCCGACCTGTTTCATGCGGCGCTTGCCGGCTTTCTGCTTTTCCAGAAGCTTCTTCTTGCGGGTGATGTCACCACCGTAGCACTTGGCCAGCACGTTCTTGCGCAAAGCCTTCACCGTTTCGCGGGCAATGATGTTGTTGCCGATGGCAGCCTGCACGGCGATGTCGAACATCTGCCGCGGGATCAGCTCGCGCATCTTGCTCACCAGTTCCCGGCCGCGATAGATGGCATTCTGGCGGTGCACGATCAGTGACAGCGCATCGACCTTCTCGCCGTTCACCATCACGTCGAGCTTGACGAGGTCAGAGGCCTGGAAGCACTTGAATTCGTAGTCGAGCGAAGCGTAGCCGCGGCTGGTGGATTTCAGCTTGTCAAAAAAGTCCATCACCACTTCGTTCATCGGCAGGTCGTAGGTCAGCATCACCTGCCGGCCCATGTACTGCATGTTGACCTGCACGCCGCGCTTCTGGTTGCACAGCGTCATCACGGCGCCAACGTAGTCCTGCGGCACCAGGATGGTCGAGGTGATGATCGGCTCGCGGATTTCCTCGATCTTGGACGGGTCCGGCAGTTTCGAGGGGTTTTCCACTTCGATGACCGTGCCATCCTTCAGCAGCAGCTCGTACACCACGGTCGGTGCCGTAGTGATGAGGTCCATGTCGAACTCGCGCTCAAGGCGTTCCTGCACGATTTCGAGGTGCAGGAGGCCGAGGAAGCCGCAGCGGAAACCAAAGCCCAGTGCCTGCGACACTTCCGGCTCGAACTTGAGCGAGGCATCGTTGAGCTGGAGCTTTTCCAGCGCATCACGCAGGTTGTCGTAATCGTGGCTTTCCACCGGGTAGAGACCGGCAAACACCTGCGACTGCACTTCCTTGAAGCCCGGCAGCGCCTCGGCAGCCGGACGGGCTACCTGCGTGATCGTGTCGCCGACCTTGGCCGATTTCAGTTCCTTGATGCCGGCGATGATGAAACCCACCTCGCCTGCCTTCAGTTCGCTGCGCTGCACCGATTTCGGCGTGAACACGCCCACCTGCTCGACCAGGTGCTCGGCACCGGTCGCCATGAACTTGATCTTGTCCTTCGGCTTGACCGCGCCGTCCACCAGACGGACCAGCATGACCACGCCCACGTAGTTGTCGAACCACGAGTCGATGATCAGCGCCTTCAGCGGCGCATCGGCATCGCCTTTGGGGGCCGGGATTTTCTGCACCACCGTTTCGAGGATGTCCTCGATGCCGATGCCGCTCTTGGCCGAAGCACGGACGGCATCAATGGCCTCGATGCCGATGATGTCTTCAATCTCCTGGCTTACGCGCTCGGGTTCGGCGGCGGGCAGGTCGATCTTGTTCAGGACCGGCACCACTTCCACGCCCAGCTCGATGGCGGTGTAGCAGTTGGCCACGGTCTGGGCTTCCACCCCTTGCGAAGCGTCCACGACCAGCAGCGCGCCTTCGCAGGCAGAGAGCGAACGGCTGACTTCGTAGCTGAAGTCGACGTGCCCCGGAGTGTCGATCAGGTTGAGGTGATAGACCTGACCGTCGCGGGCCTTGTAGCTGAGGGCGGCCGTCTGCGCCTTGATGGTGATGCCGCGCTCTTTCTCGATATCCATCGAGTCGAGCACTTGTTCAGACATTTCGCGCATTTCCAGGCCGCCGCAATACTGGATGAAGCGGTCGGCCAGCGTGGATTTGCCGTGGTCGATGTGGGCGATGATCGAGAAGTTGCGAATATTTTTCATGTGCCAGTCAACAATAAAGAAGGGCGCCCAAGCGCCCTTCCAGTTCTGAGTTCGCGCGGAGTTTACCCGATTTCAGCAAGATACGCAGCGAGCCGCTCCGGGGCAAAGTGCCAGTGGCACACTTCGTGCCCGTCAGGACCGACCAGTACCGGCACCAGTTCGTCAAAGCGGGCCACCAGCGCCTCGTCGGCATCCACGTCGACGATCTCCAGCGCCAGTTGCCCCGCAGCCACATAAGGCCTGAGAGCATCGCGCATGGCATGGCACAGGCTGCAATAATCCCGGTAATACAGGGTGAACTGCGGAGCCATCATTTGGCAACCGGCAACGGCAGGAACAGGGTAGCGTTGCCGCGCATGACTTTCAGCGGCACGAAAGCACCGGCCTGGGTCGCGTCGATGCGGGCCTTGAACTCACCGAACGACGTCACCGGGTCCGTACCGACTCCGACAATCACGTCTCCTGGCAGCAGCCCGGCCTGGGTCGCCAGCCCGCTGGTGCGCTGCACCACCAGACCGAAGCGGATTCCCAGCCGTTGCAGGAGCGGTGGCGGCGCATCCGCCAGGACCAGTCCCACCGGGGCAATCTGCTGCTGCGCCCGGGCCGGCTGTTTGGGCTGGGCTTCGCGCTGGGCCGCACGGGCGTCGGCTTCACGCAATTCGTCCGGCACCACGGTAACAGTCCGGCTGGCCTGGTTGCGCCAGATTTCGATACGGGTGGCCTGACCGGGTTTGACGGCCCCGATCAACCTCGGGAGATCGCTGGTCTCCTTGATCGGCTGGCCATTGACGGCCAGAACGATGTCACCGGCACGAATGCCCGCCTTGTCAGCCGGGCCACCGGCCTCGACCGAGTTCACCAGTGCCCCGCTGGGCGACTTCAGCCCAAACGAAGCGGCCAGATCCTTGGTCAGGTCCTGGATCTGCACGCCCAGCCGTCCGCGACTGACGCGGCCGTTCTGCTTGAGCTGGTCCGCCACCTGCATGGCCACGTCGATCGGAATGGCAAAGCTGATGCCCATGAAACCACCGGAGCGGCTGTAGATCTGCGAATTGATGCCGACGACCTTGCCGTCCATGTCGAAGAGCGGGCCACCGGAATTGCCCGGATTGACTGCCACGTCGGTCTGGATGAACGGCACGTAGTTTTCGTCCGGCAATTGCCGGCCCTTGGCCGACACGATGCCGGAAGTAACGGTGTTGTCAAAGCCGAACGGCGAACCGATAGCCAGCACCCACTCTCCGACGCGCAGGGTATTCGGGTTGCCCAGCTCCACGGCGGGCAGGTTGTGCGCATCAATCTTCAGCAGGGCCACGTCGGTACGGCCGTCAGCGCCGATCAGGCGGGCCTTGTACTCGCGCTTGTCGTTGAGCTTGACGGTGATTTCATCGCCCCGCGCCACTACGTGGGCGTTGGTCAGGATGTAGCCGTCCGGCGAAATGATGAAACCTGACCCCAGCGACACGGCTTCTTCGCGTTGCTGCTGCGGCGGGGCAAAACGGCGGAAAAACTCAAAGAACGGGTCACCCGGCGCCAGGTCCGGCAAGGGATTGGCTGCCGTGGTGCGGGCATTCTGTCTGGCGGAAATGTTGACGACCGCCCGGCCTTCTTTGTCCACCAGCTGGGCAAAATTGGGCAGCCCTGGCGGCTGCGATGCAGCCAGCGCGGACGGGCTGGCCGACAGGGCAAGGCTCAGGGCAAGCGAGCTGGCAATGAAGGTCTGTTTTAACGTGAACGACATGGCTTCTCCGTCGGCTTGCCGGCATTCGGCCGGCAGGTTGTCTGGGTTCAGGTCCGGTTGCGGCAGCCGCTGCGCGGACTGCCTACCCGGATGATGGCAGGTTCAAAATCGCTGCGATGGGTGTAGTTTGCGGTCATGCGGCGCAAGATCAAGAGCATGACCGCAAAAGCCGTGGCTCCCAGCAGCACCGAGGCCAGCTCGCTCCAGTACGCGCCCAGGGCGGCACCGGCAAACAGCGCCAGCAGCGGCAGCAGGTACATCGCCAGCGCACTTTTCAGCAGTACCTGTTCGTGAACCGCCACGATGACCCAGTCGCCGGCGGTGGCACCGACCGGATTGGCCACGCGGTAGCGTTGCTGGCCAGTGGCAAACAGGCGGGAAATGGCAACGGACTTGCAGCCGCCTCCGCCTTCGCACAAGGCACAGCTGCCGTGTGGCCGGGTTTCAACCCAGGCGTGGCTTTCTCCGTCCAGTGACAGGACTCGGGCTTCGGTTTCGATCATGGCCAACCCGCAGGGAATGCATCCCGCAACAACAAGGCCGCCATTATCGGCAAGCATCGCCCGGACGTCACGCAAGGAGCGACGAATCACCTGCCGGCTGTGGGTTGGATGGTGCAAACCCACGACGCAGGGCCTGACCGATGGCCAGCCATGTGTCCCACGACTGCGCCAGCCGGAGCAAGTCACCATCACGGCAACAGAGCCGGCAGGCCTCGTCTACCGGCAACTCCTCGTCCATCCACGCAGACAACAGCATTTCGTCCCGGTATTCCGTTGCTACCACCGCTTGTTCTCCGGTGTATCGAGCAAGGGGCGCAATTCCGCCGCAATGGCTTCGCGCGCGCGAAATATCCGCGAGCGGACTGTTCCGATCGGGCAATTCATGCGGCGGGCGATCTCCTCGTACGACAGGCCTTCGAGTTCGCGCAGCGCAATCGCCTGACGCAGGTCATCCTGCAGACCATCCATGGCCCGGTTGACTGCCTCGATGATTTCGCGCGACAGCAGCTCGGTTTCCGGCGTGCCATCGTCAGGGCACTCCTGCACGCTCCGGCCGTTTTCTTCATCCCCGCTTTCCAGCTCGGCCATCAGGAGCGGACGGTGCCGTTCTTCGCCCAGCTGGTTTCTGGCGGTGTTGACGCCGATGCGGTACAGCCAGGTATAAAACGCACTGTCGCCACGAAACTGCGGCAAGGCCCGGAATGCCTTGATGAAGGTTTCCTGCAGGACATCTTCCGCCATGCCGGGGTCGCGCACGATCCGCGCCAGCAGCCGTGCCAGCTTGCGCCGGTACTTGATCACCAGGAGATCGAATGCCCGTGCATCGCCTGCACGGGCGCGCTCTACCAGCAACAGGTCAACTTCCCGATCGTTCATGCCCATGCTACCTCCGGCCTGCACAACATGGCTGTTGCACAAGCTGAGTGTAGCGATCCCGTCCGCCCTCCCCTTGCCGTGCGATGGGCGGAAAGCAGCAACGGTACGTCGTTGCTGTCTGCCCAATGGACAACCGGCAGCAGAAAAGGTTCTGGCGTTCAGCGCCGTACCATGGACAGCACCCGGGCCACGAGGCCGAGGTCCTGCTCGTTTTTCAGCAGGGCACCGGCAAACGGCGGCAGTTCTCCCTGGCGGGCACCGACCGACAGGGTTTCAGGCGCGATGCCGGCCGCATCCAGCAGGCGCATCCAGTCCAGAAGCTCGGATGTGGACGGTTTCTTGCGCAGGCCGGGCGCTTCGCGCAGACCGAGAAATACTTCCAGTGCTTCGGCCAGCAGGGTTTCACGCAGGTCCGGATAGTGCGCGTTGACGATCTGCGCCAGCGTTGCCCGGTCGGGGAAACGGATGTAGTGAAAAAAGCAGCGACGCAAAAAGGCGTCCGGTAGTTCTTTTTCGTTGTTGGACGTGATAATGATGATCGGCCGCTGGCGTGCCTTGACCAGTGTTTTGGTCTCGTGCACGAAAAACTCCATCTGGTCGAGTTCACGCAGCAGGTCGTTGGGAAATTCGATGTCGGCCTTGTCGATTTCGTCGATCAGCAGCACGGGAGCCGTGGCGGCCTCGAATGCCTCCCACAGGCGTCCGCGCACGATGTAGGCCCCGATGTCGCTGGCTCTTGCCTCGCCGAGCTGGGCATCGCGCAGACGGGATACCGCATCGTATTCATACAGGCCGTGCTGGGCCTTGGTCGTGGATTTCACCGGCCAGACAATCAGCTCGCGGCCAAGGGACTGCGCGACTTCCTCGGCCAGACGGGTCTTGCCGGTTCCCGGCTCCCCCTTGATCAGCAGAGGACGCTCCAGCGTAATGGCGGCGTTGACTGCGGTCAGCAGGTCTTCGTCGGCAATGTAATCACGGGTACCGGTAAAACGGGGTTGGGACATGACGACAGCTCGCAAAAAGACCCGCGGACAGCAAGCCGGCGGGTCGGAAAAACCGGGGAAGGACGATCAGGGACGGACGAACTCGGACTCGATGTCGGCCAGCGTCAGCCCCCAGCAGGCCAGCATGTGCTTGAGCAGGGCCATTTCACCCTCCTGGATCTGCTGGTCAGCCTTGCACAGGTCCAGTGCCAGGGCACTGATCACGATGCGTTTTTTGCGGTCGGTCACGTTTGCAAACAGCCGCTCGGCCCGCTCGCGGTCAAGCAGGCGGATATGGCCGCTTTCATCGGCTTCGTCACTGATATTGTCGCAATAGGTCTTGAAGACCTCGATAAATGCCTTGCGTGTCAGTCCGAGCAGGGGATACACCCGCAAACGGTCGAATGCGTCCAGTTCGTCATCGTAGGCATCTCCGTTGCCGAGCAGGAACATCGACAGGATGCTGGCTGCGGCCTCCGGGCTATTGGGCAGATAGGTTTTCATCGGTTTGGATTCCGGCAGAGGCAAAGCGGTGGGCAAACCCTTCGGGCACGCGTGCCACCTTGCGGGCCGCGTAATCGAAAAAGACGATGCCGGTCTTGACGCGGGCTATTTCCCGTCCGTCCGATACGCGGACCAATTGATAGAGAAAATCGCAGCCTGACCGGTTGAGGTCGGCCACGGCAACATGGATGTCAAGTTCGTTGCCATGAAAGGCTTCGGCTCGGTACATTATGGCTGCATCGGCCATGATGATGCCCCGCCCTTCGACGTCCAGTTCACTGGCATTGAGGGTTGCCAGAAAACGTATGCGCGCTTCCTGTACCAGCCGGAGCACGGCATCGTTTCCCAGGTGACCACCATAGTTGATGTCGCCGATGGCAACGGTCACGCGTGTCGTGAAATCCCAGTGACCGGGAAGTTCTATAGTCAGGCGAGGCATAGGCAAACCAGCCGGGTCGAATTGCGGCGCAGTGTATTCATTCATCTGCGCTAAATCAACCTGACCCAGTGTTACGTGTGGTTACACTGGGCTCGAACCCACAGATACACGAGGAGAAGGCCATCATGTACAAACGCCTCTATGTCCCGATCGATGACAGCAGCACCTCCAAGCGTGCCCTTGACGAAGCGGTACGCTTCCTCAAAGGCAGCGATGCCGTCCTGAAAGTGGTGCACGTCATTGATCTGGCTCAGTATGGCTGGGGTGGAGCCGAGTTTCTCGACGCAACCGAGTTGCAGAAAAACATCAAGGAAGCCGGCGAAAACGTCCTCAAGGGCGCCATCGAGTGGCTGGGCGAACAGGGTGTCACATGCGAAACCGCCCTCCTGGAAAGCTGGGGCGACAAGATCGCCGAAGTACTGGTGGAAGACGCCGACAAATGGGATGCCGACCTGATCGTCATGGGTACGCACGGCTGGGGTGAATTCATGAACCTGATCATGGGCAGCGTAGCCGAAGGCGTGCTGCGCAAATCCGACGTACCGGTCATGCTCCTGCGCTACCGGGACGAAGAATCCCGCTGATCCTTCACCACACCGGCCGGCCATCAGGTTCGTGCCGGTCACAAAACCGCCGCCAATGCGGCGGTTTGCCGTTATTCTTGCGCACGTGATGACTTCGACGCCCCTTACTCCCCACGACCACAGCCGCAATTCTGCCGGCTTTCAATACGTCTATCCCGTGCTGTCGCGCCGGGCAGGCGGTGTCTCGGTCGGGATCAACCTCAACCCCAACCAGGCCTGCAACTGGCGCTGCATTTACTGCCAGGTGCCCGGTCTGGTAAGGACCCAGCCGCCCGACATCCCCCTGCTGACACTGGAGGCCGAGCTCGTCCAGCTGCTCGCCCAGATCCTGCGCGGCAACTTCCTGACCGACCGCATCGCCGACCCTGAGCAACGCATTCTCAAGGACATCTCGCTGTCCGGTGACGGCGAACCCACCCTCAGCCCACACCTGCCCGAGGTCATCGACCTGATCGGCCGCGCGCGCCAGCAATTCAGCCTGGGTGCCAGCGTCAAGACCGTGCTGATCACCAACGGCAGCCAGCTTGGCCGCAGTTCCACCCGGCTGGCGCTGGAAAAACTGGCCCTGCTGGGTGGCGAAGTCTGGTTCAAGCTGGATCGTGGCAGTGCTGCCGGCATGCGCGCAGTCAACGACAGCCGGCGCCCCCCCGCCCTCGTCCAGCGCGACCTGGCACGGGCGGCCACGCTGTGTCCGACCTGGTTGCAAAGCTGCTTTTTCCGGCTTGATGACGCCTACCCGCCCGAACACGAAATCGCCGCCTGGCTGGAACTCGTCCAGCCTCTCTCTCCGCTGCTGAAAGGCGTGCTGCTGTACACCGTCGCCCGACCGTCTCAGCAGCCGGAGGCCGGCCGCCTCAGTCCGGCCGAGCCCCTGTGGCTCAAGACGCTGGCCGCCCGAGTGCGCGACGAGCTGGGACTGGAATGCCGGGTCAGCCCGTAAAGCGGCCCGCTCTGCTAGAATCCGCTTCATTACCCGCCGGCCTTGCCGGCGTTGCCGTTTTAGCGCCACGGAGCCCGCGCCCAGATGAATACCCAGACGACCCCAGACGATTTTGACGACCTGCCCTCCAAATCGCAGCGCAAGCGCGACATGGACGCCTTGCAGGACATGGGTCAAGAGCTGACCGAACTGTCCAAAGACACTCTGAAAAAACTCACCCTGCCCGACGATCTGCGTGCAGCCGTGCTTGAATGCAAGCGACTGACCGCCCACGGTGCCATCCGCCGCCAGCGGCAATACATCGGCAGGATCATGCGCAGTGTCGATCCGGAGCCGATCCAGGCCCAGCTTGCCTCCCTGCGCGGTGAAAACGACCGGCACAGCGCCTGGCTGCACAGCCTCGAGCGCCAGCGTGACCGGCTGTTGAGCGACGACAGCGTGTTGCCGGTGCTGGTTGCTGCCAATCCGGGCTGCGATGTCCAGCAACTGCGGACCCTGATCCGCAACGCCCGCAAGGAACAGGCCGAGCAAAAACCGCTCAAGGCCTATCGCGAGCTGTTCCAGTTCCTGAAATCCCTGTACCCCGAACCGCCGCTGGTCAACTACAAGCAGGAGCCGGAAGATGACCAGCAAGCATGATCCGGTCCGGATCGGCATCGTGTCGGTCAGCGATCGTGCCAGCCAGGGCACATACGAAGACCGCGGCCTGCCGGCCCTGCGCGAATGGCTGTCCTCTGCCCTGCTCAACCCGGTCGAATTCGTTGAGCGGCTGATTCCCGACGAACAGCCACTGATCGAGACCACGCTGACCGGGCTGGTCGACGACGCGGGCTGTGACCTGGTGCTGACCACCGGTGGCACCGGCCCGGCACCGCGCGATGTCACGCCCGATGCCACCCTCGCGATAGCCGACCGGCTGATGCCGGGCTTTGGCGAGCAGATGCGCCAGATCAGCCTTGCATTCGTGCCGACGGCCATCCTGTCGCGCCAGGTCGGCGTCATCCGCGGCCGCTGCCTGATCCTCAACCTGCCAGGCCAGCCCAAGGCGATTGCCGAAACACTGACCGGACTCAAGGCTTCGGCCGACCGCCCGGCCGTCCCCGGCATTTTTGCCGCCATACCCTACTGCATCGATCTGATCGGCGGGCCTTACCTCGAAACCCGCGACGACGTCGTGCAGGCTTTCCGGCCGAAAAGCGCACAGCGTCCGGCTGCTTGATCCTGCCATGCCTGCCGCCTACCGTTCTCCGCGCTGGCTGCCCGAGGGACACAGCCAGACCATCTGGCCGGCGCTCCTGTTTCGCCGGAACGCACCGGCCTACCGGCGGGAATGCTGGCCGACACCGGACGGCGGCATCATCGCGCTGGATTTTGTCGATGCACCGCAACCGGATGCACCGCTGGTGGTGCTGTTTCACGGGCTGGAAGGTTCCAGCCACAGCCATTACGCCATCGCCCTGATGCAGGCCGTCCGGCAGCGCGGCTGGAATGGCGTCGTGCCGCACTTTCGCGGCTGTGGCGGCATCGAAAACCCGTTGCCGCGTGCCTACCACGCCGGCGACTCGGCCGAGGTGGCCTGGATCCTCGACACGCTGGCCGGACGTTACCGGTCCCTCTTTGCCGCCGGCGTCAGCCTCGGGGGCAACATGCTGCTCAAGCATCTTGGCGAAGCCAACGGCCGTGCCGTGGTCAAGGCCGCCGTCGGCATCAGCGTGCCGGTTGACCTCGTCGCGGCCAGCGAGAGCCTCGACCGCGGGCTGTCGAGGCTGATCTACACCAACATGTTCCTCAAGACACTCAAGGCCTCCGGCCGCGCCACCCTTGCACGCCATCCGGGCCTGTTCGACCGGTCCCGGATGGAAGCCAGCCGCACCTTCGGCGAATTTGACG
>JAGPIM010000093.1 GCA_018055005.1 Laribacter sp.
AAACAGTTCCGTCGTCTAGCCACGCGTTACGACAAACTTGACCGTCGTTTTGGCGCGTTTCTCTGCTTGGCTTGTGCCTACATCTGGCTACTGTGAACACGCCCTAGGGGCAAGCACACAAAAATGAAAAAAGCCGTGTCTGGCAAGGCGGGAAAATTTCAATGACCCTGCCTCCCCTCTGCAAGACTGTCATTCGGCAAGTCACCCAGACACACCAGGTCGTCCAGCATCCTCGACAGTTGCGGCGGCAGGTAGCGGCTGCGCAGGGTCACCAGGTTGAGTGTGCGCGTCAAAGGCTGCCCGAGCCGCAGGCGGCATACCTGTCCAGAGGCCAGCAATGCCGCTGCCGCATCGGCCGACACCAGCGCGAGGCCCAGTCCTGCCGCCACGGCCTGTACCACGCCCTCGGCCGTATTGAGTTCAAACCCGACCCGCCATCGCGCCAGCCGGGACGCCACCAGTTGCTCGAACTGCAAGCGGCTGCTGGAGCCGGTTTCGCGGATCACCCAGGCCAGTCCTTCAAGAGCCGCCATCGGCAAGGCATCCTGCCGGGCCAGCGGATGTCCGGGCGGTGCAATCAGCCACAGTTCGTCACGCCGCCACGGCCGCACGTCCAGCGCCGGATCAAAGCAGTCACCTTCGATCAACACGACATCCAGCGTCAATTGCTGCAAGCCGGCCACCAGTTGCGCACTGTTGAGCACGCTGGCAGCCAGCCGCAGGTCCGGATACGTTTCGCGCAGCCGGGCCACCACTTTGGGTAGCAGGTAGCTGCCGATAGTACTGCTGGCACCGAGCCTCAAGGTAACCGGCAGCTTTTCGGGAGAATGGAACAGCGACTCGATTTCCCGTGCCCGCAGCAGCAGCTCGTCTGCCATCGGCAGCAGTGAGGCACCATTGGCATTCAGGCGCAGACGGGGATGCTGACGGTCAAACAGCTGGACACCCAGCTGTTTTTCCAGTTCTTGCAGCGACTGGCTGACTGCGGCCCGTGTCAGCGCCAGTTCTTCGGCGGCCTGACCGAGGTTGCAGTGCCGGGCCACCACCATGAAGACATTCAGTTGCCGCAGGGTCAGCCGGTTCATATGGTTTTTCTTTATGTCGTTTAAAAAATATTCAGATATTTTTGATGTTTATCCAGGGGTACAGTTCTGTCATTGACGGCTTGCGGTCCAGTCTTCCGCACAGGCCTCACTGACAGGAGAAACGACATGACTGCACAACCTACCCTGCGCGAGCGGCTGGCCAAGGTGCCGACCCCGATGGGAGGTCTGGCGCTCGGCATTGCCAGTCTGGGATGGGCCTGGGAAAGCCTGATGCCGGCTCACGGACTGTTCCAGCTTGCCGGAGCCGGAGTGGCAGCTGTCCTGCTGCTGTTACTGCTGGCCAAGTTCATGCATCACCCCCGGCTATTATGGGTGGACTTGCAGAATCCGGTTGCCGGCAGCGTCATGCCGACCATTGCCATGGCACTGATGGTGGTGGCCAAGGCAATATCGATGTTCAGCCTGCCGGTCGCCGAGGCAGTCTGGCTTTTTGCCATCGGCCTGCATCTCGTGTTTCTGGCTACATTTGCCTGGCACCGCTTCCGGGCCTTCCGCTTGCACCACATGGTGCCCAGCTGGTTCGTACCGCCAGTCGGGATCATCGTGGCTGCCGTCACCTTTCCTGGCGGGCCGTGGCTGTGGCTGGCACAGCTGATCTGCTGGTTCGGCATCATCTGCTATCTCGTCATGCTGCCGGTCATGCTGTACCGCCTGGTGTTTTCGGCTGAAGTACCGGATGCAGCCAAGCCGACCATTGCCATTCTGGCTGCACCTGCCAGCCTGTCGCTGGCCGGCTACCTGACAGTGTTTGCCACGCCTTCGCCGCTGATGGTTGGCCTGCTGGCCGGCATTGCCGTCCTGATGACTGCCATCATTTACCTGTTTTTCCTGCGTCTGCTGCGCCTGCCGTTTTCACCCGGTTATTCGGCCTTTACCTTCCCCATGGTGATCGGTGCCACTGCGCTCTACAAACTGTCCGCCCTGATCGGAACCTGGGGATTTGCCGCCCGCTACGCGGAACAGGTGCATGCACTGGCAACATTCGAGCTGGTGGTGGCCGCCGTGGTCATTGCCTATGTCAGCCTGCACTATCTCTACAACTATCTGGTACGTGTCCGCCAGACACCGGCAGACACCAGACTGGCCTGACTACCGGACAGCAGGCTCCGCCCGGCATCCACACTGGATGCCGGGCATTTTTTCAGGCCGCCACCCGTTGCGGCCGGCGAACCAGCCGCGCCAGCGCCGGCAGGGAATAGATCAGCAAAGCACACCAGATCAGTCCGAACCCGACCAGGCGCTGGGCGTCAAAGGGTTCGCGGAACACGGTCAGCCCGATGAAAAACTGGATGCTGGGTGCGAGATACTGGAAAAAGCCCAGCGTGGTCAGGGTCAGCCGGCGGGCGGCGGCTGCAAACAGCAGCAGCGGAATCGTCGTCACCGCACCCGTGCCGACCAGCAGCCAGTCGATGGCCAGCGGCGCATGGCCGAATACGCCCTGCCCTTGCCACTCCACCCACAGCAAACCGCCCAGTGCTACCGGGAACAGCAGGAAGGTTTCCAGCGCCAGCCCTTCAAGCGAGGCCATCGGTGCCATCTTGCGCATCAGGCCGTACACCCCGAATGTCCCGGCCAGTACCAGCGCAATCCACGGCAGCGATCCGACCTGCCAGGTCAGCCATGCCACCCCGGCCGCCGATACGGAGATTGCCGCCAGCTGGATGCGGTTGAGCCGCTCGCCCAGCACCATCCGGCCCAGCAGGATGTTGACCAGAGGATTGATGAAATAACCAAGGCTGGCCTCAATGACGTGTCCGTTGTTCACCGCCCAGATAAAGGTCAGCCAGTTGCAGGCGAGCAGGCTGGCCGACAGGGCAAACACGCCAAGCTGGCGCGGCTGACGCCACACCGGCAACAGCCACTGCCAGTGACGCCGCCAGGCGAGGATGCCCACGATCAGCAGGGCCGACCAGACCATGCGGTGCCCGAGGATCTGCATGGCCGGTACTTGCTGCAAGGGAATCCAGTACAGCGGAAAAAGCCCCCAGCACAGATAGCAGCCAAACGCGGCCGCGATGCCGGAACGGGACGACGAATCAGATGAGGCCATGACGACAGGCAAACCAGCGACGAAGCGTCCGATTCTAACGTATCGCCATGGTCCGCCCACGATGGAGTTTTCACTCCGCACGGTCTGACCGGCCCTGATGACCGATGATGTCCGGCGAGGCCTGGGCACCCTGATCACGCGGCACCTCGGCGAGGGCAGCTGGCGCACCGCGCAGCCTGTCCGCACCACCTGGTGATTCCAGCGACAACACAGTACCCATGCGGGATGAACGAGCGCCGGACATCACCGGCAATTACCTGACCCGGAGAGCCCAAACCTGCCAGCTCCCCGCCGGGGTCCGCCATCGACGACAGGATGAGCGACCTGCCGCATCACTCCTGCCGGAAAGCCACCGTGGTGCAGCTCCGGGCTTTCCGGTCTCCGGAACACACGGCCAGTTTTGCCCGGCTGCTGGCCGGGCCACATCGTCTGCCCGACCCATTGCACGGGCTTTGGCCAGTGCTTTACGGATGGGCCGCCACCGGCGCCATGACGCTGGCCAGCTCACCCAGGTTGTAACGCATCATGCCCAGATAGCTGCTGGCCGGCCCGTTGCGGGTCAGCGCATCGGAATAGAGTTTGCCCCCGACCCGGGCGCCGCTCTCACGGGCAATCTGGTCGATCAGCCGGCGGTCTGAAATGTTTTCGACAAACACTGCCTGCACCTTTTCCTGGCGGATCTGCCGGATCAGCATGGCCACTTGCCTTGCCGAGGCCTGGGCTTCGGTGCTGACCCCCTGCGGTGCCAGGAAGCGGATGCGGTAACGTTGCCCCAGATAGGCAAAGGCATCGTGCCCGGTGACCACCTTTCGCTGCTCCGGCGTCATGGCGGCAAATCGGGCACCGGCCTGCCGGTCCAGCTCATCCAGCTTCTGCCGGTAAGCAGCAGCCCGCTGCCGGTAGGCAGTCTGTCCGGCCGGATCCAGCCGGCCCAGTTCGGCCGCGATGTTGTCGACCCAGACCCCGACGTTCTGCGGGTTGTGCCACACATGCGGATCGGCCTTGCCATGTGCGTGGTCGTCATGACCGTGCCCGTCGTCGTCCTGCTCCAGCGGCTTGATACCGTTACTGGCCACCAGCGTGGCTCCCTTGTAGCCGGCCGCCTTGCTCATGCGCGGCATCCAGCCTTCAAACCCCAGACCGTTCACCACGAACAGCCTGGCGCCGGCCAGCGCCTTCACGTCTTGCGGGCGTGGCTGGAACACGTGTGCATCCTGGTCCGGACCGACCAGCGTGGTAACCGCGACCCGGTCCCCCCCCACCTCTTTCACCACATCGCCCAGAATGCTGAAACTGGCGACCACGGGCAACGGTGCCGCCCAGGCCAGTGCCGGCCACACCAGCAATGCGCTCCAGATGATTTTCGACTTCATGCAACACTCCCTTTCTTCAACCAGCCAGATGCCGGCTGCGGAACACCCGCGGCAGCCAGCCACCAAACGGCGCCAGCAACAGCGACAACAGATACAGTCCGCCAGCCGCCAGGACAATGGCCGGCCCGCTTGGCAGATCAAGGTGGTACGACAGCAAGAGCCCCACTCCGCCCGACAGCATTGCCACCAGCACCGACACGCCCATCATGCGCCCGATCGAATTGGCCCACAGCCGGGCGGTAATGGCCGGAATCATCATCAGCCCCACCGCCATCAGCGTGCCCATGGCCTGAAAGCCGCCCACCAGATTGAGCACCACCAGCACCATGAACACCAGGTAATAGCCGTTGCTGCGCACGCCGACCGACTGCAGGAACACCGGGTCGAAACTGTCGAGCAGCAAGGGCCGGTAAATCAGCGCCAGCACCACCATCGACAGGGTAGAAATGCCTGCCACCAGCAGCAGCGCCGCATCGTCAATCGCCAGCACGCTGCCGAACAGGATGTGGATCAGGTCAACGTTACTGCCAAAGTGTGAAACCAGCAGCACGCCCAGCGCCAGCGACATCAGGTAAAACGCCGCCAGGCTGGCATCCTCGCGGATGGCGGTGTAGCGCGACACCAGGCCGGCAGCCAGCACCACCAGCACGCCGGCAGCAAAGCCGCCCACCGACATCGCCGGCAGGCTCAGTCCGGCCAGGATGAATCCCACCGCCGCACCCGGCAGCACCGCATGGCTCATGGCATCGCCCATCAGGCTCATGCGGCGCATCACCAGAAACAGGCCGATCGGCCCGCAGCCCAGCGCCAGCGCCAGACACGCCACCAGCGCCCGGCGCATGAAGGCGAATTCGGCAAACGGCGACAACACCAGTTCGTGAAAACTCATGCCTGCGCCTCCCCTGCCGGCACATCGCACACCGGCGGATGCGCCTGCCAGTGCGTGGCAATCCGGTTGGCGCGGGCAAGGTTGCTCTCGGTCAGCACGTCCTCGGTTGCACCGCAGGCAATCACCTCGCGCGCCAGCAGCAGGGTGCGTCCGAACCAGGCGCGGACCTGCTCGTAATCGTGCAGCACCGCGATCACCGTGCGGCCTTCCTGCTCCCAGCGCCGGACAAATGCCAGCAGGTCGAAAGTGGTTTTGGCATCGACCGAGGCAAACGGCTCGTCGAGCAGGATCAGCCGGGCATCCTGCATCAGGATGCGGGCAAATAGCACCCGCTGGAACTGCCCGCCCGACAGCTCGCTGATGGCGCGGGCTTCGAAGCCGAACAGGCCGACGTCGGCCAGTGCCTGCCGGGCGCGCGCCAGCCCGGCGCGGGTGACTCCGCCCAGCACGCCGGTTTCGCGCCAGCAGCCGGTCAGGACCGTATCCAGCACCGTTACCGGCAGGCTGCGGTCGATCTGGGCAGCCTGCGGCATGTAGGCAATGTCGGTCAGCCGGCAGCCGGCCAGCTCCACTTCGCCGGTTTCCGGTTGCAGGAATCCCATCAGGGTTTTCAGGATGGTGGATTTGCCGGCGCCGTTGGGACCGAAGATGGCCGAGGCCTGGCCCGCCGGAAATTCGGCCGATACATGGTGGATGGCCGGACGACGGCGGTAGGACACCGTGACGTTATGCAGGCTGACGGACGTCATGCGCCGGCTCCGGTCAGGGCCCACGCCACACCGGCCCACAAGAATACTGCGGCCACCAGGGCCAGCAACAGCCGCTGCCACGCCGAGGCAGCCAGCAGGCTGACCGGCAGAAGGGATTTGAGGTTCATGCCACACACGATTCAGGAAGAAGGAGAAACCAGACAGGCATCCAGTCCGGCAGCCAGCGATTCCGGCGCTTCGGCCGGCGCAATCAGTTCAAAACGGCTGTCGCGCCGCCAGCTGACCGGCTGGGCGCCCCAGTAGCCATCAGTCCAGTTCAGCCAGACGTATTGCTGTCCGAGGTTGAATACCGCCTTGGCCCGCACCAGTCCCGGCACCTGCTCCTTGAGCCGGTCGAACAGGGCAGTGACCCGGTCCGGGTCGAACACGGCTTCGGGCGGCCAGACAAAGCCGCTGGTGACCAGTCCGGTCTGCGGCGTCTGCCGGGGCAGGCGGAAGCGGCTGGCGGGCCGGGCCGGCAGGTCCAGCAAGGCCGGGGGCAGCCCGGCGCTGCCGGCCTCGACAATGGCGGTCTTGGGTGGAAACAGGGCAGCAGCCTGGCGGTGGAATTCAGCCATGCCGGCCGGACCGGCAAGGCTGCCCTTGGTCACCACCAGCACGTCGGCAATGGCGATCTGGTCGTGGTAGACCGGCTGCTGGCGGTACTGGGGGTCGACAAACTGGCGTGGATCGACCACGGCCAGCACGGCCTGTACGTCCAGCGCCTGCCCCAGGGGATCGCGGCGCAAGTCGTCTACCAGGTTGGAGGCGTGAGCCAGTCCGCTGGCTTCGATCAGCAGGCGGGCCGGCCGCACTTCGCGGATCAGGCGCGCCACGGTAACGGTGAGCTGAGGGCCGGTGACGCAACACAGACACCCTCCGGCGATTTCGCGCATGGCGAGTCCGTCACGGTCACCCAGTACGGCGCCGTCGATGCCGATCTCGCCGAATTCGTTGACGATGACGGCCCAGGTTTCGCCGGCGAGCTTGCCGGCCAGCAAAGAGAGAATGGTGCTGGTCTTGCCGGCCCCCAGAAAGCCGGTCACCAGATTGACGGGCGTGCGGGTCGTCATGCCTGGCACTCCTGGCATGTCCCGGACAGCACCACGTCGGCGCGCCGGGCCTGAAATCCGGAGGCCGCAGCTGCGGCCCGCAAGGCGGCCAGTATGTCGCTGCCGTCGAATTCGGTCACCCGGCCGCAGGCTTCACAGACCAGGGTCAGGCTTTCATGCGGGCAATCAAGATGCTGGCAGACGATAAACCCGTTCAGGGCATCCACCCGGTGCAGCAGGCCCTGGGCCAGCAGGAAATCCAGTGCCCGGTAGACTGTTGGTGGCGCAACCTGTCCGCGTTCTTTTTGCAGGGCTGCCAGTACGTCATAGGCCTTGACGACACTGCTCTTCGCCAGTGCCAGCTCCAGCACCCGGCGCCGGGTATCGGTCAGGCGCACGCCCCGGGCCTGGCAATGCCGGTCGGCAGCCTCGAGAAAGTCGGCAGCGTGATTCATGGAGTATCCATCGTACGGGTCGGAATTTCGTTATGTTATGGCATAACACCCCGAGCCGCCAAGCCGGTTTGCACGCGTCGCCATCGCCCGGTTAGAGTAAGTCCTTATTACATTTCATGTTGACGGTCTTCCCATCATGTACGAACCCGCTGTCCGGCCCGCTGCTCCGCAACTCAAAACCCTGACGCTGGTGGTCTATGGCCTGCAGGCGCTTTCCCTGCTGACCGTGATCACGCTGCTGGTTGGCGTGATTGTCAACTACGTCAAGCTCGATGACGTCAGGGGCACGCTGTACGAAAGCCATTTCCGCTGGCAGATCCGTACTTTCTGGTGGTCCTGTGTCTGGGGGCTGCTGTCGGCGCTGACGTGGTGGATTTTCGGTCTGGGCTTCCTGATCGGCGGCGTGGCATTCGTCTGGTTCATCTACCGGGTCGTCCGGGGTTTCCTCAACCTCAACGATGGCAAGGGCATGCCCTTTTGACCCGTGCAAGCCGAAGGGTTATGGATAAGTCATTTTTAATTCTAGGTTAATAGAATTACCCTTTTCGTTTGCTGGTTTTTCCACCCACATGGAGTATTCACGATGAAACATCGCCTTATGGTTGCAGCCGCTCTGGCCGCCAGCTGTGCTTTCTCGGCCCAGGCATTCGCTGCGGCAGACCCGGTGCAGGAACGCCAAGCCATTTTCAAGGAATACAAGAAAACCTTCGGCGCCATGGGTGATATGGTCAAGGGCAAGACTGCCTACGACCAGGCTGCCTTTGCCAAGCTGGCTGCGAAGATGGAACAACTGTCGAAGCAGCCGTGGCAGCATTTCCCGGCTGGTAGCGACAAGGGCAAGAGCGAGGCCCAGCCGGCCGTCTGGACCAAGCCGGCAGAATTCAAGAAAGAGATCGACACGTTTGAAGGCCGTGCTGCCGAGCTGGCCAAGGCTGCTGCCGCTGCCAAGACCGTTGCCGACGTCAAGCCGGCCTTTGGTGCCGCTGGCCAGTCGTGCAAGTCCTGCCACGACGGCTTCAAGAAGAGCTGATCCACTCCGGTGGCGGCAGCAAACCAACAGCCGGCATGCCGGCTGTTTTTTCATGCATGGAATGCTTGGGCACAGATTGAGCAAGAACAGACGAAATTTATGGCACCACAACCAGCATCTATCGTACTTAGTGCCACACTACCGGTTGCCGGTTCAGGTCATGAAGGCATGGCAGAAGCAGCAGCAGCAGCGAGGCGACCGGATTTACTCAAGAAACGCGTTTGCAATCGTCCAAGACTGGACAGGACATATCCCTGCCGGTCGTCACAATCCCGGCAAGGCTGCCTATGCTCATAGCTGACTCACGGTTTGCAAGGACCGATCAGACGTGGACATGCCGCCTTCCGACAAGCAAGCCAGTCCTGCTGGCAATCCGATGATCCCTGGTGGACACATCGATTTGCTGACCGCATTCAAGCCATTGAAACAGCCCTTGTTTGCCATGCTGGCCATTGCTGCCCTGGTTTCGAATATCGGCACCTGGTTGCAGGATGTCGCGGCAGTCTGGCTGATGACGGATCTCACCCGCGATGTTTTGCTGATTTCGCTGATGCAGGCAGCGGTATCGGTGCCGCTGCTGTTTATCGGTATCCCGGCCGGTGCCTTGGCCGACCTCTTCAGCCGCCGGCGCATTTTGCTGGTCTGTCAGGCCATTCTGACCATCCTGGCCGTCATCATGGGCATGCTGGCCTGGTCCGGACTGATCAATGCAGCAGGATTGCTGCTGCTGACCCTGGCCATGGGCGCGGCCACCGCTGTGGCACTGCCGGCCTGGGCTGCACTCATTCCTGATCTGGTCCCACGGGACGAACTCCCCTGGGCTGTCGCACTGACCAGCCTTGGCATCAACCTGGCCCGGGCAATCGGTCCGGCCATCGGTGGCGTGCTGGTTGCCCACTCAGGACCTGCGCCTGCTTTTTTCCTGAATGCCCTGACTTTCATCATCGTCATGGCCGTCATCTGGCGTTACCGGGAAACACCCAATCCACGCGACACACTTTCCGAACGCTTGCCAGGAGCCATCCGCGCCGGCATGCGCTATGCCCGCGGCGAGCCGGCTCTGTGGAACATCCTGCTTCGCACGTTCGGCTATTTCCTGTTTGCCGGCGCCAGTTATGCCTTGTTGCCGGTCGTGGTCAAGCACCGCCTGCACGGCAGTGCCAGTGACTATGGCGGCATGCTGGGACTGGTCGGTATGGGCGCCCTGATTGCAGCCGTATCGCTGCCATTCATCCGGGCCAGGCTGTCCCGTGACCAGCTGATGCAGCTTGCCTGCCAGCTTTATGCAGTCAGCCTGCTGGCTTTGGCCATCGTACCTGCCATGGGCTGGCTGATGCCGGTCATGATCCTGACCGGCATGGGCTGGATCTGGGTCAATGCCATATTGCAGGTAGCAGCCCAGACCGTTTCTCCTGGCTGGGTCCATTCACGGGTTCTGGCACTGTATCTGGTGACCATGGGAGCCGGACTAGCCTCCGGCAGTGTCATATGGGGCAGCATCGGCCGGCATTCAGTGGAGATGGCTTTGCTCCTGGCCGGTGTGGGCATGGCCTTGCAAGGCTGGTTTTTACGTCCCTTCAGCCTGAGCCTGAACGATGAGGTCGATCTGGCTCCGGATCCCGGCGCACCTGGCTTGCCCGGACCGGACCACGGCCCCATGGAAAGCAGACCCGTCATGGTCAGCCACGACTATTTCGTCACCAGTGCGGAGCGTCTGTCGTTCCTCAGGCAAATGCATGCCTTGCGCAATGTCCGGCTGCGCAATGGCGGGATGCACTGGAGACTTTTCGAGCATGTACAAGGAAGCGGGTATTTCCGCGAATTCTTCATGACTGATGGCGAGGCAGAATTTTTCCGGATGCAGACGCGCCTGACCGTGACGGACAGACAGGCCATTCAGGCGGTATGGCATTACCGGCATCAGGGCAATACAGCCCAGACCGGCACACATGAAGGTGATTACTGGATTGCCCGGCAGACAAACCCGGACCGGGAGGCATGATCCGCCAATGAAAACAGGCCCGGTATCCGGGCCTGTTGCTGGCTGGCAGGGCAGGCTGCCCTGCCCTTTTACAGGACTTCGATGATGCCGGCAGCAC
>JAGPIM010000238.1 GCA_018055005.1 Laribacter sp.
TAAGCATGGACAAGACCACCCACTTCGGGTTCAAGACCGTCAACGAAGACGATAAAGCCGGCCGTGTGGCCGAAGTATTCCACTCGGTGGCCAAAAAATACGACGTGATGAACGACCTGATGTCGGGTGGCCTGCACCGGATCTGGAAGCACTTCACCCTGTCGACTGCCGGCGTACGTCCGGGCATGAAGGTGCTCGACATTGCCGGCGGCACCGGCGACCTCGCCCGCGGCTGGAAAAAACGCGTCGGCAAGACCGGTGAAGTGTGGCTGACCGACATCAACAGCTCCATGCTGACCGTTGGCCGCGACCGCCTGCTCGACGAGGGCATGATCCTGCCGGTCGCCATTGCCGACGCCGAAAAGCTGCCGTTCCCCGACAACCATTTTGATCTGGTCTCGGTGGCCTTCGGCCTGCGCAACATGACCCACAAGGACCAGGCACTCAAGGAAATGTGCCGGGTGCTCAAGCCTGGCGGCAAGCTCCTGGTGCTGGAATTCTCCAAGGTCTGGACCCCGCTCAAGCCGGTCTATGACCTGTATTCGTTCAAGGCCCTGCCGCTGATGGGCAAGCTGGTGGCCCGCGATGCCGACAGTTACCAGTACCTTGCCGAGTCGATCCGCATGCACCCGGACCAGGACACCCTCAAGGACATGATGCTGGAAGCCGGCTTCGGCAAGGTGGACTACCACAACCTGTCCGCCGGTGTCGTGGCCCTGCACAAGGGCTACAAGCTGTAGGCCAGGCCGGCCCTCTCCCGCCGGCCCGACCGGGCCGGCTCCACTGCACGCCCGATGCCCTCTGCCATGACCGACCCCGCCCTGCTGCAACGCTTTGACGCCCTGCTTGACCGTCTTGACCGCCTGCTGCCGCCGCCGCTGCCGCCAACCGACTGGACGGCTCCGGCATTCCGCTGGCAGCGGCAGAACGGTCGTGGCGTATTGCGTGCCGTATCGGCGCCGCATACTGTCCGGCTGGACGATCTCACCCATGTCGAGCGGCAAAAGACCCGCCTGCTGCGCAATACGGCCGCCTTTGTCGCCGGACGCCCGGCCAACAACGTGCTGCTGACCGGCGCGCGCGGCTCGGGCAAATCCTCGCTGGTCAAGGCCTTGTTGCCGGCCTTCATGGCTGACGGGCTGCGGCTGGCAGAGGTCGACCGCCAGCACCTTGCCGACCTCGCCGACATTGTCGAGCCGCTGTCCCTGCGTCCGGAACGCTTCATCCTGTTCTGTGACGACCTGTCGTTTGAAGAGGGCGACGATGCCTACAAGGCGCTCAAGAGCGCCCTGGACGGCGGGCTGGCCCAGCGAGCCGACAACGTGCTGATTTACGCCACCTCCAACCGTCGTCACCTGCTGCCCGACCGCATGACCGACAATCTGGCCACCCAGCGCATCGATGACGAAATCCATCCCGGCGAAGCGGTCGAGGAAAAGGTTTCCCTGTCCGAGCGCTTCGGCCTGTGGCTGTCTTTTTATCCCTTTGACCAGGATGCCTATCTGGCAGCAGTCGGCGTCTGGTTGCAGCACTTCGGACTGGAACCGGACCCGGAAGCCGAAGCTGCGGCCCTGTTGTGGTCACGCCTGCGCGGAGCGCGCTCGGGCCGCATTGCCTGGCAATTTGCCTGCGACTGGGCCGGCCGGACCCCCGAGGAGCGCACGCCCCTGTCGCTATAACAGCCGTGCGGCGGCCTTGGCCTGCTCGCGTGTCAGATCGCGCACATGTACGAGATAGGCGCCGGACAGACCGAACATCAGCATGCCCAGTGCGGATTCATACGGCCCGAGCAGCCGCCCCAGCGCTCCGGCCGGCCCGTGGTCGGCCAGACCGATGGTCGAATAGCTGGAAATGGAATAGAAAAATGCATTGCTGAAGCTCTCCATGCCGGCCGTGTGCCAGTAAAACAGAGCCCACAGCAGCACCGGTCCCATGTGCACCAGCATCAGCAGATAGGTCACGACGCCGAACAGGACGGTTTCACTGAAGGCAGAGACCCGGATGCGGCCGATCATGAAATGCGTCAGCTGGTTGATGCAGAAAATCCCCAGTGCATGCACGACCACGGTCAGCAGGGTCAGGAAGGCTGCCCAGAAAAAATACGCCATCACCTCATCCTTTGGTGCGTAGAACGGACAATGTGATTGATAATGCGAAATTGGACCGGGCGCTGCCCCGTTCGCCCTTTGCTGCCGACCTGCCGATATGCGTGACCTGACCCCCTTCATCAACCGCCTGAAAAAAAACGACCGCCACACCGCCAGATACGCCCGCCGGATGGCGACCGACTGCTGGCGCGTCTACGACCGCGACCTGCCGGAGTTTCCGGTCGCCGTCGACCGCTACGGCGACTGGCTGCACATTGCCGAATACGACACCGGTTGGCAGCAGGATGATGAAACCCGCGAAATCTGGGCAGAAGGGGTCAAGGCAGCCTGCGCCGAAGCCCTGTCCGTTCCGTTTGACCAGATTGCCTTCAAGACCCGCCAGCGCCAGAAAGGGCTGGCCCAGTACGAAAAGACCGGTGACCAGGGCGAGTTTTTTGTCGTCCACGAAGCCGGGCTGCGCTTTGAGGTCAACCTGACCCGCTACCTGGATACCGGCCTGTTTCTGGATCACCGGCCGACCCGTGCCCGGGTCCGCACCGAAGCCGCCGGCAAACGTTTTCTCAACCTGTTTGCCTATACCGGCAGCTTTACCGTGCATGCGGCGGCCGGCGGCGCCAGCAGCAGCATGACGGTCGACCTCTCCAATACCTATCTTGACTGGGCCGAACGCAACCTCGCGCTCAACGGGCTGGACCAGCCCTGCCACCGGCGCGAACGCGCCGACGTGCTGGCCTGGCTCGACGATGCCATCGACCAGGGTCAACAGTACGACCTCATCGTGATGGACCCGCCATCGTTTTCCAACTCGAAAAAGATGTTCGACACCCTCGACGTCCAGCGGGACCAGCACTATCTGGTCGACAGTGCCATGCAGCTGCTGGCCCCCGGCGGAGTACTGTACTTCTCCAACAACCTACGCGGTTTCACGCTGGCAACCGAGCTGGCCGAGCGTTACCACGTCACCGACATCACCCACCAGTCGGTGCCGGAAGATTTCCGGAACCGCAAGATCCACCAGTGTTTCCGCATCATAGCCAAAGACAATTCCAAACCTTGACATGGATCAAGGTTAGATTTTCAGAGAAGTCTAATATTGCATCTGAACCGCAGTTGGTTCGATGTAGTTTCTCCTCTATTTCTCCTTTGCAGACTTCTGCGCCGCCCTTTAGCGGCGCATTT
>JAGPIM010000094.1 GCA_018055005.1 Laribacter sp.
GGTTTTTTGCCTGGCTCGGGGTGCTGACCCTGGCGGATTGACGGCTGGCAACCGGCTTTGCCGGCGGGACCAGCCGGGCCGCGAAACCTGGCTGCGCAAGGCATGATGCCTGCCTGGTTCGACCGGCGGACTGGCGGGATGCCGCTTGATCTCCTGGCTGGCCGGTTCATCCTGACAGGCTGGCCGCGGATGCCCGAAAGCCGGGTTATGCCGGGCATGCAGGCAGCGTGACGGGCAGCGTGACGGGCAGCGTGACGGGCAGCGTGACGGGCAGCGTGACGGGCAGCGTGACGGGCAGCGTGACGGGCAGCGTGACGGGCAGCGTGACGGGCAGCGTGACGGGCAGGGCGGTTTGCCGGTAACCGCCTCCCGGCAGCATGGTTCAAACGGTCGTTTTATTTGCGGTGGCGGCATGGTAAAGTGGCGTGCAAATGCTACCCGCACAATGAATGATCAGGAGAAACCGCCATGTCCGACATTGCCACCCGTTTTGCCGCTGCCCGCCAGGATGTCCAGGCGCTGGCAGAACGCCCGGACAACGCAACGTTGCTGGAGCTGTATGCGCTCTACAAGCAGGGTGCCGAGGGCGATGCCACCGGTGAGCGCCCCGGCATGATGGATTTCGTCAACCGCATGAAGTTCGATGCCTGGGACAAGCTGCGCGGCACGCAGCAGGAAGCAGCCCAGCAGGCCTACATTGATCTGGTGGAGCGCCTGCGCGCCGGCTGACCCCTGCTGCCGCACCTGACCGGACAGCCTGTGTACAGGCTGTCCTTTTTCTTGCCTGCAATCAGGTGTGTACCGGGTCGGTATTGATCGCCATCAAGCGTGGCGTGGTCAATCCACATGTATAATCAATCACTTATAATTCATGGATTGATGTCATGGTGGTGGTGATCGGTGCCGGTATTTCCGGCCTGTCGTGTGCCTGGCACCTGCAGCAGCGGGGCATCCCCGTCGTGGTGCTGGAGGCCGGCAGTCGGGTCGGCGGCAAGATCGGTACGGTGGCGACCGACGGCTACCGGCTGGAACTCGGCCCCAATACCCTTTATGGCCATGCCGGGCATCTGGACCTTCTGGAACGGCTGGGCCTCACGCCCGCCATCCGGCCGGCGGCGGCCGTGGTCCGGCACCGTTTCGTGCTGCGCGGTGACCGCTACGAGGCCCTGCCGTCCGGGCCGCTGTCGTTCCTGACCGGATCGCAGTTCGGTGCCCGGAGCAAATGGCTGGCGCTGACCGAGCCTTTCCGGCACAACCGGCCGGTGCGTGAGCCGGAAACCGTGGCGGCTTTTTTCCGGCGCCGCCTGGGCGACGAATTTGTCGAACGTGCCATTTCGCCGTTTATCGGCGGCATTTTTGCCGGTGATCCCGAGGAGCTGGTCGCCGGACTGACGCTGCCGGTCATCCACGAAGCCGAGCGTCAGTCCGGCTCCATCGTGCGCGGCATGTTTGCCCGCCGCAAAACCTTCCGGCGCAAGGCCACCTTCACCCTGAACGAGGGTTTGCAGCAGCTGCCCGAGGCGCTGGCACAGGGGCTGGACGTACGGCTGGATACGCCGGTGCAGGCGCTGGAGCGGCTGGAAAACGGCTGGCGGGTCAATACCCCGGCGGGTGAGCTGGAGGCTGCGGAGATAGTGCTGGCCGTACCGGCCGACGTGGCCGGGCAACTGCTGGACAGCCATTTTCCGGCCATTGCAGCGAGCCTTGCCAACGTGACCTATGCCCCCGTAGCCGTCTTGCATACGGCCTGGCCGCGCGGGGCGGTCGGGCACGACCTCAACGGTTTTGGCGGGCTGAACCCCAAAGTCGAAAAACCGTTTGCGGCCGGCTCCATCTGGTCCGGCTCGCTGTTTCCCGACCGAACGCCGGCCGGCGAAACCCTGCTGACCACCTTTGTCGGCGGCATGCAGTTCCTGGACCGTTACCGGCAGGATGACGCCACGCTGGTGGCGCTGGCGCTGGAAGAACTGCGGCGGCTCTACCGCATCCAGGGCGAGCCGGCCCTCTGTCGGCTGACCCGGCAGGAGCGGGCCATTCCGCAATACGACAGCCATGCCCTGCCGCTGGCCAGTGCGGTCAGTGACCTGCAGGAACACGGTATCCGCGTGTGTGCCAACTGGCATGGCGGGGTATCGGTCGTCGACTGTCTCGACAAGGGACAGCAGGTGGCTGGCCAGTGCTTGCTGGCGTACGCGCCCGCCAGTTGAAGGGTTTGATGGCACATGGGGTGGCTACGGTAGATCACCAGACCGGTGGCTTTGCCCTGTCACACGGGGCGCAGCGTCCGGCCTGGCGGTTGCGAGGTTTCAGCTTCCTGTTGCCAGGCTGGCAGTGCTCGCCGGCATGAGGCCCGCAGCATCCCGAATGCCGGCCGGTTGTCTGTCGCTCCGGTGCCTGTCCTTTAACGGCGGCGCTCTGCAGGGCGCGCGATACGGGGTTGTCTGGCGCAATTCCGCTGTGCGGATGTGTGTGCCGGCCGATGGAATGGCGTCCTGCATCCGGCCCGGCCTCGCCAGCCGGGCGCTTTTTAGGCTGGTGTCCCAAGGTGCTGACCGGTTGTGATGGCGGCGGCCATTTTCCCTCTTGCTTGATACCGTCCCGGCTGTTTCCGGCCCGTGAGGAGGTTTCGTCGCCGGTTGCAGACGCAGCCTGGCCCTCCGGTCGCCAGCCGGGAGCCGACCTGGTTCAGGCGCCTGAGTGCAGCGCGCGGGCGTGATGGCGCAGGTGGTCGTCGATCAGGCTGGCGATGAAAAAGTAGCTGTGATCGTAACCGGCATGCCGGCGCAGCGTCAGCGGGTAGCCGGCGGCACTGGCCGCAGCTTCCAGCGCTTCCGGACGCAACTGGGTGGCGAGGAAGGGGTCGGCCTCGCCCTGGTCGATCAGCAGCGGCAGCCGCTCCTGCGCCTGGCCGATCAGCACGCTGGCGTCCCATGCCTGCCAGCGGCTTTCATCGTCACCCAGGTAGTGACGGAATGCTTTTTGTCCCCACGGGCAGTCGCAGGGATGGCAGATCGGTGCGAACGCTGATACCGAGCGGTAGCGCCCCGGCCGGCGCAAGGCGGTAACCAGCGCGCCGTGGCCGCCCATCGAGTGGCCGCTGATCGCGCGCCGGTCGCTGGCCGGAAAATGTGCTTCGACCAGTGCCGGCAACTCGTCGGCGACGTAGTCGTGCATGCGGTAGTGCGCTGACCATGGCGCCTCGCTGGCGTTCAGGTAAAACCCGGCACCCAGGCCAAGGTCCCACGCGCCGTCCGGCGCGCAGGCGACCTCCGGGCCTCGCGGGCTGGTGTCCGGGCAGACCAGGATCAGCCCGAGTTCTGCCGCCGTGCGTTGGGCGCCGGCTTTCTGCACGAAGTTCTCGTCGGTACAGGTCAGTCCCGACAGCCAGTACAGCACCGGCAGCGGCGTGCCGGCCGCAGCCTGTGGCGGCAAGTAGATGCTGAAAGTCATCTCGCAGCCGAGCGTGGCCGAGCGATGGCGCCAGCGTTGTTGCCGCCCGTCAAAGCACAGGCTGTCAGCCAGTTTTTCCGGATTCATGAAGCCCCCCCGGCGCGGGCCGCGCGCGGGCGGCCCGGTGTGCCTGCGTTAAAAGTGGATGACGGTACGGATGCTCTTGCCTTCGTGCATCAGCTCGAACGCCTGGTTGATCTCTTCCAGCGGCAGCGTGTGGGTGATGAAGGTGTCGAGTGGAATCTCGCCCTTCTGTGCCTTTTCCACATAGCCCGGCAGCTCGGTGCGTCCGCGCACGCCGCCGAAGGCGCTGCCACGCCAGACGCGGCCGGTCACCAGCTGGAACGGGCGGGTGCTGATTTCCTGCCCGGCGCCGGCGACGCCGATGATGGTGGATTCGCCCCAGCCCTTGTGGCAGCACTCGAGCGCTGCGCGCATCAGCTTGACGTTGCCGACGCACTCGAATGAGTAATCCACTCCGCCGTCGGTCAGTTCGACGATCACGTCCTGGATCGGCTTGTCGTAATCGTTGGGGTTGACGCAGTCAGTGGCACCCAGCTCTCGCGCCTTGGCGAACTTGTCCGGGTTGATGTCGATGGCGATGATGCGCCCGGCCTTGGCCATGGCGGCACCGATGATGGCTGCCAGGCCAATACCGCCCAGGCCGAACACGGCCACGGTCGAGCCGGCCGTCACCTTGGCGGTGTTGAGCACGGCACCGATGCCGGTGGTGACGCCGCAGCCGAGCAGGCACACCTTCTCAAGCGGCGCGTCCTTGGGGATCTTGGCCAGCGAGATTTCCGGCACCACGGTGTACTCGGAGAAGGTCGAGGTACCCATGTAGTGGTAGATCGGCTGCCCTTTGTAAGAGAAGCGGGTGGTGCCGTCCGGCATCAGCCCCTTGCCCTGGGTGGCACGCACGGCCTGGCACAGGTTGGTCTTGCCGGACTTGCAGAATTTGCACTCGCGGCATTCGGCGGTGTAGAGCGGGATCACGTGGTCGCCCACTGCGACCGAAGTCACGCCTTCGCCGACGGCTTCAACGATGCCGCCGCCTTCGTGGCCGAGGATCGCCGGGAACACGCCTTCCGGGTCATCGCCGGACAGGGTGAAGGCGTCGGTGTGGCACACACCGGTGGCGACAATGCGGACCAGCACTTCGCCTTTTTGCGGCGGTGCGACGTCGACTTCGACAATTTCCAGCGGCTGGCCGGCAGCAAAGGCGACAGCGGCGCGTGATTTGATTGTCATGGTGTCCACTCCTTGTCTTGATAAACGCCCCAGTATAGCGGTTTGAAAAGACAGAAAAATTGACGCGTTACCAGGGATCATCCGGCCCGGACGGTTCCCTGAACGGTGGTGTCTCAGATTTGCAGTCCAGCCTGAACGACAGGCAAACCCCTGTCGCAAAGACGGATAAACCCGGACAGGATTTGCCATGGTGCTGTGTCTGACAAAGGGCGGACAAGAAGCCGCTTTGCCGGCAGTCGGGCCTGGCAAAGGGGGCGGCTTGTCTCGCGGCTGAAACATACCGCCGGTGAATCTTCGGTTCGTAAAAAAAATATTTATTTAAATCATGCTGTTATGTGCATGGCACGGTCAGTGCAATAACAGGGCATCGCTTGCAGAAACGCGACTTCCACCCCCGGAGCAACGGGGACTGGATGACCAGAAACCGCGCAGATGACCGGCATTTCGGCGCGGAACATAACAAGGCCGGCAAATCCCATACCGGAACTGAACCGGATGTTTCAGCACATGACACACAGGAGATTCATCATGAAAGCCATCAAGCACACCCTGCTCTTCACCGCCCTCTTTGCCGCTGCCGGCGTTGCCCTGGCCGAAGGGCCGAACAACCCGCCGCCGTCGCCCACTTCGCTGACCACCACCCTGAGTGGCCAGAACAAGCTGTCGATCAACAACACCACCCAGTACAACAACACCGACACCAGCAGCTTTACCAAAGACGACAACATCACGGAAAACATCGATGTCGGCTTCGTGTTTGATCCGACTGTCAGCAAGGGCACGCTGGCTTCGGCCCATGACACGCAAAAGCTCCTGAGCCTTGGGGTGAGCGTGCCGGACCCGTCCACCACCACGATCAGCAACAGCGTGACGGGTAACGTCGGCAACGTGGGTGTCAACAACGCGACCGGCCTTTTCAACCAGCAGGCCAACGACGTGGCGATGGCTGTCAACCAGAGTGGCCGTGGATCGTCCGACAAAATGGGCTCTGGTCGTGATGACGAAGGCAGCAAGACTGCGGCCGCGGCTGTTACCGGCTACGAACAGCTGGTCGACCACGTAACCGTCAGTCTGGGCACGCCGTATCCGTCTGATACCAGCGCCACCTCCACCACTGTCAGCAATTCGGTCAAGAACAACGTCGGCAACGTGGCTGTCAATGCCACCTCCGGCATCGGCAACCAGCAGAAGAACGACCTTGCGATGGCCATCGACAGCAGCGCGGCCCTGTCGTATGCCAATGCAGGTGGCGCACAGGTTGGACAGTTCAACACCTACAGCGTCAGCGCCGGCAACGTACCTCTGAGCAACACCGCCAGCATCGATGACTCGGTGAAGGGCAACGTCGGCAATACCGCGCTCAACGCATCGGCCGGCATCGGCAACCAGCAGGCCAACGGTCTGGCGATTGCCACGGCTGACAACGCCACGCTGGTGGTGGCCTCGGCCGGCGGCATGCAGGTCCACAGCAACGAAACCGTCAACACCTTCCTGCCGCTGGTCAACAACGCCAGCCTGACTGATTCGGTGAAGGGCAACGTCGGCAACGTGGGCGTCAACCTGAGCGCCGGCATCGGCAACCAGCAGGTCAACAACGTGTCGCTGGCTGTCCGCTGACCTGCGGCTGGCCCTGAAACGGAACGAGGCCCGGCATCGCAAGGTGCCGGGTAACCATCATGCCGATCCTGTCACGTCTTCTGCCGCTGGGCCTGTCGCTGGTGGTGTCGTTTTCGGCACTGGCCGAAAATGCGCTGCCGGTGCCGGCCTATACCGGCCTTAACGAAGGGCTGACCAAGCATGTCACCAGCCTGCGCGAGGCCCGGTTCGACTCGGTCATCGAACAGAAAACCGACTACAGCTGCGGCGCTGCGGCGCTGGCGACCGTGCTGCGCTATGCCTTTGGCCGGCCGCTGGGCGAGCTGGACGTGATGAAGGGCATGCTGGTGGGCGCCGATCCGGCGACGGTGCAGAAATACGGTTTTTCCATGCTCGACATGAAGCGCTTCGTGCAGGGCCAGGGGCTGCGGGCCAGCGGTTTTCTGGCTGACAAGACCCGGCTGGCCCAGTTGCGGATTCCGGTGATTACCCTGATCGATTCGGGCGGCTACAAGCATTTTGTGGTGATCCGGCGGGTACAGAATGACGAGGTGCATCTGGCAGATCCGGCACTGGGCAACCGTTCGATGCCGCTGGAGGATTTTGCCCGGCAGTGGAACGGCGTCCTGCTGGCCGTGGCCGGCCCCGGCTACATGCGTGACACCCCTTTGCTGCAACCGCGACGGGTGTTTTCTGCTCGAGCTTCCATCAACAACAGCCAGCCTGTGCCCATCGCTGAACTCCTGGAGTTCGGGTTCCAGCACAGCGACTTTTTCTGATTCCGCAGATAAGGAGTACGGCCATGAAACCGCTCTTTGCCGTTCTCGGCCTGACTGCCGCACTGGGCGGACCGCTGGCAGTGGCTGATCCGCTGATGCTGGTGTCTGACCAGGCACTGGATTCACTGCGTGGCCGCTATATCGATGCCGGGCAGATCACCCATTTTGGCGTGCAGCTGGTGTCGATCCTGCGTGACAGCACCGGCGGCACGGTCGGTTCGGCCGTGGTCCTGCAAGGCATGCCGGGCAGTCTGCCCACGGTGACGCGCTATACGCTCGACAACAGCAGCGGCAATGCCGGCACGACCGGAGCCAGCACGACCGGCGGCATCAGCAGCATCCAGGGCGTGGCACAGGTCAACCAGGTCGCCGGGCAGGCGAATGCGGTCGGCAACCAGGCCAGCGTGCAGATCAGTGTCGACGGCAGCACGGCAGCCACGACGCCCGGTACCGGCTGGAGTATTGCCACGACCGGAGGCTCGGCCGTCAGCAATGGTGCCTTGAGCCTGAACCTGAGTCTTGGCAATGCCGCCAGGCTGACCCAGCAGATCGGTGGCGGACAGCTGCTGCAACAGACGCAGATCAACGGCAACGGCTACACCGCCCAGAATGCCTTGCAGCTGCAGATCAGCATCAATCCGGCAGGAGCAACACCCGCACTCATGCCGGCAATCAGCCGCGCACTGGGGCTTGACCTGCGCCGGCCGGCCTGATGCGACGGGATGCCGGCTGCTGCCTGATCTTGCGCAAAGCCTGGCGCATGGCCGGCAGCGCATGCTGCCATTGCGGCAGATGAACCGGGCGTACCCGTACTTCCAGAATGCGGTGCAGTGCCCAGCCTGCCAGCAGGCTGAGCCCCCACGCCAGCAGCATGCCTGCGAGACTGGGCAGGGGCTGTCCGGCAAACCAGCGTTCAAAACCGGCATTGACCAGCAGCGTGACCGGGAAGTGGATCAGGAACACGCTGTAGGAAATCTCCGCCAGCCAGCGGACCGGCGCACGATCAAGCCAGCGCCACGGTGAAGGATGGCGGGCAGCAATCCACAGCAGCAATGCCACACCGCCGGCCAGCGCAATGCGGTGGCGGAACTCCATCCACAGGGCCAGCGCCACGATGGCGGCCAGCACGGCGATGCCCCAGCGCGGCTGCCCCGGTTGTACCAGCCACCACACTGCCATGCCCGTGACGTAGCTGCCGGCAAAATAGACCGCCCAGCTGTCCCACTGCGGCATGCGGTTGAATACTAGCAGCGATGCCAGGCCCACGGCGACCAACAGGATGATGCCCAGCTGCCGCCGCCGCTGCGGATCAGGCGTGTGCGGCAGCCACAGGCACAGCATGACCAGGGCGTAAAGCTGGAGGTCGATGGCGACGTACCAGACCCCGGCCGACAAGGCATCCATACCCAGCACGTCCTGTACCAGCAGCAGGTGCGCCAGGCCTTGTCCGAGCGTAGGGGGCGCTGACAGCGAATCATGCGTCATCCATTGCCCGGCCAGTGCATTGGCCAGTACGGCAAACAGCAGGGCGGCCGCATACGGCACCACCAGACGCAGGTAACGGTTGAACAGCCGCTCTACCGGGTGCGCCAGGGCCTGCGGGCGGCTGAAGCTTTGCGCCGCCAGAAATCCTGCCACGACCAGAAAGACCTGTACGGCCATGCGGGCCGGGTCTGCCAGCCAGTCGATCAGCGCCGGTGCCAGCGGGCGGGCATGGTCGGCCATCGGCCCGTAAAAGCACAGGTGATGCAGCACGATAAGCTGGCAGGCCGTGGCCTTGAGCAGGTCAACGGCCGGCCAGTGCGGTGATGAAGGCGAGGTAGGCATGCGCGGACGCGCGTCGGGGCGCAGAGCACAAAACAGGGCAATGTTTATGATCAAATAAGCGGCAGGTCAATCATCGGTACTTTACGAATTGTGACGGCGGCCAGGCCATTACCGATACGGGAGTGCTACCCGAACGCTGTCATGGTCATGCCGCATGCAAGCAGAGGGCAGGAGGCCGGCATTGCCCTTGATGCAGACCGGATGACCGTGAAGCATCCGGACAGAAGTCACGGGAGTCATGCTCCGGAGCCGGTCTGTGGCCGGCTTGCATGGCTGCCGGAGCCTGGTGCGTCATGCAGGAAGGCGGCTGGTCAGTCTGGTGTCTGGCCGGCAGTAGTCCGGTGTGCCGGCTCCGGAAGGACCGGGCTGCGGGTGACAACCCTGACGGTAGAGCAAGGACGAAAGTGCCGGATTGCCCGAGTCCGGAGCTGCCGTTGTGATGGCTAGGCGGTTGCGGGCAGCCGGTGAGTGTCTTGCCACATGACGGGTCCGGGTGCTGGCCGGGCATGTCGCGGTTGGCCCTGCCGGCAGCAGCAGGACATCCGGGCCGGCTGGCCTGTTCCGGGCGGATTGGCGTCTGTATTCAGAGGATGGAAGCACGCGGGACGCCGGCCGTTCCGGTCATCCGCGAGTGTCGGGATTTCCGGCTTGTGCGGACCGCTGGCCGGGAGGAGATGCGCCGGTTGGCCGGTCCAGCGGGCTGGCGTGCCGCCTCCGGCCATGCCTGTCAGGTTTTCTTTGGTCCGGCCGGGCGTGCTGCATCGGCGTCCAGCTGGCGCAGGAATGCCAGCTTGTCGCTGATCTTTTGTTCCAGGCCACGAGGTACCGGCTGGTACCAGCCGGGTTCGTCCATGCCTTCGGGCAGGTAGGTCTCCCCGGCGGCGTAGGCGTGCGGCTCGTCGTGGGCATAGCGGTAGGCATGACCGTAACCCAGCTCTTTCATCAGCCTGGTCGGGGCATTGCGCAGGTGTACCGGCACTTCGCGGCTTTTGCCCTGTTTGACGAAGGCGCGGGCCTGGTTGTAGGCGTTGTAGCCGGCATTGCTTTTGGCTGCGACGGCCAGATAGATGACTGCCTGCGCCAGCGCCAGTTCACCCTCGGGACTGCCGAGCATGTCATAGGTCCGGGCGGCATTCAGTGCCACCTCGGCGGCACGCGGATCGGCCAGGCCGATGTCTTCCCACGCCATGCGCACGAGGCGGCGGGCGAGGTAATGCGGGTCGGCACCACCGTCCAGCATGCGGGTCAGCCAGTAGAGCGCGGCATCCGGGTGCGAACCCCGCACCGATTTGTGCAGGGCGGAAATCTGGTCGTAGAACGCATCGCCCCCTTTGTCGAAACGGCGGGCGTTAAGCGTCAGCACGTTTTCGAGGAAGGCGGTGTCGATACGCTGTACCTGCTGGGCGCGGGCGGCGGTGCGGGTCTGCTCCAGCAGGTTGAGGAAACGCCGGGCGTCGCCGTCGGCGTAGCCGGCCAGTACGGCGCGGGCAGCGGCATCCAGTTCCAGCCCGGCCAGCACGCCGGCCGAGCGGGCCCGGACAAACAGGGCTTCCAGATCTGCGTCGGTCAGCGGCTTGAGCACGTACACCTGGGCGCGTGACAGCAGGGCGGCATTGACCTCAAAAGACGGGTTTTCGGTCGTGGCACCGATGAAGGTGAACAGGCCGGCTTCGACAAAAGGCAGGAAGGCGTCCTGCTGGCTCTTGTTGAAGGTGCGTACGATCCTATGCACCCGTTGTGAATCAATGGGTTGCCGTGGATGGAGGCGACGTTTTTGCACAAAACACCGTTTCTGATGCACAATTTTTTGCACCACGTTTTTTGATTGTGCAATCTGGGGAGTCAAGGTGTCCGTCTACTCGTTCAAGTAC
>JAGPIM010000239.1 GCA_018055005.1 Laribacter sp.
CATGGAGCGGGAAACGAGGCTCGAACTCGCGACCTCAACCTTGGCAAGGTTGCGCTCTACCAACTGAGCTATTCCCGCATTGCGGTTCTGGAGCGGGAAACGAGGCTCGAACTCGCGACCTCAACCTTGGCAAGGTTGCGCTCTACCAACTGAGCTATTCCCGCAAACCACATCATTCAGCTTGTCTCTGGAGCGGGAAACGAGGCTCGAACTCGCGACCTCAACCTTGGCAAGGTTGCGCTCTACCAACTGAGCTATTCCCGCATCGTGTGACTTGCTGATTCCCGCACCGTTGCCGCTGCGAGAGATTGCGAATTATATGGATCGCTGATTGACTGTCAAGCCTTCAACCGGCTTTTTTCGGAGAAGCCAGCTCACCGCCTGCCATCTTCAGGTAATAAACCATTGACCACAAAGTCAAAACCGCTGCGATAACCATCAGGACATTCCCAAGCAAGTCGGTCGAGACATAAGGGATGACCGGCTCGTGGTACAGCAAGAGCAGAATCGCCAGCATCTGCGCCGTGGTCTTGAGCTTGCCGATATAAGCCACCGCCACACTCTTGCGCTGCCCCATTTCAGCCATCCACTCGCGCAGGGCGGAAATGGTGATCTCGCGCCCGATGATGATCATCGCCAGGAGGCTGCTGGTCCGGTCCAGATGCACCAGCAGGATCAGTGCAGCCGCCACGATCAGCTTGTCGGCGACCGGGTCCAGGAACGCCCCAAAGGCCGAAGTCTGCCCCCAGCGCCGCGCCAGGAATCCGTCAAACCAGTCCGTCACCGCCGCCACTGCAAAAATCACGGCAGACCAGACATTGACTGCCACCGGCGTAATCCAGTCGGCAGGCAGATAAAAGAGCGCGACGAAGACGGGAATCAGCGCAACGCGTAACCAGGTCAGCAGAATCGGCAGGTTGAATGGCATGGACAGCTTCAGGAGGTTGGACTGCCCGTCAATGCAGGGCAGCGTAGATTTTTTCAGCCAGCACCCGGTTGATGCCTTCGACCAGCGCAATGTCTTCGACACTGGCTGCCGCCAGTCCCTTGAGCCCGCCAAAACGGGTCAGGAGCCTTTGCCGCCGCTTGGGACCGACACTGGGGATTTCTTCCAGCGTCGAAGTGGTTCGGGTCTTGGCCCGTCGGGCCCGGTGACCGGTAATGGCAAAACGGTGCGCTTCGTCGCGGACAGTCTGGATCAAATGCAAAGCCGGGTGATCCGCCGGCAATTGTAGCGTCTTTTGCTCGCGCACCAAGACGAGTGTCTCAAGTCCGGGCTTGCGTGCCTCTCCTTTGGCCACGCCGACGATGGGCAATTCGTTCAGGCCCAGTTCCGCCAGTACTTCCACCGCCACGCCCACCTGCCCTTTGCCACCATCAATCAGCAGTATGTCCGGCAGCTTGCCTTCACCCGCGGCCAGCTTCTGGTAACGGCGGGTCAGCGCCTCGCGCATGGCGGCGTAATCATCGCCGGGCGTGATACCGCTGATGTTGAAATGACGGTACTCCGACGGACACATCTGCCCGTGGTCATACACCACACAACTGGCAACCGTTGCCTCGCCCATGGTGTGGCTGATGTCGAAACACTCCAGCCGCTCGACCTGGTCGTAGCCCAGCACCTCGGCCAGCGCGGCAATCCGCATTTCCTGGGTGCTGCGACTGGCCAGCTTCTGCTGGATCGACAGGCGCGCGTTTTTCTCGGCCATTTCCACCCAGACCCGCCGCTCGCCCAGTGTGTGGCTGATCACGCTGATCCGCCGTTCGGCAATGGCCGACAGGGCCTCGCCCATGACCGGGTTGACCGCCGTACTGACATAAACAGTCCCCGGAGCCGGCTGATGGCTGTAATGCTGCAACAGGAACGCCTCCAGCACGCCACTGTCGTCCAGATCGTCGGCGTTGTCGGGGAAAAAGCGCTTGTCACCCAGCTGGCTGCCGCCGCGGATCATCACCAGGTTGACGCACACCATCCCGCCTTCCCGCGCAATCCCCACCACATCGCAGTCAATGTCACTGGAGGTACTCATGACGAACTGCCGTTCCTGCACCCGGGCCAGCGCCTGGATCTGGTCGCGCAGTTCGGCTGCTTTCTCGAACTCCAGTGCGTCACTGGCTGCCAGCATGTCCCGGGTCATGTCCTCGGTCAGCGCATGCTGCCGGCCGGACAGGAATTCCGCTGCCCGCCGCACATCGGCAGCGTAATCCGTTTCGCCGACCAGACCGACACAGGGCGCCGAGCAGCGCTTGATCTGGTACAGCAGGCACGGACGCGAGCGGTTGGCAAACACGCTGTCTTCGCAGGTACGCAGCCTGAAGACCCGTTGCAGGATCGCAATCGCCTCGCGCACGGCGTAGCCGTTCGGGTACGGACCGAAGTACTGGTGCTGGTGGTCCAGCGCACCACGGTAGTAAGCCAGTTGCGGGTAGGCGTGCCGTGACAGCATCAGGTAGGGATAGGATTTGTCGTCACGAAACAGGATGTTGTACTTGGGTGCCAGCGACTTGATCAGGTTGTTTTCCAGCACCAGCGCCTCGGCCTCGCTGCGCACCACCGTGGTTTCAATGGCAGCGATCTGCCGCACCATCAGTTCGATGCGCGGACTCAGGTCGGACTTCTGGAAATACTGCGAAACCCGTCGTTTCAGGTCGACGGCCTTGCCGACATAGAGCACCTGTCCTTCGGCATCCAGCATGCGGTAGACACCGGGCAAGGCCGGCAGACTGGCCAGCACGGTCTGGTAGTCAAATGGTGAAGAAGGGGCGGTATCAGGCATGATGACTTAGTGCTGTGTTGTCAACGTGTTAGGCGACAAGGCGTTTTGCCTTGGACCGGGACGGGCCGGTATAATGCTCTTTTGCCGCAAAGGAAGCACCATGCGCATCGTCCAGAAAGCGTACACCTTCGACGACGTTCTTCTTGTTCCCGCCCATTCCTCCGTCCTGCCCCGTGATGTCAGCCTTGCCACCCGCCTGACCCGCAACATCCGGCTCAACCTGCCGCTGGTGTCTGCTGCCATGGATACCGTGACCGAAGCCCGCCTCGCCATTGCCCTGGCGCAGGAAGGCGGCGTCGGCATCCTGCACAAGAACATGTCGGCCCAGAAACAGGCCGCCGAAGTCAGCAAGGTCAAGCGTCACGAGTCCGGCATCGTCAAGGATCCGGTCACCATCAAGCCTGACATGCTGGTGCGCGACGTGATCCGCCTGTCGCGTGAAAACAAGATTTCCGGCCTGCCGGTGATGGAAAACGGCCGTGTGGTCGGCATCGTCACCAACCG
>JAGPIM010000095.1 GCA_018055005.1 Laribacter sp.
TAGATAATTTTTGAAGCTAGACCATTCCCGCAGAAGTTGCAGGGAGATTTTGCTTGGCTCGGCTTTAAGCCATACGGGTATTCAGTTAAAATCACGTGGTTTAGCCAGATTTCTTGTTTGAGGATCAAACCAATGAGTGAGCAGCAAGTCGACAAGGGTCGCCGCCGCTTCCTGACGCTGGCCACCAGCGCCGCTGGTGGTGTGGCTGCCGTCGGTGTGGCAACCCCGTTCCTGCTGAGCTTCTTCCCGTCCGAGCGGGCGAAAGCTGCCGGCGCACCGGTGGAAGTGGACATCAGCAAGCTGGAGCCGGGGCAGAAAATCAACGTCGAGTGGCGTGGCAAGCCGGTATGGGTGCTGTCGCGTACCCCGGAGCAACTGCAGAACCTTCCCAAGCTGGACGGCAAGCTGGTTGATCCGAAATCGGAAATGCCCCAGCAGCCCGTGTATTGCCAGAACGCCACCCGTTCGATCAAGCCGGAGATCATGGTTGCCGTTGGCATCTGTACCCACCTTGGCTGTTCGCCGACCTTCCGTCCGGACCTCGCGCCGGCCGACCTCGGTGCGGACTGGCTGGGCGGCTTCTACTGCCCGTGCCACGGCTCCAAGTTTGACCTGGCCGCCCGGGTGTACTCCGGTGTTCCGGCCCCGTCCAACCTGGAAATTCCGCCGCACAAGTACCTGAGCGACACCGCGCTGCTGATCGGTGATGACAAGTAATAAAGAGGCGAAACACATGAGCAAGCAACAAGCGGTCCTTGACTGGATCGACGCGCGCTTTCCCCTGACGTCGACCTGGAAAGCCCACGTCTCCGAGTATTACGCACCGAAGAACTTCAATTTCTGGTACTTCTTCGGTTCGCTCGCCATGCTGGTGCTGGTCATCCAGATCGTCACCGGCATTTTCCTGACGATGAACTACAAGCCGGATGCGGCCACCGCCTTTTACTCGGTGGAATACATCATGCGTGACGTCGCCGGTGGCTGGATCATCCGCTACATGCACTCGACCGGCGCCTCAATGTTCTTCGTCGTGGTGTACCTGCACATGTTCCGCGGCCTGATCTACGGCTCGTACAAGGCTCCGCGCGAGCTGGTATGGGTGTTCGGCTGTCTGATCTTCCTCGCGCTGATGGCCGAAGCCTTCATGGGCTACCTGCTGCCGTGGGGGCAGATGTCGTTCTGGGGTGCCCAGGTGATCGTCAACCTGTTCGGCTCCATTCCGGTGATCGGTCCGGACCTGTCCGTGTGGATCCGCGGTGACTTCGTGGTGTCCGATGCCACCCTCAACCGCTTCTTCGCCCTGCACGTGATTGCCGTGCCGCTGGTACTGCTGGGTCTGGTGGTCGCCCACCTGATCGCGCTGCACGAAGTCGGCTCGAACAACCCGGACGGCGTTGAAATCAAGAAGAACAAGGATCCGGTCACGCACATTCCGCTGGACGGCATTCCGTTCCACCCGTACTACACCGTCAAGGACATCCTCGGTGTGGTGGTGTTCCTGATCGTGTTCTCCGCCATCGTGTTCTTTGCTCCGGAAGGCGGCGGTTATTTCCTCGAAAAGCCGAACTTTGACCCGGCTGACCCGCTGAAGACCCCGCTGCACATTGCACCGGTCTGGTACTTCACCCCGTTCTACGCCATCCTGCGCGCAGTGCCGTCGTTCTTCGGTACCCAGGTCTGGGGTGTGCTGGCCATGGGCGGTGCCGTGGTGCTGATCGCCTTCCTGCCGTGGCTGGACAAGAGCCCGGTCAAGTCGATCCGCTACCGTGGTCCGAAGTTCAAGATTGCCGTCACCTTGTTCGTGATCGCCTTCATCGGTCTGGGCATCCTGGGTGCCATGCCGTCGACCAACGTGCGTACCGTCATTGCCCAGTTGCTGTCGGTTGTCTACTTCCTGTTCTTCCTGACCATGCCGTTCTACACCCGCAACGATATCGGCTCGGTGCCGGTGCCGGAGCGCGTGACCGAAACCAACGGCAAGCGTCAACTGACCTTCGTTGTGCTGGTGGCGGTCGCTCTGGGCGGTGCCTGGGCATTTGCCAAGCTGGTTTGACCGAGGGAGCGACAAGTCATGAAAAAAACCATCCGCCAATTCCTCGCCGCCACCCTGTTGCTGGCCCTGCCGGCAGGGGCTGCCATGGCCGCTGCTGCCGGTCCGGCCCTGGACCCGGCTCCGATTGACCTGCGGGATACCGAGAGCCTGCAACGCGGCGCCCAGCTGTTCAACAACTACTGCCTGTCCTGCCACAGTGCCCAGGCCATGCGTTACAACCGGCTGCAGGACATTGCGTTGTCCGAGCAGCAGATCAAGGACAACCTGCTGCCGGCCAATGCCAAGATCGGTGACACCATGAAAGTGGCCATGCTGCCGCTGGACGGTGCCAACTGGTTTGGTGCCGTGCCGCCGGACCTGTCCGTAATGGCGCGTGCCCGTGGTGCAGACTACATCTACACCTACCTGCGCGGTTTCTACCGTGACGAAACCCGCCCGACCGGCTGGAACAACCTGGTGTTTGACAAGGTGGGCATGCCGCACGTGTTCTGGCAGTGGCAAGGCGAACAGCGCCTCGTTACCGTCAAGGAAAATGGTCATGACGTGCAGAAACTGGAGCTGGTTACCCTCGGCACCATGACCCGCATGGTCAACGGCAAGCCGGATACCCGTGAATTCGACCAGCGCATGGCCGACCTCACCAATTACATGGTGTTCATGGGTGAGCCATCCCAGGTCAAGCGTCACCAGGTCGGCTACGTCGTCCTGATGTTCCTGGTTCTGGTCATGCTGCCGCTGGCCTACCTGCTGAAGAAGGAATACTGGAAAGACGTGCACTGATTCCAGTAACGTAAAATGACGGGCGTATCGGTTGATCCGCCCGTTTTTCTTTATGGTTCAATGGCTTGTGGTTCTTTTCTGGCAAGGGCTTGGAGGGCAGTGCTACAATCGGGCTGATTACCCGCCCCACGGCAGGTGGGGTGTTCATGCCGGATATTTATTTTGAAAGGTTTGTTGCGAAAATGATGACATTGTATTCGGGTACGACCGATCCCTTCAGCCACCGCTGCCGCATCGTATTGTTCGAAAAAGGCATGGATTTCCAGATCCAGGATGTGGACGTACTGAACAAGCCGGAAGACCTCGCGGTCATGAATCCGTACAACGAAGTGCCGGTCCTGGTCGAGCGGGACCTGATCCTGTACGAATCCAACATCATCAATGAATACATCGACGAACGTTTTCCGCATCCGCAGCTGATGCCGGCCGATCCGATCATGCGTGCCCGTGCCCGCCTGTTCCTGCACCGGTTCGAAAACGAGTTGTTCACCCATGTGAAAACCCTGGAAGGCGCACCGAAAAAGGCCGAGGCCGAAAAAGCCCGTGAAGCCATCCGTGACAGCCTGACCACCATCGCTCCAGTGTTCTCCCGGCAGAAATTCATGCTGGGTGACGAATTCTCCATGATCGACGTAGCCATCGCTCCGCTGCTGTGGCGCCTTGAGCATTACGGCATTGATCTTGGCAAGGCTGCTGCACCGATCCTGAAGTACTCCGAGCGCATCTTTACCCGCCAGGCCTTTATCGACTCGCTGACTCCGGCCGAAAAGGCCATGCGCAAATAATGAGCGTTTCGACCAAACCCTATCTGGTGCGAGCCCTGTGGCAGTGGTGTGTCGACAACGGCCACACACCCTATCTGGCCGTCTGGGTCAATGACCGGGTGCAGGTGCCGCGGCAGTACGTGCGGGACAACGAGATTGTCCTCAACATCGCGCCTTCCGCCACGCAAGGGCTGGATATCGGCAACGACTGGATCAGTTTTTCCGCCCGTTTTGGCGGAATTTCCCAGCAGATACATGTGCCGTTAGGCAATGTCGTGTCCATCTTTGCCCGGGAAACCGGCGAAGGGATGGGGTTTGAGCTGGAGGACGAGCAGTCGGAAGGATTGCACGCGCTGGATGAAGAAGGTAGCGACGGAAACGGGAGCCCCCCCGAGCCCCCCGCAGGCGGGAGCCGCCTGCGCATCGTCAAGTGAAGATGCCAGTACATGAAATCACCGGCCTTGAGCCGGTGATTTTTTTTGTGTTTTCCGGATGAAGGGCGGGTTGCCCAAAATTTGGGCAGCCCGGATTTTCTGTGCTCGCTGAATGACTTGAAGCGGTTATCCACACTTTTTCCTGTCTGCCATCCCCGTTAACCGGGTACAGCCGGAACATTGTGCTGTGGATAACTTCTTTCGGGTTGCGAGTTGCCTAAAAAACAGACTGCAATGGGTTTTCACAGAAAAACATGGGGTTATGCGGTTTGTCCACAGCCGGTTCACATTGCTGTACTGCCATGTTGGGGATAAACGCCCGTCTGTCAGCCGTGCAGCAGGAAGTATCCTGCAATCAGGGCCACCGCCAGTGCCAGACCGATGCCGGCCCAGACCGTCCAGTGGCGGCCGGTTTCCAGCACGCTTTCTGCCGGATTGGCCGGATTGACGTATACCCAGACCGGGTTGCCCGCCGGATAGCGGGCAGCAATTTCGATTTCGGGGGCTTCGGTCGTGCTGTAGCCCGGTTCGGGAAAACGGCGCTGGGTGCCGGCATATGACCGGCCATCCACTTCATAGCGATAGTGGATGATCGCCTTGTAATCCCACTGGCGCTCGTTGGAGCGCGCTGCCCGCTGGTCTACCTGGCTTTCCGTTACCGTTCCCTGTACCCGGCGCCAGTCCTGGCTGGCGACGGCCTTTTCACCCTGACGGTACAGCATCAGGGCGCCGGCCAGCGCCATGACGATCAGGCCGGTCAGTACGATCCAGCGCATCAGTCGTCCTTGTCCTCTGCCATTGGCCGGGTCGGATCGAATGCCTCGCCGCCCTGGTCGAAAAAGCTTTGCAGGATGACCTGGGCCGCGACCTGGTCCAGCACCGGCTTCTGCTTGCGGCCGCGCCGTCCGGATTCGCGCAGCAGGTCTTCCGCCAGCAGCGAACTGTGACGCTCGTCCACCAGCACCACCGGCAGGCCGAAGCGGCCGTGCAGGCGCTGGGCAAACCGCCGGGCCAGCCGGGTCATCTCGTGCGGCGTACCGTCGGCATGCGTGGGCAGACCGACCGCCAGACCGCTGATCTGCCATTCACTGATCAGGGCCGCAATGCGGGCAAACCGGCTGTCGTTGTCCGGGGCACTCAGGGTTTCCAGCGGATGGGCAATCCCGACCAGCCGGTCGCCGACTGCAATACCGATGCGGGCCTCGCCGAAATCAAAGCCCAGCCAGCTGCCTTGTGCTTGCATCAAGCGTGCCCCGCGCTGCCGAACAGGGCCGAAGGCTCGATGCCCAGCAGCCGGATGGCGGCGTCGTAACGGTCGGCCACCGGCAGGTCAAAGACGATGCGCATGTCGGCCGGCACTGTCAGCCAGGCATTTTGTGCCAGCTCGTGCTCCAGCTGGCCGGGTTCCCAGCCGGCGTAACCCAGTGTCACGATCAGGCGGTCAGGCCCTTCGTGATGACTGACGGCCGTGAGCACGTCGCGCGACGTGGTCAGCGCCACGTTATCGGTCACGGTCAGCGACGACTGCCAGTTGCCGATCGGTTCGTGCAGCACGAAGCCGCGGTCGGACTGGACCGGACCGCCGATAAACACCGGCAGGCCCACCTGGTCAGGTCGGCAGCCATCAAGGCCGATCTGCCCCAGAAGGCTGTCCAGCGTCAGGTCGGCGCCGTGGTTGACCATCACGCCCATGGCTCCCTGCTCGCCGTGGTCGCACATGTAAACCACCGCGCGGGCAAACAGGGAATCCTCCATGTCCGGCATGGCGATCAGGAAATGGTGCGAAAGGCAGAGAGTATCCATGCGCCGATTATGGCATGGCTCACCGGCCCGCGGCATGCCATGCCGGCGGCGAAGGCTGTCCGGCCGGCCGGCAAGCCCGGTAGAATCCGCCTCTTCCCCGCTGACCGGATATCCCTGCAACCGTGCGTCTGACCCATATCAAGCTCGCTGGCTTCAAGTCCTTTGTCGATCCCACCGCCATTCCCGTGCCCGGGCAATTGGTCGCCGTGTGCGGACCCAACGGCTGCGGCAAGTCCAACGTGATCGACGCCGTGCGCTGGGTGCTGGGCGAATCGTCCGCCAAACAACTGCGCGGCGAGTCGATGCAGGACGTGATCTTCAACGGTTCCTCCACCCGCAAGCCTGCCGGCCGCGCGTCGGTCGAGCTGGTGTTCGACAACAGCGAAGGCCGTGCCGCCGGTGCCTGGGGCCAGTACGGCGAAATCGCCATCAAGCGCGTGCTCACCCGTCAGGGTGATTCCAGCTACTGGATCAACGGCCAGCAGGTGCGCCGGCGCGACATTGCCGACCTCTTTCTCGGTACCGGCGTCGGCACCAAGGGCTACGCCGTGATCGAGCAGGGCATGATCTCGCGCATCATCGAAGCCAAGCCCGAAGAGCTGCGCCATTACCTCGAAGAAGCCGCCGGCGTGTCCAAATACAAGGAACGCCGGCGCGAAACCGAGTCGCGCCTGAACGACACCCGCGACAACCTGTCGCGCCTGAACGACATCCGCGAAGAACTCACCCGCCAGGTCGACCGGCTGGCCGAACAGGCCGAAGTCGCCCGCCAGTACCAGACCATGCGCGAGCAGCTGGCGCAGCAGCAAAACCTGCTGGCACTGGTGAAAAAGCGCGAAGCCCAGGAAGGCGAAGCCCGTGCGCAGGCCGAACTGGCCCGGCTGGAAACCGAACTGGCCATGCTGTCCGGCCGCGGCAGCGAACTGGACGCAGCCATCGAAGAAGCCCGCGAAGCACATTTCGCCGCCAACGAGCAGGTTGACCACTGCCAGCAGCATCTGGCCGGCGTCAGCGCCGACGTGGCCCGGCTGGAAGAGCAGGCCCGCCACGTCAAGGACAACGCCGCCCGCATCGAGCGCGACCGCAACGCCGCCCGCACCGAGCTGGTGGCCCTGTCGGCCCAGGCCAACCAGGTCAGCGAAGAGCTGGCCCACTGGCACGAACGCCAGGCCGAAGCCGAACTGCTGGCCGAAGACGCCGCGTTTGCCCGCGAAAGCGGCGACGACAGCCTGCCGGATGCCGAACGCCGTTTCCGGCAGCTGGACCAGCAGCTTTCCGGCCTGACTGACCGGCTGGCCGAACTGACCCGCCGGCGCGATCTCGCCCGCCAGCAGGCCGAGCACGGCGCCCGCGCCCTGCGCGCGCTGGCCGAACGGCGGGGCCGGCTGGCCGACGAAGCCGCCATGCTGGACCTGCCGGCCCCCGGTGAACTGGCGGCTGCCGTGGTGGCCAGCGAAGCCGCTGCCTCTGCCTTGCAGGCCGCCCGCCAGCAGGCGGCTGAACAGGAAGCCGCCCTCTCGGCGCTGGATCACGCCCGCGAGCAGCACGAACAGCAGCGCGCCGCCCTGCGCGACGAGCTGGCCCGCCACGAAGCCGAGGCCAGCACCCTGCAACGGCAGATCGACACCGCGCTGGCGCGCGCCGGACTGGCCGACTGGCTGGCCCGGGAAGGGCTGGCCGACGCGCCGGACCTGCTCGCTGTCCTGCAGGTCGAGCCGGGCTGGCAGGCAGCGCTGGAAGCAGCACTGGGTACGGCCACCGTGCGCCAGGCCGGGTGTCTGCCAGGCAGCGTGCCGCCGGCGCCGGTGGTGCTGGTGGACCGGCCGGCAGCCGCCGGTACCTTGCGTCCCGCCGCTGGGCTGACGCCCCTGCTGAAACGGGTACGTCTGAGCGACGAGCGCTTTGCTCCGTGGCTGCACGACATGCTGGCCGGTGCCTGTTCGGCTGGCTCGCTGGACGAGGCGCTGGCTGCCCGCGACCGGCTGGCGGCCGGGGAGCGCTGCTTTACTCCCGAAGGCCATGTGGTCAGCCCGACTGCCGTCCAGTATTTCGCACCGTCCGCTGAAGGCTCGCCACTGGCACGCCAGGCCGAGCTGGACGCCCTGCGGGTCCGTATCGGTGAAGTGCAGCCGGCGCTGTGGGAAGCCGAAGCCCGGCTGACGCAGCTTGACAGCGAACGGCTGGCCGCACGCGAGGCCATCCGCGACGCGCAGCAGGCGCTGGAAGCCGCCCGCCAGCAGGATACCGACACCCGCCTGCAGCGTTCGCGGCTTGAGCAGCAGCGCGAGCAGGGTGAGGCCCGGGCCGCCGCGATCGAGGCCGAACAAAAGCGCTTGCAGGAAGACGAGGCCCACGAGCGGCAGGCCATCGACGACGCCGAACTGACGGCCGAGGAAGCCGCCATGGCGCTGGAAGAACTGGACGGCGAGCTGGAAGCAGTCCGGCTGGCGCGGCTGGACGCGGAAACCGGGCTGGCACTGGCTCGTGACAAGGCGCGGGAACTGGAGCGGCAGGCGCAGGAAAGCCGCTTTCAGCTGGCCTCGGCCCGCCAGCATGTGGACGAACTGACCCGGCGGCAGCAGGATCTCGAGGAGCGTCTGGAAAGCCTGGCAGAACGGCTGGAAAACCTGGCGCTGGAGGCCGAGCAATACCTCGACGACGATCTGGAAGACCGCCTGCACGAAGCCCTGTACGCCCGCGAACAGGCACTGGAATCAGTGGCCCAGGCACGGGATGCCGCCCACGAGGCCGAAGCCCGGCTGCGGCAGTACACCCGAGCCAAAACCGAAGCCGAAGCCGGCCTGTCGCCGGTGCGCGAGGCCATCAGCCAGATGCTGCTCAAGGCCCAGGAAGCCCGGCTGGCCTTCGAGCGGTTTGATGAAGAACTGCGCGAGGCCGGTGCCGACGAAGCGGCACTGGTCGCGCTGCTGCCGGAGGCAAAAAAGGCCGGTGCCCTGACGGCCGATATCGGCCGGCTGGCGCAGGCGATTGCCGCGCTGGGTGCCGTCAACCTGGCGGCACTGGACGAGCTGGAGGCCGCCCGCGAGCGTGAAGGCTATCTGGCCCACCAGCACGATGACCTGGTGGCGGCGATGAATACGCTGGAGGAGGCTATCGCCCGGATCGACGGCGAAACCCGCGAGCAGCTGCGGGCCACGTTCGACGCGGTCAACGCATCGATGACCGAACTGTTCCCGCTTTTGTTCGGCGGCGGACAGGCACGGCTGGTGCTGACCGGCGAGGACCTGCTGGATGCCGGGGTGCAGATCATTGCCCAGCCGCCAGGCAAAAAGAACAGCACGATTTATCTGTTGTCCGGCGGCGAAAAGGCCCTGACGGCCATGAGCCTGGTGTTTTCGCTGTTCCGCCTCAACCCGGCACCGTTCTGCCTGCTGGATGAAGTGGACGCGCCGCTTGACGATGCCAATACCGGGCGGTTCTGCGAACTGGTGAAAAAAATGTCCAACCGCACGCAGTTCCTGTACATCAGCCACAACCGCCTGACCATGGAAATGGCCGAGCAGCTGGTGGGCGTGACCATGCAGGAACAGGGGGTCAGCCGCATCGTGGCCGTCGACATTGTCGAGGCGCTGAAGATGCGCGACGCCTGAGAAAAGGTACGCAGTACATGCACCCACGCTAACGCTGGGTATAATCGCCGGACTACTCCGATCATCGACAGTACTGCGACGTAATGACCGACCTGCACTATGGCCTCCTTGGCGTGGGGGCATTCGTGATTGCTCTGGTGTATGGCTACAACCAGTGGCAGGAGCACCGTTTCCGCCAGAAAACCCGTGAAGCCTTCCAGAAAAACCAGGGCGACCCGCTGCTTGACGCCGCGCCGGCCCAGGTGCGTGACGGCATGGGGGGCGAGCGGCTGGAACCGCGGATGGAGCCGGCCGGCGAGGCCGAATACCGCCCGGACACCGGCCTGCCGCCCCTGTCGGCCCTCGAACCGGACCCGGTACTGCCGGCAGCCGAACCGCTGCCGACCCTCGGTGCCGACGACGTGTCGCTGGTTGCCCCGGAGCCACAGTCAGCAGCCATTCCGCTGGTCGAGCCGGCCTTGCCGGATCTCGCTACCGATGTGGTGCCGCCGGTGGTGGCCGTGACCGCCGAACCGGTGGAGCTGCCCGCCGAGGCCGAATACATGCCGGTGCCACCCTTGGCGGAAGATGAGGTGGTGGCCGAAGCGGTACCGGTGCCTGCCGGTCCGTCGCTGGATCAGGACGATTGTCAGGCGGTGGCCCGGGCCCTGCTGGATCCTTCGCTCGACTTCATCGCCACTGTGCGCTTTGATCCCCCGGTGCGTCTGCCTGCCTGGCCTCGCATCGGCGTCGAGCGGCAGGTGCAGATGGTGGCCAAGCTGGCGCACGGCGACTGGGTGCTGGCCGGCAGCGAGCCGCCCGCCGCCGCACTGGCCGAGCTGGACATCGGCCTGCAGCTGGTGGACCGGCGCGGCCTGATCAGCGAGGGGGACATCCAGCGTTTCAACGACCAGGTGCTGGCCTTTGCCGCCGGCTTCAATGCTGACGTGGCGCTGCCGCAGCGTGATGAAGTGCTGCGCGAAGCCCGTGACCTGGACGCTTTCTGCGCCGAGGTCGACGTGCTGGTCGGCATCAACCTGATTGCCAGCCAGCCGTTTTTCGGTACCAAGCTGCGCAGCTTCGCCGAAGCCAACGGCATGAAGCTGGAAGCGGACGGGCAATTCCATGCCTATTCCGATTCCGGAAGCCATCTTTATACGCTGATGTCCGGCGACAGCCGGCCGTTCGTGGCGCAGGAACTGCTGGAAAAGCGTTTCAGCCAGGTCACCCTGCTGTTTGACGTGCCGCGCGTCGCCGGATGTGCCACGGTCTTTGACCGGGCGGTATTGTTTGCCCAGCAACTGGCGCGGTCCCTCAA
>JAGPIM010000240.1 GCA_018055005.1 Laribacter sp.
GCGTAGGCGTTGATGGCGCCCAGTACTTGCAGCGGCTTTTCGTTGGCGACCGCGTCGCGGAAGCGTTGACCGGCTGTCGTCATGCGTTTTCTCCTCCATCCCGGGTTGAATTTTTCTACCGAGCAATTGCTTGGTTGATTGGGGGATTCTAGCGAGTGCTTGGTTCGCTCGTAAACCGTCTGATGATATTCAGACTGAAAATGAAACAATATGCTGCGAGAGTATTTGGTTTTCGTGTTATGTCTCAGGTAGCGTATTGAAATTGGTGAATTATTTTACTTTTGCTCGTTTGGTCAGCCGGTTTCGATACAATCGGGGATTCCGCTGTTTTTTTATCCATTTCGAGAGGATTTCCCCATGCAAAGCCGTCTGTTGGCCGTGGTGGCACTGGCCGCCATGCCGTTGGTTTCCCATGCCGGAGGGCTGGGGGTGCAGGTTGGCGAGAACTACCAGTCGCTGTCGTACGCCAGCAGTGGTGCCGGTCTGGGCCTGTCGGCCGACTATCTGCACCGTGACAGCCGTGATGACCAGACCCTGTCGCTGGGCGCCGGTTTTTCGCTGCCGCTGGGCCCGGTCATGCTGACGGCCGGAGCGAAGCTGAGCTACCTGGATGTGGCCGGCCGCAATGAATGGGCCGTGCCGGTAGGCGGCCGGATCGGCATGTCGCTGGGACAAAGCTTTGGCGTGTATGCCCAAGGCTATGCTGCCAGCAACGGCATGGCCAGCGGCAATATCCACCAGTACCAGGACGGTGAAATCGGTGCCAGCTTTACGCCGTTCAAGCCGCTGACCGTGTCGGCCGGCTATCGCTACAGCGACGTGGAGCTGGCTGGCGGCAGCTGGAAGCGCAAGCTGGCCGACGGGCCGTTTGTCGGTGCCGCACTGAGCTTCTGAGCTGCAACGGCGCTCCATGCACGACAGGCCGCAGATGCGGCCTGTCTGCTTGTCCGGACAGCCTTCCGGTGCCGGATCCTGCCGCAGGATTACGGCGTGCGCCGGAGCCAGCGGGTGGCGTCAGTCAGGCCGTCGAGCGTCAGGGGACACATGCGCTCCTGCATCAGCTGGCGAAGCATGCCGACTGACTGGACATACGGCCAGTGTGCCTGCGGCAGCGGGTTGAGCCAGACCGCGTGGCGGAAATGCGCCAGCAGGCGCTGCATCCACACTTCACCGCTTTCTTCGTTCATGTGCTCGACGCTGCCGCCGGGGTAGACGATTTCGTACGGGCTCATGCTGGCGTCGCCGACAAAGATCAGCCGGTAGTCGGGACCAAACGTGTGCAGGACATCCAGCGTGGCCGTACGGGAATCATGACGGCGGGCGTTGTCCTTCCACAGCGACTCGTAGACGCAGTTGTGGAAGTAGAAAAACTCCAGATGCTTGAATTCGGCCCTGGCCGCAGCAAACAGGGCGGCCACTTCGCGGATGTGGTCGTCTATCGAGCCGCCGATGTCCAGAAGCAGCAGCAGTTTGGTGGATTCGCGCAGCTCGGGGCGGAAGACCAGATCCAGCAGGCCACCGTGGCGGGCGGTGCTGCTGAGCGTGGCGTCCAGGTCCAGCCGGTCGCTGGCACCCTGGCGGGCAAACGCCCGCAGCCGGCGCAGGGCAACCTGCATGTTGCGCGGGCTCAGCTCTGCGCCTGCGTCCAGGTTGCGGAATTCGCGCTTGTCCCACACCTTGACGGCGCGCCGGTGGCGCGAGCCATCCTGGCCGATGCGGATACCGGCCGGATTGTAGCCATAGGCACCGAACGGGCTGGTGCCGCCGGTGCCGATCCATTTGTTGCCGCCCTGATGCCGCTCGTGCTGCTCGGCCAGCCGTTCCTTGAGCGTGCGCATCAGCTCATCCCAGCCCATGCCCTGAAGGGCGGCCTTTTCTTCGGCGCTCAGGTGCTTTTCGACCAGCTTGCGCAGCCAGTCTTCGGGAATCTGGCGTTGCAGGTCTTCCAGTCCGTCGCTGACGCCGTTGAAGTGGGCGGCAAAAACGCGGTCAAAGCGGTCATAGTGCTTTTCATCCTTGACGAGGATGGCGCGTGACAGGGCGTAAAAGGTTTCCAGGCTGCCAAATGCCAGCCGGGCGCGCAAAGCGCCCAGCAAAGCGAGGAATTCCGTGGTGCTGACCGGGATGTTGGCCGCACGCAACGCATAAAAGAAATCGAGCAACATGATGAAACAATCGTTTGAAATTGTCGGCGGAGCGTGAAAAACTGGAGTTGTCACTCTAAACCGGCGTACCTCACGCCAGACTGCCAACATGACCGAGATGCGCCAAGAAAACCAGCATAGCATGGACGTTCTGCCCGACGATGCGCTTGCCCTGAACCGGCTGGACCGGTTGTTCCAGTTGCACCGGCAAGAAGTGGCCGGCGAACCCTTCCCGGATTACGCCACGCGGCTGCGCTGGCTGGCCGCCGTGCACGCCATGCTGGTGGAGGCAGCGCCCCGCTGGGTCGAGGCTGTCAGCCGGGATTTCGGTCACCGTTCGGCGGTGGAAACGCAGCTGCTGGAACTGTTTCCCGCGATCGAAGCGGTACGGCACGCCAAAAAGCAGCTGGCGCGCTGGATGAAGCCGCGCCGCTGCCATACCGGCGTCTGGTTCCGGCCCGGCCGCAGCCGGGTCCTGCCGCAGCCCAAGGGCGGGGTCGGCGTGATCGTGCCGTGGAACTACCCGGTCTATCTGGCGATCGGCCCGCTGGTATCAGCACTGGCCGCCGGCAACCGGGTGCTGATCAAGACCAGCGAACTGACGCCGGCTACCGGCGCCCTGCTGCGCGAGCTGTGCGAACAGTATCTGGGCGACAGCGTTGCGGCAGTGGTCGAAGGTGGTCCGGAGGTGGCGCGCCGCTTTTCTGCCATGCCGTTCGATCACCTGCTGTTTACCGGATCGACAGCGGTCGGCAGGCTGGTCATGGCGGCGGCCAGTACCCACCTGACACCGGTGACGCTGGAGCTGGGCGGCAAGTCGCCGGCGCTGGTAGCGCCAGGGCAACCGCTCAGACACGTGGCCGAGCGGATCATCGCCGGCAAGCTCGTCAACGCCGGGCAGACCTGCATCGCACCGGACTACGTACTGGTGCCGCACGGCGAATGCGAGGCGCTGGTGAACGAGCTGCGGGCAGCTGCTGCGCGTGCCTATCCGGTCATCCACGACAACCCGGATTACAGCGCCATCATCAGCGAGCGCCACCGCCAGCGCCTGCAAGGACTGCTGGAAGATGCCGGGCGTCAGGGCGCACGCATCGTGCCGCTGTCG
>JAGPIM010000096.1 GCA_018055005.1 Laribacter sp.
CCGAACGCGCCGCCGGCCCTTCGCCGATCATGATGTCGATCTGGTAATCCTCCAGCGCCGGGTAGAGGATTTCCTCCACCACCGGGCTCAGGCGGTGGATTTCGTCGATGAACAGCACGTCGTGCGGTTCGAGGTTGGTCAGCAGGGCGGCCAGATCGCCAGCACGCTCCAGCACCGGGCCGGAGGTCTGGCGCAGGTTGACCCCCAGCTCGCGCGAAATGATGTGCGCCAGCGTAGTCTTGCCCAGGCCCGGCGGACCGAACAGCAACACATGGTCGAGCGCCTCGCCGCGCTTTTTGGCCGCCTCGATGAAGATTTCCAGCTGTTCACGGGCCTTTTTCTGGCCGACGTAGTCGTCCAGCGCCTTGGGGCGCAGGGCGCGCTCCAGTGCTTCTTCCTGGCCGGAGAGCGGTTGCTGGGTCACCAGGCGGCGCGGTGTGCCGCCGGAAAGGGCGTCGGTTTCGATCATGAAGGGCAATATCCTGCGTCACCGGCGAACGGGGCCTCCCGTCCGCCGGACCTGAGTGTAGCGGCTCGCGCGTTCGCGCTGGGCATATTTGCCGGATGGCTACAGCGTGCCGTGCCGTACGGCCGGGGTCAGCGCCTGCAAGACTTCGACCAGGTCCGGCGCGCCTTCCGGCGCCTCGCCCTGCTGGAGCGAGTGCACCATATCGGCCAGCACGGCCAGCACGTCGGCGCCGATTTCCAGCACCGGGGCCGGGTCATGCGCACTGGCATCCAGTGCATCGGCAAATGCCTGCGCCAGACCGGCCAGCTCCGGCTCGTGCGCCTCGCGCGCCGTCCGCGCCAGCTCGCGCGCATCGCCGACCAGTCCGGCGTCGATGCCGGACTGCAACGCCCGGGCCCGTCCCTGGGTCAGGCGTTCGAGACTGGCCGGTGCCAGCACGGCCAGCGCCGCCCGCTCGACGGCGGCGTTGCTGGGCGAATCAGCCTGTCGCAGCGGGCTGCCGGCGGCAGACGGCAGTGCGTCGACCGGAATCGTTGCCTCGGCAGCCGGCTGACGGATGACGGCCGCCGCCGGTCCTGCCGGTGCAACCACCGGGGCCGGGACCATATCCGGCACCACGGCCTCAGCCGGAACAACCGGCCCGGCAGGTGTCAGTGCCTGCCGGTGCGCCTGCAGTGCAGCCCGTTCGGCCTCGCCCAGACGCGGCCAGCCCAGCAGGCAGCGGTCCAGTGTTGCCAGCGCCGCAGCGGTCAGCCCGGCTTCGGCCGGTGTCGGCCCGCTGACCGGCAGCTCTTCCGCCCGTTGCAGCAGGACCTGGGCCAGGCGGGTCAGCTCGGGTTCCCCGAGTGCCGGCAGGCCCTCGGCCAGCGTCGTCAGCGCATCGTGGAACAGGCCGAACTGCAAGGCGTTGCCGTTGGCAATACGCTGCCAGTTCGATTGCAGTGCGCCGGTCAGCGCGGCAAATACGGCCACATCCGGGTGCGGCTCCTGCACCAGCGCCTGGCGCGGCAGGGCGGCCGGCAGCGCGGAGACCCGTTCAGGGACCGGCGGCACGGCTTCTGGTTCTGGTTCTGGTTCTGGTTCTGGTTCTGGTTCTGGTTCTGGTTCTGGTTCGAGCAAGGGCGGCGTAGCCGGTTCGGCAGTGGCCGGCAGGACATCCTCGATGACCGGCAGTTGCATGTCGTCCGGCTCCCCGGACAGCAAGGCGGGCGCCATGCAAGGTTCCCCGGGCGACGGGACGGGAGGCAGCGGCTCGGCCCCGGTCACCAGCTCCGGCAGGTCAAAATCCGCCAGCAACGGCAACAGGTCATCAGCATCAGCCGGTGCAGCGGCAGCCTCGACCGGACCACCCTCGGGCATTACCGCAGCGGCCGGACCGGCAGGCAGGGCCTCAAATGCCAGGTCCAGCTCCGGTATCTCTTGTTCGGGCACAACAGCAACGGACGCTGGCAGCATGTCAGCCAGCACCAGGTCCGGAATGTCCAGCAAGTCCGGTACATCGTCACCGGCCGGGGCGGCCTGCGGCCACTCGCCGGCTGACCGGAGTGGCGCCGCATCGGTATCCATGGGCAGCACCAGCTCCGGAATGTCCGGCAGCACTGCTTCCGGCATCACGCCGGCAGGTTCCGGCTCCGCCATCATGTCCAGCGCCAGCTCCGGAAAACCGGGCAGGTCCGCCGGGTGGTGTGCCGGCGGTACTTCCGGGGGCCATCCCGGCTCACCGGCAACGGCTTCGGCCTCATCCATCAGGGACGGGAAAGACTCGGGATCGACCGGTTCAAACGTGTCCGGCATGGATCCGCGGTCCGCCCCGGCCGCCATGTCCAGGACCGGTACATCCTCGAGGACCGGCAGTTCCGGCTCAGGCCAACCGGCAAGCGGGGTCGCCTCTGGCGCCGGTGCAGCGACGGGCTCTTGCCCGGCCGGTTCGTATGGCCCGGAAACAAACTCGTCCGCCAGCGACGGGAAGGCTTCCGGGGTGACGGCCTCGAATGCCGTCAGGGTTTCTTCGATGCCCGGCCCGGCAGCCAGCTCCGACACCGGCAGCTCCGGAACCGGCTCATCGGCCTGCGGTACGGCTTCGGCGGCCGGCAGCCAGTCCGGTAGGTCTGTAGCCACCACCTCCGGCGCCGGTGCAGCGACAGGCTCTTGCCCGGCCGGTTCGTGCGGCCCGGAAACAAGCTCGTCCGCCAGCGACGGGAAGGCTTCCGGGGTGACGGCCTCGAATGCCGTCAGGGTTTCTTCGATGCCCGCCCCGGCAGCCAGCTCCGGCACCGGGAGTTCTTCCGGCACCGGGAATCCGTCCGGCAACGGCAGCTCCGGAACCGGCTCATCGGCCTGCGGCACGGTTTCGGCGGCCGGCAGCCAGTCCGGCATGTCTGTGGCCACCGCCTCCGGAGACAGTGCCGGGGGTTGCTTGTCTGCCAATGGTGCAGCCTCTGTTGCCGGTAATGCCGGTGCCACAGGATGTCCAGCCGGAGGCAGCTCGACCGTCAGCTCCGGTACCACGTCAGCCAGTTCGGGAATGTCCGGTGGGGCACTCAGGCCGGCCACCGGCTCCAGCAATGGCAGGTCGGGTGCGGTGGCGTGCAGCAGCGGCTCCAGCTCGGGGTGATCCAGTTCGAGGACAAACTCGTCGGTAGCCGGCGCTTCGGTTGCCAGCAACGGCGGTTCGGCAGCTGCTTCGGCCGCCTGTGCTTCCAGCTGGCGCGTCAGGTGCCGGCGCACGGCCTCGGCCACTTCGCCACCGCCACTGACCGAGATGCGCTGCCACAGGGACAGGGCCAGTACTTCGGGCAGGACAAAGGTCTGGGCGGCCAGCCGCCGCACTTCGCGCCCGAGCTGCATCAGCAGGTCGCGGGTGGCCGGATCGCGGTCACGGCAGGTTTCCAGTGCACCTTCGGCCAGCCAGCAGAACTGGCGGGCAACATCCTGCGGCTGCAGGCTGCCCAGCACCGCCAGCGCCTCGCGCATCAGCTCGACGGCCTGCGGATGCCCGGTCTTGTTCCACAACAGCAGGCCACGCTCGAAATGGTGCAGTTGGTCGGCGGCCAGCAGGGCGCGGTTTTCCATCGGCACGTCCAGTCCGATCAGGAAACGCGGTGCAGGCGCGGCAAGCAGGCGGGCAAGCTCGTCGGTGGTCATGGTCGCAGCAGGGAGAGACAAGGGAGTATCCATGGTAAAGGACTGGTTTCCGGGCGGGTTAGCTGATCCGTCAGGCGTTTTTCATTTTTTATTCACTATTTGCGGCAATGATATTTCATTTGCCTGATTGCCGAATCATGATGTCCCGGATAATTACGTTTACATGCATGACCTTTCTGCTGGCAGCCTGTTCCGGCCCGTCCGACACCGGCGCGGCGGCCAAGGGACCGCCACCGGTCACCGTGTCACTGGCCGAGGCAGCCCGCACGCCGGTGGAAACCCGCGTGCGCGCCCTGGCGATGGTCGAGGCGACCCATGCGCCGCAGGTGGTGGCCGAGGTCACCGGCCGGGTGACCGAAGTGCTGGCCGACGTCGGCGACACCGTCAAGGCCGGCCAGCCGCTGGCCCGGCTGGACGCGCGCGACGTCAGTGCCAGCCGGGTGTCGGCCGATGCCGAGGTGGCCCGCCTGACCGCCCTGGCCGACCAGGCCAGCCGCGACCTCCGGCGCGGGCGCGAACTGGCGCAGCAGGGCTTCATCTCGCCCTCGGCGGTGGACGACCTGGTGGCCAAGTCGCATGCGGCCAGCGAGCTGCTGTCCGCCGGCCGGGCCAGGGCCGGCCAGGCCCGCAATGACGAAGACCGCGCCATCGTGCGCGCCCCGATCGCCGGCCGGGTGGATGCCCGGCTGGTGGCTGTCGGTGACTGGGCCGCGGCCGGCAAGGGACTCTTTGTCGTCAACGGCCGGCAAGGCGGCCTGCGCCTGCGCGTCGGGCTGGCCGGCCGCGATCCGCGCAGCGTGCAGCCCGGACAGATCGTGCGCCTGGTGACCGATGCCGGCGACACGCTGGAAGTACCGATCGGCGAAGTGCGCCCTGCCGTCGACAGCGGCAGCGGCGCCATCGAGGCCATCGCCCCCCTGCCCGACACGCGGGCGCTGACCGCCGGACAGTCGGTCGGCGCCGACGTGGTGCTGGCGCAACGCGAAGCCGTTACCGTGCCGCGCATTGCCGTGGTCGACCGCCCGCAGGGACAGGTGGTGTACCTCGCCAGCGCCGACCGCAACAGCGTCAGCGTACGGCCGGTCAAGACCGGCACGATGCAGGACGACCGCATCGAAATCCTCGAAGGCCTCAAGGCCGGTGACACGGTGGTGGCTGACGGCGCCGGCTTCCTGACCGACAAGGCCAGGATCCGCGTACCGGCAACGGCCAAGGCAGCAGCAGCCGGACCGGCCGCCAGGGCGGAGGCGACCAAGTGAGAATCGCCGAGTTTTCCGTCCGCCGGCACGTACTGGCCTTCATGCTGTCGGCGGTGCTGGTGCTGTTCGGCATCGTGGCCTTCAACCGCATCGGCATCGACCGCTATCCCAACATCGACCAGCCGGTGATTTCGGTCAGCACCGCGCTCGACGGCGCCACGCCGGAAGTGATGGATTCATCCGTCACCCAGGTGATCGAATCGGCCGTCAACAGCGTGCCGGGCATCGACTACATCGAGTCGACCTCGCGCGCCGGACGTTCGACCGTGCGCATCAACTTCAAGCTCGACAAGAACGTCGACGTGGCGTTCAACGAGGTGCAGGTCAAGGTCAACCAGGCGCAGCGCCGGCTGCCGGACGATGCCGACGCACCGGTAGTGTCCAAGACCGACGCCAACGCCAGCCCGATCATCTGGCTCGGCCTCACTGGCGACCGCACGCCCAAGCAGCTGTACGACTACGCCAACACCGTGATCAAGAAACAGCTGGAAACCCTCGACGGCGTGGGCGAGATCATGGTGCGCGGCCGCGGCGAGCGAGTGATCCGCGTTGACCTCGATCCGGTCCGGCTGGCCGGCTTCGGCCTGACGCCGACCGACGTCAGCGACGCCATCAAGCGCGAACACCGGCAGGCGCCGGGCGGCACGCTCAAGCAGGGCGACCGCGAATACCAGATCAACCTCAACCTCGAATACGGCACGGTCGACGCCCTGCAGGACCTGGTGGTCGGCTTCAAGGGCCAGACCGCCGTGCGGCTGGCCGACGTGGCGCAGGTGGTCGACGGCGAAAGCGAAGTGCGCAGCATCACCCGCTTCAACGGCGAGCCGGGCATCAACATCGGCGTGGTGCGGGTGTCGGGCAGCAACATGGTGTCGGTGGCCGACAACGTGCTGGCCAAGGTCAGGGACAGCGTGCTGCCGGCGCTGCCGCCGGGCATGACGCTGTCCGTGGCATCGAACGACTCGACCTTCGTACTGGAAATGGTCGCCGCGCTGGAAGACCACCTGCTCGAAGGCACCCTGCTGGCCGCCCTGGTGGTGTGGCTGTTCCTGCGCAACCTGCGCTCGACCCTGATCGTGTCGCTGGCGATTCCGGTGTCGCTGCTGGGGGCAGTCGCGCTGATGTACTTCCTCGGCTACACCTTCAACACCATCACCCTGCTGGCCCTGCTGCTGCTGATCGGCGTGGTGGTGGACGACGCCATCGTGGTGATCGAAAACATCTGGCGCCTGCGCGAAGAAGGCGAAACCGACCCGATGCAGGCCGCCATCGACGGCAGCCAGCAGGTGGTGTTTGCGGTGATTGCCGCCACCCTCAGCCTGGTGGCGATTTTCGCGCCGGTGGTGTTCCTGTCCGGCCTGATCGGCCGCCTGTTCAACTCGTTTGCCGTGGTGGTGGCCTCGGGCGTGCTGGTGTCGCTGTTCGTGTCGGTGACGCTGACGCCGATGCTGGCCAGCCGCTGGCTGAAAACCATGCCGAAGCACGGCCCGCTGTACCGCCGGATGGAATCCGGCTTCATCGCGCTGGAAAACGGCTACCGCCGGCTGCTGGCGTGGACGCTGGCCCACCGGCTGTGGGTGATGGGTGCGGCGCTGGTGTGCGTGGCGGCCAGCGCGCTGATCTTCACCTCGATGAAAAGCGAGTTCCTGCCCGAAGAAGACGAAGCCCGCTTCCTCGTCAGCCTCAAGACCCCGATCGGCGCGTCGGTCGACTACACCGACCGCAAGACACGCGCCGTCGAGGACATCCTCAACCGCTACCCGGAAGTCAGCAACACGCTGGCCATCGTCGGCGGCTTTGGCGGCGGCCAGGTCAACCAGACCACGCTGATCGTGCGCCTGAAGCCGCGCAGCGAGCGGGCCGCTTCGCAAGGCGAGGTGCTGGCGCGGGCGCGCAAGGACATGGGCCGGATTGCCGGCGTGCGGGCCGCGGCCTTCCCCTTCCCGCGCATCGGCGAAAGCCGTGGCGGCAAGCTCCAGTTTGCCGTGATCGGCCCGACGCTGGCCGACACCAGCGCCGCCGCCACCCGCCTGACCGAGGCACTGGGCAACGATCCGCGCATCGGCAGGCTCGACACCGACGTCGAGCTGCAACAGCCGCAGCTGGCCATCGACATCGACCGCGCCGCCGCCGCCCGCTACGGCCTGTCGACCCAGACCATCACCGACGCCATCGACCTCTTGTCGGCCGGCAAGGTGGCCGCCCGTTTCTCGGAAAACGGCGAACGCTACGACATCGAGGTCAAGGCGGCCGAATCGGCGCTGACCCGGCCGGAATCCTTGGGCGCGGTCTACCTGCGCGGCAGCAACGGTGACCTGGTGCGGCTGGACAGCGTGGCCCGCGTGCTGCCGATGCTGGGTGCGTCGCAGATCCAGCGCCAGAGCCTGCAATACGCGGTGCAGCTCAAGGGTTCGCCGACCCTGCCGCTGGCCGAGGCGGTGGCACTGACCGAGGCCACGGCAGCCGAGGTGCTGGCGCCGAACATCCGCATCGAGTGGCTGGGCGAAGCACGCGAACTGGACCGCACCGCCGGCCAGCTGGTCTTCACCTTTGCCTTTGCCAGCCTGCTGCTCTACATGGTGCTGGCCAGCCAGTTCAACTCCTTCCTGCAACCGGCGCTGGTGATGCTGGCCGAGCCGCTGGCGGTGGTGGGCGGCCTGCTGCTGCTGTGGCTGACCGGCCAGTCGCTCAACGTGTATTCGGTGATCGGCCTGATCCTGCTGATCGGTCTGGTGGCGAAAAACGCCATCCTGCTGATCGACGTCACCAACCAGTCGCGGGCTGCCGGCCGGCGGGTGGATTCGGCACTGGCCGAAAGCTGCCCGCGCCGCCTGCGCCCGGTGCTGATGACCTCGCTGACCGTGGTGCTGGCCATGCTGCCGGCCGCCATGGGCTTTGGCGCCGGCGCCGAAACCAACGGCCCGCTGGCGATTGCGGTGATCGGCGGCATGGTCAGCTCGACCCTCTTGACGCTGGTGGTGATTCCGGCCGCCTATTCGCTGCTGGAAGGCTGGCGCGAGCAGCGCCGCCTGCGCTGACCGGATGCGCCCTGACCGGAGTTCCCGGCCAGGGCGCTTGACGGCTCTGCCGGCCGGTTGCAGGCTGTGCCGTCACCCTGCCGGGATGCCCCGTCATGCCTGCCTCGCCTGCCGTATCGCCGCCTTGGCGCTTCTGGCGCCACCCTGACCTGCCTTTCCTTGAGGCGCGCGAGGTCACGGACGGGCGCCAGGTCTGCTACGCCCCGCACGCCCACGAAACCTTTTCCATCGGCGCCATCACCGCCGGCCGCAACCTGTACCGCCACGAAAAACGGCGCGAGGCCATCGGTGCCGGCGACGTGGTGCTGATGAACCCGGGTGCAGTGCACGCCTGCCAGCCGCTCGAGGCCGGCCAGACGTGGGCCTACCACATGCTTTATGTCGATGCCGGCTGGCTGGCCGCGCTGTGGCAGGACAGCAGCCAGCAGACGGGCCGGCGCTGGCAGCCGCTGCCGGCCATCCTCTGCCGCCATCCGGCGCTCCACGCCGGACTGGTGCGGCTGTGCGCCACGCTGTTTGACCCGCTGCCCGCTCCGCTGGCGCAGCACAGTGCCGCCATCGGCTCTTTTGAAGGCCTGCAACGGTTTTTCCGGCCGGAAACCGGCCGCGGCCAGCTGCGGGCGCCGGACCGGCTGGACCGGGCTGCCGAACTGCTGCATGCCGACTACGCCCGTGCCGTGTCGCTGCCGGAACTGTGTGCCGCCACCGACCTGACCGAGTCGTACCTGATCCGTGCCTTTCGCCAGCGCTACGGCATGACACCGCACCAGTACCTGCTCAACCGCCGGGTCCAGGTCGGCTGCCGCTTCCTGCGCCAGGGCGAGCCGATTGCCGACGTGGCACTGGCAACCGGCTTTGCCGACCAGGCGCATTTCCAGCGCGTGTTCAAGCGGCTGGTGGCCGCCACGCCCGGCCAGTACCGCCAGCTCACGCCAGCATGCCCACCGCACAGCCAGCCAGCAGCAGCGCCAGTCCGCGATTGAGCCAGCGCACCCGCTGCGGGCGCGTCAGCACCTGCCTCAGGCGGACGCCCATCCCGGCCCAGCAGGCGATCGAGGCATAGCAGACCACGGCATACACCGCCGCAAACAGCCACAGGCTCGCCGGCACGGCCGGTGCGACACAGGCGCCGGTGCCGGCCACGGCGGCCAGCCAGGCCTTGGGATTGAGCCACTGCATGGCGGCCGCTGCCGTCAGCGAAGGACGGACCGGCGTTTCGTCCACCGTCAACGCCCCGTCGTCACGGACCAGTTGCCACGCCAGCCAGAAGAAATACAGTCCGCCGCCCCACTGCACGGCCAGCAGCAAGGCCGGCCAGCGCAACAGCACGGACTGCAAGCCGATGCCGGTCAGCACCAGCAACAGCACAAAACCGAGCGTGGCTCCGGCCACGTGGCGCTGGGCCGGATACCAGCCGCAGCGGTGGCCGGCCGCCAGCGCCACCAGATTGACCGGTCCGGGCGAAATCGACATCACCAGGGCAAACACCACCATGTTCCAGAACGACTGCATGTCCGGCACCTCCATCAAGCATCGGGATGCTGCGGAAGCTACGCCGGAGCGGCCTGCCGGTCTTGAACGAAACTGCCCTGCCAGAGGGTGCCGGCCGGGCCTAGGCCAGGCGCGCCAGCAGGCACTGTGCGGCAGAGGCCGACGATGCCGGATTCTGGCCGGTGATCAGCAGGCCGTCCTCGACCACGAAACTGCCCCAGTCCGGACCCTTGCGGTAATCGGCCCCTTCGGCCCTGAGGGCGGTTTCCAGCAGGAAGGGCACGACGGCCGACAGGCCGACCGCGTCCTCTTCACTGTTGCTGAAACCGGTGACCTGGCGGCCGGCCACCAAAGGCTGGCCTTCGGCAGTCCGCGTCCGCAACAGGACGGCCGGGGCATGGCAGACGGCGGCCACCGGCTTGCCCTGGCGGACAAAATCCTCGATCAGCGCCACCGAGTCGGGGTCGGTGGCGAGATCCCACAGCGGCCCGTGGCCACCGGGATAGAACACGGCATCAAAGTCATCGGCCTTCAGGCCGGCCAGCCGGGCGGTCCCAGCCAGTCGCGCCTTGAGCGCCGGATCAGCGTCAAACCGGCGGGTGGCGTCGGTCTGGAATTCCGGCAGTGCGCTTTTGGGATCGACCGGCGGCTGCCCGCCGGCAGGAGAAGCCAGCGTCAGCGTCACGCCGGCGTCGGCCAGCACGTAATAGGGGGCAGCGAATTCCTCGACCCAGAAGCCGGTCGGGTGCCCCGTGTTTCCCAGCCGGTCGTGGCTGGTCAGTACCATCAGAACGTTCGGCATGCCATCTTCCTCCTTGACAGGACTGCGGGCCGGACCGGCCCGGTGCCCGCAAGATAGTCAGCCTGGCAGCCGGCGGCAACGCCGCCTGCCCGCGCTCAGACCAGCGGGCTGCGGGTCAGCGCGCCCAGTGCGGCGTTGGCGCCGAAATAGCGGGCACGGACCGATTCGACCCCGAATGCGCGCAGCCGCTGGCTGTGCTTGGCCAGATAGGCCTCGGCCTGGGCCCGTTCGGCAAACACGTACCAGCCGCCGGCCACGCCTTCGTCGCGGTTTTCGGTCCAGATTTTCCACAA
>JAGPIM010000241.1 GCA_018055005.1 Laribacter sp.
AGGTCAAAGCTGATGTCGCGGCAGCCCCAGCGCTGGCCATAGCGTTTGCCCAGCGAGCGGACGGAAAGGATGGGCGTCATGCGGGATTCTCCTGCCGGCTCTGGCAATGGTCGGTGTCGGAGCACACGAACAGGCGCTGGCCGGCGTTGTCGGTCACGATTTCGTCGAGGTAGCTGCCGGTATCGCCGCACAGCGCGCAGGCATGTGGCCAGCGCTGCACTTCAAACGGATGGTCGTCAAAGGCGAGGCTGTCCACCCGGGTGTAGGGCGGAATCGCATACAGGCGCTTTTCCCGTCCGGCACCGAACAGCATCAGGGCCGGGCTCATGTCGAGCTTGGGATTGTCGAATTTCGGAATCGGCGACGGCGAGGCCAGATAGCGGCCGTTCACCATCACCGGGTAGTCGTAGCTGGTGGCGATATGGCCAAAGCGGGCGATGTCCTCGTAGAGCTTGACGTGCATCAGCCCGTATTCCTGGTTGGCGTGCATCTGGCGGGTTTCCACCTCGCTGGATTCCAGCGTGCGCAGCGGCTCCGGCTCCGGCACCTGGAACACCATGATCTGCCCAGCCTTCAGCGGGGTTTCCGGAATGCGGTGGCGGGTCTGGATGACGCTGGCGGCTGCCGTCTGCTCGGTGGTGGCCACACCGGCCACCCGTCCGAAAAAGCGGCGGATGTTCACCGCATTGGTGGTGTCGTCTGCGCCCTGGTCGATCACCTTCAGGGTGTCGTTTGCACCCAGGATGCTGGCCGTCACCTGGATGCCGCCGGTACCCCAGCCGTACGGCAGCGGCATTTCCCGGCTGCCGAACGGCACCTGGTAGCCCGGAATCGCCACCGCTTTCAGCAGGCCGCGCCGGATCATCCGCTTGGTGTGTTCGTCCAGAAAGGCAAAGTTGTACTGCCACGCGCGGTGGCCGGTGCTGGGGGTGCTCATGGGCGAACCTCCGGTTGGGCATCGAATCCGGCGCGCAGGGTGCGCAGGAGCGAGAGTTCGGCCTGAAAATCAACGTAGTGCGGCAGCTTGAGATGCTGGACAAAGCCCGAGGCTTCCACGTTGTCGCTGTGGCACAGCACGAATTCGGCTTCCTGTGCCGGTGCCTGGTTCAGCTCTCCCAGTTCGGTGGCACGCAGGGCGCGGTCGACCAGCGCCATGGCCATGGCCTTGCGCTCGGCCTCGCCAAACGCCAGCCCGTAGCCGCGGGTGAACTGCGGCGGCACGTCGGCACTGCCCTTGAACTGGTTGATCATCTGGCATTCGGTCAGGGTGATCTCGCCTACCGTCAGCGCGAAATCCAGCTCCTCCGGCTGAAAGCCGATTTCGACGGCGCCCATGCGGATTTCGCCGGCAAACGGGTGGCTCTCGGCGTAGCCGCGCTGGGTCGAGTAAGCCAGACCCAGCAGCCAGCCTTCGTCACCCCGGGCAAGGTTTTGCAGGCGGGTGGCGCGGTCGGCCGGGAACATCAGCGGTGCCCGGGTCAGGTCGGCCGGAGCCGGATCACCGGGGGCGGGCAGTTCCGGTTCGATCAGCCCTTCGGCGGCCAGCACGTCCAGCACTGGCGGCAGGGTGTCGTCGAGCGGCATGTCGCTGTCCGGCACCGGCGGCAGGCTGCCGGCACCTGCCAGGCTGAAATCCAGCAGACGCTGGGTGTAGTCCGGCGTCGGGCCGAGCACCTGGCCGCCCGGCACATCCTTGAAAGTGCCGGACACCCGGCGGCGCACCCGCATGGCCGCAGTGTCGAGCGGCTGCGAATAGCCGAAACGCGGCAGAGTGGTGCGGAAGGCCCGCAGCAGGAACACCGCTTCGACCACGTCGCCGGCGGCCTGCTTGAGGGCAAGGGCAGCGAGTTCTTCGTCGTACAGCGAGCCTTCCTGCATCACGCGGGCCACGGCCAGTCGCATCTGCTGGCGGATCTGCTCGAGTGACAGCTCCGGCACGGCCGTATCGCCGCGGCGAGCCAGTGCGAGCAGGTCGCAGGCATGGGAGATGGCGGTTTCACCGCCTTTTACGGCTACATACATCGCTCAGACCTCCGTCAGCCGGGTAGAACGCGGCAGTGCCATCACTTCGCCGGCACTGAACAGCAGCAGGTCGACCCCCAGCGGGAAGCGGGCTTCTGCCTGCTGGCGGGCCAGCCAGAATTCACGCGGCAATCCGCAGTCGCTGCTGCGGCGCGGGCAGGCCAATCCGGGGCCGCTGCCTTCGACGGGGCCACGGGCGGCAAAGCCGGCCACTTCGACCAGCAAGGTGGCGGAACGATCTGGATAGGCCGGTTCCCCTTGGCGCAGGCAGTTCAGTGGCGGCACGGCGCTACCCCGGCGAACCAGCACGAAATCGGCCTCCTCCGGCCTATCCGTCAGGCGTACACCGGTATGAAAGCGCAGCCATTCGGCCGTGGCCGCAGAGAGGTCGGCGGCAAGACTGACGTCGCCATCCAGCAGGGTGAGCAGGGCGGCGGCCGTGGCCGGATGCAGATCTGCTGGGGATTCAGGTGGCAAGACCGGCAGGGCGCGCGGCAGCAAGGGCTCGGCCATGGCGGCGAGCAGGGTGCGGAACACCTGCTGGGCGTCGTGCACAGGATTGTCAAATTGCGGCTGTAACATCATTCGCCTCGCACCATGGTGAAGAATTCGACCTTGCTGGCTGCGGCCTCGCGGCGTTCGGCTGTGCGGCGGGCAGCCAGGGCGGCATTCAGCGGTGTCAGCACCTGCCCGGCCAGCGCGTCGTGGCGGGCCGGATCTTGCAGCAGGGCATCAGCCAGCGCGGCCAGCTCGGCATGGCGCGGCTGGCTGCCCAGCACCCACGCATGGCCGGTAAAGGCACCGACGTTGACGCTGGCGCGGGTCAGGCTGGCCTCGCCAAGGTTGAACCGGGCACCGGTGCCACCGGCACGGCCTTGCAGCATGGCCAGCCCGGTTTCCGGGCGGCGCAGCCAGCGGCAGGCGTCGGCGTCGGGCAAAAGTGGAGAGAGCAGGGCGTCCAGCTCGGCTGGAGGGGCCAGCGCCAGAAGGCGCATCCACTGCTGGCGGGAGAGGGGCTCACACGTCATGGGTCGCTCGCTTCAGAAAAAATTCATATAAACGTATAGACGTATCCATCATAATCGTCGGGGTGGCATCATCACATCGCAGAACGGTGAATTTTTCGTGACAAACAGATGGCAGCCCG
>JAGPIM010000242.1 GCA_018055005.1 Laribacter sp.
TTCTGCATTGGCAAGTGACGGGCGGATGGCCAGGAAACTGTCGTTTTTTCAGCGCAATACCGTAGATCACATGCTCTTGTTCAAGCCGGAAGCTTGTCCTGAGCTTGCCTTTTCGACGGGGGGTGTTAGTACTTCTTAAGAGGTCCTGATTCTGTGTGCCGGGCTGCGTGGAGGATAAATCCTCCGGAGTACGGCATCGGTCAGTTGGGCTGGCAGGCATGGTGCCGTCGGTATTCAGACCTCGTTTCCTTTAGGAGAACCCGCGATGATTCTGAAACCTTCCCTTGGCTTGATGGGTGTAGTGGTGGCACTGGGGCTGAGCGCATGTGCATCGACGACGCCGGAAATCGAACGTGCCCAGGCAACGGCCGACAAGGCGCTGTCGACTGCCAACCAGGCCATGCAGCAGGCCAACAATGCTGGCGCTGTTGCATCGCAGGCACTGCAACAGTCGAACCAGAATACGGCCGTTCTCGAGCGCATGATGCAAAAGGGTGTTTCGAAGTAAGCCGTACGTTCGCCGAAAACCATCGGGCCATGCTTTCGCGCATGGCCCGATGGTTTTTGTCGTTCAGGCGTGCTGCTTACGCCGGTGCGCTGTCGTCGTCGGTCGATGTGTCCGGCTTGCCGACCGGTGTGGCATTGTTGGCATCGCTGCCGTAGGGCGGACGGTCGTAGGGCTGGGCCCGGACGCGGGACAGCTGTTCGCCGGGCATGGGCGTATCCGGATCAAGGGAGACCGGCAGGCTGCTGTGGCTGTCGAGTACCGACTGGGCGCGCAGCCAGTCAAGACGGTCGAGGTTGACGGCTGCTGCCTTCGGTGCAGGCTTGCCGGCTGGCGTCAGGGCCCGGATGGTGTCCTTGAGCTGGTCGAGTGAAGGCTCCTGCTGCCGGTATTCGTCCAGTGCCGGATAGGCGGCCATGACCACTTCGCCGTTCAGGCGGCCGACCACCACCGGCTCGTGCACGATGCGGACCGGCGTGTTTTTCGGCAGGGTGTCGAACAGCAGTTTGGCATTTTCCGGATAAAGCTGGATGCAACCGTGGCTCTGGCGCATGCCGACCCCCCAGGGCTTGTTGGTGGCATGGATGAAGATGCTGGGAAAGCCCGTGCCGATCGCCAGCATGCCCATCGGATTGTCCGGTCCGGGCGGGACGTAATCCGGAAACGGCAGGCCGTTTTCCGCCTCTTTTTCGGCCTTGATGCTGCGCGGCACCGACCAGCCCGGATCGCGCAGCTTGGACGTTACCCGGGTCGAGCCCAGCGGGGTGGACCAGCCTTCCTTGGCCACGCCGACCGGGAACGTGATGACCTTGCGCGGTTCACCTTCCCGGGCCGGCGGGAAATAGAACAGCCGGCGCTGGGCGACGTTCACCACCACACCCTGCCACGGCCCCTTGGGCAGGATGTACTGGGTCGGAATGATGATGCGCTGGTTCTTGCCCGGCACCCACGGATGCACACCGGGATTGGCCAGCTTGATGTCAAGGATGCCTGTGTCGTAATAACGCGCCAGGTCATAAAGGGAATTTTCCGGGGTCGGGATGACCACCGAGGGCGATCCCACCACGGTGTCGCCGTTGGTGGGCAGGTCGAATTCCAGCGCCTGGGCCGGTGCGGAGTGCAGGGCGAACCCCGCGATTCCGAGAGCGGCCAGACGGTGTAAGGGCATGATCCGTCGCACGGCATGGACTCCAGAAAGAAAAACGGCGAAGCGTCCGGGCTTCGCCGTCAGCGTGGCGGCTTGCCACGCTTTGTACGGTAGAACTTCTGGCCGGAATTCTCGCCTCGTTCGTCCGCTGGCGGCCAGCGCGGGCGATGGGCGGCGGACGCCCGGCCGGTTAAACGACAAGTGTTTTGACGTCCGGGTGGACAAGCCGCTAGTCTCGCGCTCTTGTGCTGAACGCCGGCCTGCGAGCCGTGGAGACATCGTGATCGAAGAGTTGTTGTTTTTGGGGGCCATGGCGTTTGTCGCCGGGCTGATCGACTCGGCCGTCGGCGGAGGCGGACTGATCCAGATTCCGGCGTTGTTCAATGCGCTGCCCGAGGTCAATACCGCCACCCTGTTCGGCACCAACAAGTTTTCGTCCATCTTCGGTACGGCCAGCGCCGCCCGCAGCTTCATGCGCCGGGTGCGCCTGCCGTGGTCGCTGATCCTGCCGGCTGCCGGCTGTGCCTTTGTCTTTTCGTTTGCCGGCGCTGCGGCCGTGAGCCTGATTCCCAAAGAGGTGATGAAGCCGGCCGTGCTGGTGCTGCTGGTCGGCATGGCGATCTACACCTTGTGGAAAAAGGACTTCGGCAAGCTGCACAAGCCGGCCGTGATCGGCCAGCGCGAACGCTGGCTGGCAGCACTGATCGGCGGAGCGATCGGGTTTTACGACGGCATTTTCGGGCCGGGTACCGGCAGCTTCCTGATTTTCCTGTTCATCCGCTTTTTTGCCTTCGATTTCCTGCACGCCTCGGCTTCGGCCAAGTTCGTCAACTTTGCGACCAACCTGGCTGCGCTGGTGTTTTTTGTCCCGGCCGGTCACATCCTGCTGAAGTTTGCCGTGCCGATGGCGGTCTGCAACGTAGCCGGATCGCTGGTGGGGACGCGGCTGGCGCTGCGCGGCGGAGCCGGTTTTGTGCGGGTCCTGTTCCTGATGTTGCTGGCCGTCCTGATCGGCAAATTTGCTTACGACATGTGGGGTGCAGGTTAGGGCATCATGCCGGCTGGACCCGGTCGGGCGGACGGGTAAAATCCATCCCGATCAATGGCTTGGTGCAGAGGTGCAGGGATGACGCTGCGGGCCGGCCGGCAAGGAAAATGCGACACGGCCGGGTGAATGCCTGTGACAGGAGGTTGTCTCGCCAGACAATTTGAGTGATAACCCTGTCTTGCCGCGAAGAAATGCTTCACAGCGGCGAAAAAATGCGATTGAATGCCAAAAGAATTTTAAACGACCGTTTGATCAGGACGGTCGTTGCAGGTTGTGCTGAGCGCCCGCGCGAGCTGCCGGCAACCTGCGGTAACGGTTCCATTCCAACCATCCCTCAATGAGGTAACCATGCAAATCGTGATTCCCGCCGAAAGGGCGGGCGAGACGCGGGTCGCCGCCACGCCGGAAACGGTCAAGAAGCTCGTGCAACTGGGCTGCTCGGTGGCGGTACAAAGCGGAGCCGG
>JAGPIM010000243.1 GCA_018055005.1 Laribacter sp.
GCATTGATGACCACCACGCCGGCAATCACCGCGCTGTCGACCCAGTCCTGCAACAGCAGGGTGACCAGCAGCGAGCCCAGCAGGACGTAGATCAGCAGGTTGTGGAACTGGAGCAGGAAGCGTTGCCAGGCGGGTCGGCCGGTGGTCTGTGGCAGCAGGTTGGGGCCGTGGCGCTGCTGGCGGCGGGCGGCTTCGGCGGTGTCCAGACCCTCGTCACGGCTGTCGAGCACATCCAGGGTGGCTTCGGGGTCAAGCGCGTGCCAGACCGGCTGGTTCGAAGAGGGATCCGACATGCCGCAACCTCCGGAGATGATGGCCATGCCTGCATTAAAAACCGTGGCAACGGGCCTGTCCTTGATACGTGGCAGACGCCCGGCCGATCCGGCATGCCCTTCGGGATTGTTTTGTTTTTAGTCAATCCATGAGGCATTTATGGCGCCGGGGCATGGCTTGGCGGCGGGTTTATGGAATAGTCTCAAAACAGGACGGTTCATTTTGGAGGCACACCATGCTCAAGCGCATTCTGGTCGCTTTGGATACCACGCATCCCACCCCGGCTCCCCAGGCAACAGCTTTCTGGCTGGCACACCGCATGCAGGCAGAGGTCGATGCGCTGGTCTTGGTCGATGCTTCCCCGCTCAGCAGTGGCGAAGCCGTACCAGCCGGCGGACTGGGTTTCCGGCAGGCCCGTGACCGGCAGCGCGAGGCACACTGGCACGAAGAGGCAGATGCCGACCTGCTGGCGATCCGGTGCAGCGCCCGGAATGAAGGGCTGACACTGACCGGTGACTGCCTGTTCAGCCAGAATCCGGCGCAGGACCTGTCCCGCCGTGCCCTCGGGCACGATCTGGTCGTCGTGGCGCAGAACGCCACGCTGGGCGGTGACGACATGCGCTGGATCGAAAGCTATCTCGACAACGCGCCGCGCCCGCTGCTGGTGGTGCCGCCGGCCATGCCGCTGGTCAGTGAGGGCACCATCCTGCTGGCCTATGACGGCAGCGCCAACAGTGCGCGTGCATTGCAACAACTGGTGCATCTGGGACTGGGGGCCGGCCAGGTGCTGCGGGTGGTGTCGATCAGCCACACGCAGGCCGAAGCCGACCGGCTGGCGCAGGAAGGTGCGGCCTATCTGGCTGCCCACGGGCTGAACGTCCGGCCTCTGGGGCTGGTAGTCGGCCAGAAGCAGCCGGCCGAGCTCATCAACACGCTGGCGGTCAGCCTGGATGCCAGCCTGCTGGTACTGGGGGCATTCGGCCACCGCAGCTGGAAAACCCGCCTCTTTGGCTCCACCACCCGCATCCTGATCCGTCAGAGCACCGTACCGGTCATGTTGTGCCATTGAGGCCGTCCGCTGTTCCGTCATGATGGCGGGCGGATTGCTGTTGCGGGCTTCCGGACCGGGCAGGTCTGCGGCAGCATCCGCTGGAAAGCCGGCGGGTCGCTTCGGCCGTCAGCCGGCCGTGGTCCGCAGGGCTGGCGCCGGGCAGCATGTCCGCCATGCTTCTGTGCCCAAGGCTGGCGACCATTCGTTGCCGGGAGGCTGCGCCATGACAAAAACCCCGCTTTCAGGCGGGGTTTCGGTTGTGGATGACGGCGTGCTGTCAGCGGTGCATCCGGTCCTGCGACAGGATGAACGTGCCCGGCAGCCGGTCGTTGATCAGGTTGTGGATGAAGTTGTAGATCATCAGCAGGCAGATGAACGAGAACGGCAATGCGCCGAGGATGGCACCGGTCTGGATGGTGGCCAGGGCGGCGGTGCCGCCCAGGCTCAGCAGCACCAGCGTGATGCTGCCGATGGCGGTCACCAGCATGACCTTGAACCAGGCCGACGGATGGTCGCTGGGTGATACGAAGTGCGCCAGTGCATGGATGCCGGAATCCAGCGAAGTGATGTAGTAGGTGGCAACCAGCACGGTGGCAATCACCAGCAGCGCCAGCCGGACCACGGACCACGATACGTTGCCGAACAGGGCAAAGAGGCCGCTGGCGATGTCGTTGTTGACCGCTGCACTGATGGTGCCGCCCTGGTTGAGGTCAAAGTAGATGGCACTGCCGCCCATGATGGCGATCCAGACGATCACGATCAGCGACGGAATCACCACCACGCCGAGGATGAAGTCGCGGATGGTGCGGCCATGCGAAATCCGGGCGATGAAGGCCCCGACAAACGGCGAGAATGACAGGCTCCACGACCAGATGAATACCGTCCACCAGCCGTTCCAGCTTTCCTTCCAGTGGCCAAAGCCGGTGACCTGCAACTGGGCATCGGTCCACAGGCCCATGGCAAACAGGTTGCTCAGGTAGGTGCCGATCGACTCGGGAATCAGTGACAGCAGGTACAGGGTCGGGCCGAACACGAACATGCCGGCCATGAGCACCAGGCTCAGGCTGGTGTTGAGTTCGCTGATGATCTTCATGCCCTTGTTGACGCCGATGAACACCGACATGGCGGTCAGGCAGGTCAGCGTGACCACGATCACCGACTTGATGACGGCAGTGGAACCGATGCCGCTGATGAAATCGAGGCCGCTGTTGAATTGCAGCGCGGCAAAGCCGAAAGAGGTCGACAGGCCCAGTACGGTGGCGAGGATGGCCAGCGTTTCGATCAGCAGGCCGCTGGAGCGGCGGCAGCACGCCGGCAGGCAGTCGATGCAGGCATCACGGAAAGTCAGGGGCTTGTTGCGGTTGTAGAAAGAGTACGCCAGGCACAGGGCGACAATGCAGTAGATGGCCCAGGCGTGGATGGCCCAGTGGAAATAGCCCCAGCTCATGGCGGTATTGACGCCGCGCGCACCGCCGTCAGGAGCCAGAGGATTGCTCTGGTACAGCATGATCGGCTCGGCCACGCTCCAGAAAATCAGGCCGATGCCCTGACCACAGGCAAACAGCATCGAATACCAGGCAAAGCGGCCATAGGTCGGGCGGGCCATGTCGCCACCAATGCGGATCTGGCCAAAGCGGCCGAAAGCCAGCCAGATGCACAGGCCCAGCGCCGAGGTGGCAAACAGGGCGTAATACCAAGTGAAGTGGATGGTAACGAAGCTGCGCAGCGAATCAATGATGGCGCCGGCGGTATCCGGAAACCCCAGGGCGCTTCCGATAATGGCCACAACGGCGATCAGGCAGACCGTCTTGATGACGAGCGAGTCGGTTTCCCGGGCCC
>JAGPIM010000008.1 GCA_018055005.1 Laribacter sp.
ATAGTAATTGATTACTATCTTACCACAAGAGGCAACTCAAACAAGAGAAAACCCGACGTACTCGTCAATATCTAGCGTCTGCAATGGGCTTAACGTGCTTTATTTTCCGTTTTCTGAGACGTCCCCTGATTGGTCGTTGTCCAGCGCCAGCCGACCACGCCGAACTCCGGCTGCGTGGTCGATCTTTTGGCTTTGAGTATCTCCAGCGTCACCTTCAGGGTATCTCCCGGACGGGTCGGACGTGGCCAGCGCATCTTGTCCACCTGCATGCCGACCAGTCCACCGGCCACACGGTCCGCCAGCAGGTCAACCACCAGCCGCATTGACGTTGTTGCAGTCTGCCAGCCACTGGCAGCCAGACCGGCAAACACCGAATGTTCGGCCAGCCGGGCATCCAGATGAAAAGGCTGCGGATCATGCTGACGGGCAAATCCGATGATGTCGTCAGCAGTCAGCGTCCGGGTCGCCGTCTCAAAGCGCATGCCGGGCTGAAAATCCTCAAAATACAGTTTCTCCATGATTTTTCTCTTTTTGTGAAGGAATACAGCACAACGCCGGCCCGAAGGCCGGCGCTGCATGAAACAGGCATGGTCAGGCAGATTCACCGACAGCCGGGCCAGCCAGCGCACGTGATGGCTCGACCGTAGCCGACAAGGCGGCCACCCTGGCTGCCTTGGCCCGGAAGGCTTCGCCGTCAAGCCGTTCTTGCCAGTCCGCGATCTCGCCATGTCCGGCCATCGCTGCCAGACGCCCGGTCAATTCGGGAGTAACGGGCCTGTCGAGCTGCGCCAGCAACTCGTCGGCCAGATCCGGGCGGTTGCATACCAGCGCCATGTCACAGCCGGCTGCAAAAGCCGCCTGTGCCCGTGCCGCAATCCCCCCGGCTCCTGCCGCGCCTTCCATGCAGAGGTCGTCGCTGAAAATCGTGCCGTCAAAGCCCATGCGTTCCCGCAGGACTGTTTGCAACCAGAAAGGCGAGAAGCCGGCGGGCAGCGGGTCAACTGCGTCATAGACCACATGGGCCGGCATCACGGCATGCATGCCGGCTGCTGCCAGGCGGGCAAACGGAATCAGGTCGGCTTCTTCGATGGACGCATAACTGCGATGGTCGACCGGAATAACGTGATGTGAATCGCCTTCAACGGCACCATGGCCAGGGAAGTGCTTGCCGCAGGCAATCATGCCTCCGGCCACCAGTCCGCGAGTCAAGGCTTCGGCAAGGGTTGCCACGATGTTCGGGTCTGCATGAAAACTGCGGTTACCGATAACGGCACACCGGCCATGATCAATGTCAAGCACCGGGGTAAAGCTCAGATCCACGCCGCTGGCCCGCAACTCGGTCGCCAGCACTTCACCGACATCATGAGCCAGCTCCAGTGCGGCCTCCGGTGATTTGTCCCACAACACCCCGAGGGCCTGCATCGGCGGCAAACGGGTGAAGCCGGTCAGGAAGCGCTGGACCCGGCCACCTTCATGATCAACGGCAATCAGAAGATGCGGGCTGCGCAAGGAACGGATTTCAGCGGTAAGCGCCCGCAATTGTGCGACGGATTCAAAATTACGGCGAAACAGGATCACGGCGCCCACCATCGGGTGGGACAAACGGCGGCGATCATCATCAGACAGTGAGCAGCCAGCTACATCGACCATTACCGGGCCGCGGGGAAGTTGCAAAGTCATGGGACTACCGGGAAAAAATGGATACTGCCGGCTGCGGGGCATGCCGGCGCAAAGGCGCACCATAGCACAGATGCCATGAGGCAGATTCAGTCGCGGCTACGGCTCCACCAGCGGGCCAGCACGAACGAAACCAGCCCGACCTTGAGCCAGCGCGACCAGTGCCGTGCCCCCTTGTCCGGCAGTGCAGCAGCCAGTACGGCAGAGGCCATCTTGAGCGAGCGGGCTTCTCCGGCCAGTGCCGTGCCCTCCTTGAGCCAGTGGGCCGGCCGGCGCCAGCGGGCCAGCCGGACGCTGGCCTGCATGCGCAGGGCATCACCCTTGACCAGCAGGAGCTGCTTGCGGAATTCGCGATCCTGTTGCCGACGGTTCATGCCTCGTCCTTGTGCGAATGCGCAAGGGTCTGCCAGTCTTTCCTGATTTCGGTCAGCGTCAGGTGAAATGCCGGCGGAGCCGATGCCATCCGGTGCATCAGCGTTCTCAAAAGGCCATAGGCGGCCAGAAGGAAGCCGCACAAAAGTCCCAGCAATGCCCAGCCGCGCACTCCGGGCGGGGTCAGGACGGCCACCATGACGATGACTGTAACCAGAGCCGCCAGAATCAGGATCAGGGCTCCGACTGCCAGTACGACATGCGTCACGAGCCGTTCCTGCTGTTCCGCCATTTCAATACGGAACAGCTCGACACGTGTAGAGGCCAGTCGGACCAGCCCGGTAACCAGTGCAGACAGGCTACCCGGACGACGGGCCCGGGATGGATCGGAGCCCGTCATGGATTAACGGCGCGAAACCAGCAGGCCAAGCAGGAAGCCCACTACGGCAGCCAGACCCACGAGACGCCACGGATGGTCGTGGGCGTACTGGTCGGTCGTCTTGCAGGCCACCTTGGCCTTGGCGGTCACGGCCTCTTCGGCGCGCAGCAGGCGGTCTTTGGCCACTTCCAGATTGGCGGTCAGCTTGTCGCGCAGGGCACGGGCCTTGTCGCTGCCGTTTTCGCTGGTTTGTGCAATCAGCTCTTCGGTGTTGTTGAGTACATCACGGACGTCGTCCAGCAATTGTTCTTTGCTCACTTCACTCATCATGATCTCCCATGGCTAAACACAGACTGACGAAGTGTCATCAGTATCGGACGAAGTAGCGCAATTGTCTTGCTGCCAGCACTACCCCAACATCAACAAGATTGCCATACATCATTGCTTCGGAACAGGAAAAACCGGGCTGTTCCAGGGCGGACTGCCCGGTTTTTCCCCTCAGGCCAGGCCGGCCTCCATGCGCTTGAGCACTTCATCCCGGCCGATCAGCGCCAGGACGGCATCGACAGACGGCGTTTGCGTCGTGCCGCACACCAGAACGCGCAGCGGCATGCCCAGCTGGCCCATCTTGATGCCCTCATCCGCGCAGAACGGCTTGAACAGGCCATGGATGGCCTCGGCATTCCACTCCGGCAGGGCGGCCAGACGTTCGGCAAAACGGGCCATGCGGGCCGGTGCCTCGCCGGACAGGTGCTTTTCCACGTCGGAGGCCGCCGGTTCGCGCCGGGCGTAGAAGTAATCCACCTCGCGGGCCAGTGCGTTGAGATCCTGCACCCGTTCCTTCACCAGCCCAATCACGGCTTCCAGCGCCGGGCCGTTTCCGGTATCCACGCCGGCGGCATCCAGCCGGCTGCGGATCAGTCCGGCCAGACGCACGTTGTCGGCAGCCTTGATGTGCTGGGCGTTCAGCCACAGGAATTTTTCCTGGTTGAAGCGCGACGCCGACGGGCTGACATCCTTGAGGTCAAACCACTCGACGAACTGGTCCATGGTGAAAAATTCGTCGTCACCGTGTCCCCAGCCCAGGCGGGCCAGGTAGTTCAGCAGCGCCTCGGGCAGGATGCCCTGGTCAGCATAGTCCACCACGCTGACGGCATCGCGGCGCTTGCTCATCTTCTGGCCGTCCTCGTTGAGGATCATCGGCAGGTGCGCATACACCGGCAACGGGGCGCCCAGCGCCTTGAGGATGTTGATCTGGCGCGGGGTGTTGTTGACGTGATCGTCGCCGCGGATGACGTGGGTGATGTTCATGTCCCAGTCGTCCACCACCACGCAGAAGTTGTAGGTCGGGCTGCCGTCGCCGCGGGCGATGATCAGGTCGTCAAGCTCGCTGTTGGCAATCTCGATCCGTCCCTTCACTGCGTCGTCCCATGCCACCACGCCGTCAACCGGGTTCCTGAAGCGCACCACCGGCGTTACGCCGGCCGGCGGGGCGGGCAGTTCCTTGCCCGGCTCCGGACGCCAGCGGCGATCATAGCGCGGCTTCTCGCCCCGGGCTTCCTGCTCGGCGCGCAGGGCATCCAGTTCTTCGCGGGTCATGTAGCAGTAGTAGGCATGACCGGCTGCCAGCATTTCCTGGATGACGGCCTTGTAGCGGTCAAAACGCTGTGTCTGGTAGAACGGGCCTTCGTCATGGCCAAGGCCGACCCAGCTCATGCCGTCCAGAATGGCCTTGACCGATTCCGGCGTCGAGCGTTCAAGGTCGGTGTCCTCGATGCGCAGAACGAACACGCCATTGTGCTTTTTGGCATAGGCCCAGGAGAACAGGGCAGTGCGGACTCCGCCGATATGCAGATAACCGGTCGGGCTCGGGGCGAAACGGGTACGGATCATGGTCAGTTTGGTGGGCATGGAAAGACAGAACCAGTCATTTTACGCCGGACTGGCATCCTGCACAGCGCTGTACGACACAAACCTGTGTTGCACAACGCAAGGCGCTGTCTGCAAATGCCCCAGGAGCATGCCTGCCAAAGGCTGCAACCAACTGTTCATGACGCTGGCTGCCTCAGTTGGCATGCCAACCCTTGAGGGCTTTGCCTGTACTGCCCTGACTCGTACAGGCAAAGGGCCATGGTTTCAGCCTCTTGCCACTCTCGGTCACTGGCAAGTGTGGATCTGCCCGCTCAGAACAGGTGTTCCGCTGCTGGCGATGCCGCTTCAGCAGGTACAGGTGCGGCAAAGGACGGCGGACCGTTTTCGACAGGTGCGGTCACGGAGGCTGCGACCGGCGGCAATGACAACGGTTCAGTCACGGCGGCAGAGGGGGCTGCGGCCGGCATGTCCGGCTGAAGCCAGGGCAGGGACTGCAATTCGGCAAGTTGGCCACCGCTGCTGTCGCGGCAGCTGAGGCATACCGGCTTGCCGGTGCGGGCCTGCAAGGCTTCGATAATCCTTTGCGGGCGGATTTCCCTTCCGCCGCTGCCCCATTTTTCGGCCGCTGTCCGTATCTGTGCGGCACTGGCCGTGGTTTTACCGTAGCGGTCGGCAAACGCGGTCATCCAGACCTCTCCCCTGGCGTCCCGGTTCAACAGGACCGACTGGTAAATGATCGACACTGGCACGCCGTAGTGGACGCGCGAAGCCAGATCCAGTGCGTCTTCGTTGTGCAGCCGGACGCAACCGTGGCTGCGGAACCCCGGCACGCTGCCCGGCGCATTCGTGCCATGCATGCCGAGGCCAAGGCCAGGCTCGCCAAAACGGATGAACACCTTGCCCAGCGGATTCTGCGGTCCGGGCGGCACCACGGTCTGCACGGTCTTGCCGGAGCGGGCCATTTCCTGCTGGATGGAGCGAGGTACGTGCCAGGCCGGGTTGCGCGAAATACCGGTGACGTCATATTCGCCCACCGGCGTTTGCGTCAGTGCTTTGCCCACCGCCACCGGATACGATTTGACCAGTTGCCCGTCGTCATAAACGAACAGCCGGGTCTGGGGCAGGTTGATGACGACATGCACCCCCCGGGGGCTGACGGCATGGTCCGGGACGGCAGTCACCGCCCAGACCCGGGGTACGCCGAGACACAACAGGGCAGCGCAGACAATGCGATACGGCACGGAACACATGGGCATTCTCCGTACGGCCAGCACAGGCCGGACCTTCAACCGCAATGATAGACAGCGCACCCGGCACGCAGGGACAAATCGTACATCGTCCCGGCGCTTGCCCTACAATAAGCGGTTTTCCACTTGAACCATCGCAGCCCTTGATGCACTGCGGTGTGCAGCGACCCGCCATGCCCCAACTTGCCACTATCGAATCGCTCGACCACGAAGGACGAGGCGTCGCCCACGTCGACGGCAAAACCGTATTCATCGACGGGGCCCTGCCGTTTGAAACGGTCGAATACGCCAGCTACCGAAAAAAACCCAGCTACGAAAACGCCGACTGCAAGGCCATCCTGCACGAAAGCTTCATGCGCGCCCGGCCTCGCTGCCCGCATTACGACATTTGCGGCGGCTGCTCCATGCAGCACGTTGAATTCAACGCCCAGGTTGCCGTCAAGCAGCGGGTGCTGGAAGACAACCTGGCCCACATCGGCAAGGTGAGTCCGGAAGTCGTCCTGCCACCGATTTACGGTCCGCAATGGGGCTACCGCCACCGGGGCCGGCTGTCAGCCCGCTTTGTCGCCAAGAAAAACACCGTCCTGATCGGCTTTCATGAAAAGCGCTCGAGCTTCATTGCCGACATGGAGGAATGCCACATCCTGCCGCAGCGCATTTCCGACCTGCTGATGCCCCTGCGGGCACTGATTGCCAGCCTGTCGATCAGCCAGCGCATGCCGCAGGTAGAATATGCTGGCGGTGAAGACCTGGATGTCCTGGTGCTGCGCAACATGGACCCGCTGACCAGCGAAGACGAATCGCGCATCCGGGCATTTGCCGATCACTACAATGCCAACCGGCTGCTGCCGTTGCAGTTCTGGCTGCAACCGAAAGGACCAGACAGCTGTTATCCGTTCTATCCGCTGGATGCACCGGCGCTGTGCTACCGCTTGCCGGAATTCGGCGTGGAAATGCCCTACAAGCCGACCGAATTCACCCAGGTCAACCCGGGCATCAACCGTGTGCTGGTGTCGCGGGCACTCAAGCTGCTGGACCCGCAGCCGGGCGAGCGCATCGCCGACATGTTCTGTGGCCTTGGCAACTTCACCCTGCCGATCGCCCGCTCCGGGGCCGTTGTGCTGGGCATGGAAGGCAGCCAGCAGCTGATTGAACGTGCCGTGCAGAATGCCACGCACAACGGTCTGGAAAAGACCGTGCGCTACCGCATGGCCAACCTGTTCGATGTCACACCGGAATCGTTTGCCAAGCTGGGCCGGTTCGACAAGATGCTGATCGACCCGCCGCGTGACGGTGCCGTGGCGCTGTGCAAATCGCTGGGCGACAACGGCCCCAAACGCATTGTCTACGTTTCGTGCAGCCCGTCCACACTGGCCCGCGATGCAGCCGTGCTGGTGCATACCCAGGGCTACACGCTCAGGGCAGCCGGCATCGTCAACATGTTCCCGCACACGGCGCACGTGGAATCCATCGCCCTGTTCGAAAAAACCGGGCCGGCCAAGAGCCGGGCCGAACTGGAAGCCATCGAGGCCGCTGAAGAAGCCGCCCGGCAGGCAGCCAGGGACGCCCGCAAGGCGCGCGACGCCGAAGCAGCCCGCCTCAAGGCCGAGCAGGAAGCCGAACGGGTCGCCCGCAAGGCGGCACGGCACCAGCACTATCTCGACAACAAGGATTATTACGACGCCCGGTCTGCGACCCAGGAATCCGGCAAGGCGCCTTCCTGATCCCTGGCTCGGCACGGGCCGGTGCCGGCCACGGATTCAGCAACAAAAACCCCCGGTCGGCTGACCGGGGGTTTTTCTGGTGTGCCTGCAACAGCAGGCCCGCTTACTCTTCGTCCGGAACGTTGAGGGCGTTGATGTTGTAGCCGGCATCAACATAGGTGATCTCGCCGGTAATGCCGCTGGCCAGATCCGACAGCAGGAAGGCTGCTGCGTTGCCGACTTCTTCGATCGTGACGTTGCGCTTGAGCGGTGCGTTGTCGGAAGCCATTTTCAGCAGCTTGCCGAAGCCGGAGATGCCCGACGCAGCCAGTGTCTTGATCGGACCGGCGGAAATGCCGTTGCAGCGGGTGCCTTCACGTCCGACCGATGCGGCAGTAAAGCGCACGCTGGCTTCAAGACTGGCCTTGGCCAGACCCATGACGTTGTAGTGCGGAATGGCCCGCACGGCACCGAGATACGACAGGGTCAGCAATGCACCACGGCGCCCCTGCATCATCGGACGCGCAGCCTTGGCCAGGGCCGGGAAGCTGTAGGCCGAAATGTCGTGCGACACCTGGAAAGCCTCGCGGCTCAGGTTGTCAAGAAAATCGCCGGCCAGCGCCTCGCGCGGAGCGAAGGCAATGGCGTGGACAAGACCGTCAAGACCATCCCAGTGCTGCCCGAGTTCGGCAAACAGATTGTCAATGTCCTCGTCCGAACTGACATCGCACTTGAGCACGATGTTGCTGCCGAAATCCTTGGTCGCCATTTCAACGACACGATCCTTCAGCTTTTCGTTCACATACGTGAAGGCGAGCTCCGCACCCTGATTCTTGCAGGCCTCGGCAATGCCGTAGGCGATCGAGCGGTTGGAGAGCAGGCCCGTAATCAGGATCTTCTTGCCCTGGAGGAATCCCATGTACCTAGTCCTTGACGTTTGGAATCGGACGATTATAGCGAAGCTCTCGGCCCTTGTCCGGGCATGGGCTTAACCGGCGGCCTGAAGCCAGCGGGCGGCACCCACAACAAGGACCGGGAGACCCGCACATACAACGAGTACGAACAGCACGCCCAGCGGCCGTGGCCCGCGACGCAGCTGGTACAGCCGGACAATGAACGTGCAGGCCAGCAGCAACAGGCACAGCAGTGACGGCGAAAAAACATACAGCCGGGCCAGTGGCGAAGCCATCAGCAAGGCCATGGCCAGTGAAGCATGCAGCAACAGTGCCGCCACCATGAGGGATTGCAGGCCGTCATGCGGCGCAGGTGCAAAACGGGCGGCCACGCGGCCCCCGGACCCGCGTCCGGCCATCAGCATCCACAGCACGGCCGCCAGGCCAAGCCAGACATAGGGATACAGAAAAGGCAGCCACACAGGTACAAGTGCCTGCTCGGGACGCATGACCTTGCTGCCCAGCGCCAGGATCAGCCAGCCTGCCAGCACGCTGGCCGTTATCTGGGCATCCTGACGGACGATCAGCCACCACAGCAGGTAAAGATTGACCGCAGCAATCGGCAACAAGGCCAGCAGGACGGTCCCGCTCATGCCGCCAGTACGCGCTCGAAAGCCGCGGCAATCAGCTCGGCAATATCGGCAAGCAGGCGGGTTTCCATGTCCGGGCTGAAGCGATGCTCGCTTTCACTGGCCAGGATCAGCGCGCCGAATGCTTCGCCGGCCGGATTTTTCAATGCGGCTAGGGCAAATGACTGCCATGCATCGGCCGCTTGTGGCAGCCAGGCCATCATTTCAGGGGGCAGGTAGTGTCCGACCACAGGGGATTCGAGGGCCCTGGTGGACAAGGGCAGGGGCTTTCTGGAGAGATCATGTCCAGCTGCCTGCGGATGCCACAGCCCCAGCTGCCAGCCGGTCACGGCAAAATCGTCGTCCATCGAAGTCCTGACGGCAGCCATCACGGCCTCGACAGACGTAGCCCGCATCAGATGCAGGGCCAGCCGGTGCGTGGCGGCAACGATCTGGTCATTGCTTTCACCGTATGCCATCAGTTGCGCCATGGCGGCATTGAGCTGGCGGGTCTTGTCTTTCAGGACCCGGACCTGTTTTTCGATCAGTGGAATGGTGCCTTCCTGGCGGGGTGCCGGTACCTGCAGTTCAGCCAGGAGATCCGGGTATTTCTCGAAAAAATCCGGATTCCGGGTCAGCCAGACAGCAATAGACTCAGGTGTCATAACGTGATTTCCCCTTCGAATACGGTGACGGCCGGGCCTGTCATCCAGACCGGCTGCCCGTTACCGGCCCAGCTGATCCGCAACTCCCCGCCCCGGGTCTGCACCGTAACGGGAGTATCCGCATCCAGCAGACCGCGACGGATACCCGCCACGACGGCGGCACAGGCTCCGGTGCCACAGGCGAGGGTTTCACCGCTGCCACGCTCGAACACCCGCAGGCGAATCGCCGTACGCGACTCGATTTGCATGAAACCGGCATTGACCCGGGCCGGGAAACGGGGGTGGTTTTCGATCAGCGGGCCAAAGGCTGTCACCGGCGTCGTATCAACATCGTCCACCACCTGCACTGCATGCGGATTGCCCATCGATACCACAGTCATGCCAAGTACTTGTCCAGCCACTTCCAGCTCGTGGATCACGGCGTCTTCCGCTGCCACAAAGGGAATGTCTGCCGGCAAGAAGCGCGGCGCTCCCATGTTGACCGTGACCAGGCCATCGTCCACAAGACGCGGAACAATCACGCCCCGGGCCGTTTCCACCCGGATTTCGTGGCGATCGGTCAGGCCGTGGTCAAAAACGAACCGGGCAAAGCAGCGGGCACCATTGCCACATTGCTCAACCTCTCCGCCATCGCAGTTGAAAATGCGATAGCTGAAATCATTGCCGGCATCCTGAGGCGGTTCAACCAGCAGCAACTGGTCAAAGCCGATGCCAAAGCGGCGGTCTCCCAGCTTGCGGATTTGCTCCGACGTCAGGCGGATGGTCTGGCGTACGCCGTCGATCACGACGAAATCATTGCCAAGGCCCTGCATTTTGGTGAACTTGAGCTTCATGGTGCAAACCGGTAAAACGATGCGCCAATCATAAACAAACCATGAATCTTACGGGGAGAAACCATGCTGCAACTTGAAACACTGTCCGTCGCGCTGGAGGCTCATGTCGCCACCATCCATTTCAACCGCCCGGACAAGGCCAACGCCCTGAACGAGCAGATGTGGGAAGAGCTGCGGCGGGCCTTTGAGTGGGCGGACGACACGCCGGACGTCCGGGTCGTAGTACTGGCCGGCGAGGGACGGCACTTCTGCGCCGGCATCGACCTGATGATGCTGGCGGGCCTGCAACAGGCCATCCATGATCCTTGCGAAGGCCGCAAGCGCGAGAAGCTGCTGGCCACCATCCGGCGCCTGCAACGCTCGGTCACTGCACTGGAAGCCTGCCGCAAACCGGTCATTGCCGCGATTCACGGTGCCTGCGTTGGTGGCGGGCTGGATGTGGCCCTGGCTGCCGACATCCGGCTGGCCGCTGGCAACGCCACTTTCTGCGTCAAGGAAATCGACATCGGCATGGTGGCGGACGTGGGGACCCTGCAACGCCTGCATCATGTCATTGGCGATGGACGTGCCCGCGAACTGGCCTTGACCGGACGGCAGATCAATGCGGAGGAAGCCGAGCGCATCGGTCTGGTTACCCAGGTTTTGCCGGACAAGGAAATCCTGCTGTCGGCAGCCAGCGAGCTGGCCGGCATGCTGGCCGGCAAGTCACCACTGGCATTGCGCGGCACCAAGCAGGTGCTGAACTACAGCCGTGACCACAGCGTTGCCGAAGGCTTGGAACAAGTCGCCCACTGGAACGCGGCCATGCTGATTTCCAGCGACATCCAGGCAGCCGTGATGGCGCAGATGCAGGGACAGACCCCCGTGTTTGCCGATTAACATACCCGCCGGACCTGAAAAGCAGACAGCCGGATCACTTGATCCGGCTGTCTGCTGGTCTGCATCAGGAGAACAGTGCCCGGCAACAAGGCCTGGTGTACTGCCATCCAGCGGCATGTCCTGTCAGGCGAGGAAGCGGCTCGGGTAGACCTCGTCGATCAACTGGCGGCAATCCAGCACCCGCAAGTCGTTGTCGTGAGCAAAGGACATCAAAAACTGGAACACGCGCGGATCAATTTTCTCAAGTTTCTTGTCCACGGCTACACAGCGCACGTTTTCCAGCATCAAAGGTCGTACATAAGCGTGATATTCGAGCTTTTTCTGGTCCGATTCGAAAGAGGCCAGAATGCCGGACAGTCGCTCTGCCCAGTCGCTGGGACGGAAAACCCGTCCTTCGGAGGTCATACCCTGAATGACGATTTCGTAGGGGTTGCAAATCATCTCTGTACCCGCGGCAATGCGCTTAAAGAAATTTGCGCCGGATCAATTCCCGACGCATTGCGCATTGTACCGGAGGCGGCATGCATGCCCTAGCATGTTCGATGCTGCACCGCAACAGATCAAGGTCATATCGGCCAATGCTGCTGCAACCAGTCCTGAATGCGCAACAGAACACCAGCATTATGCGCATCCAGCATCATCATGTGGCCGAGATCCGGCAGGATCAGCCCTTCCACACCGAAGCGCTCGGCCGTTTCCTGGACATCTGTCGGGCTGATGATCTGGTCCTCTGCGCCCCCCAGCACCAAAGCGGGCAAACTGGGCAATGCAGGAGGTGTAAACAGCCCAACCAGCAGCAAGTCAAAAATGGCGCGCATGGACTCTGGCTGGAAGCGGCTTCCCCACTGCATGATCAGATCCAGCGGCATGTCATTGCTGAACAGCAGTTTTTTGACCTTTTCAGCCTGTGGGTGATAGTGCTCCGATGCCTGGAACAGCTGCAAGGCCCCCAGCAGGTCCGGCGCCTGCCGCAGCAGGTTCAGGGTCGAGCGGGTCAACCCTCTGGGAGGTACGGACGCCAGCAACGCAACACCGGCCGCCGGGTATCCGAGTTCCAGATAGCGCTGGATGACAAAGCCCCCCATCGAGTGCCCCACCAGGATCGGCGGCTCAGCCAGGGTAGCAACGACCTGCCGGACATTGCCCGCATAATCGTCAATACCACAGGCTGCCAGCCACGAATGGCCGTCACTTTGACCGTGCCCCTCCAGACTCAAGGCATGCACCGACCGACCGGATTCGGCCAGCTGTGGCATCCAGCCGATATCCCAGACCCAAGCCGACGAATACGCACCATGCACAAACAACAACGGAGGCACTCCGGACGGCCGGGCCGGCTGACGCGACAGACACTCAAGGGAAATACGGGCAGTCATCAGGGACGCAGCGGAATCTGGGTCGTTTCCTTGACTTCTTCCATCACGACATACGTGTGGGTTTCGCGGACATAGGGCAGGCGCGACAGCATGTCGCCCAGCATGTCACGAAACTCGTGGATGTCGCGCACACGAATCTTCATCAGATAGTCAAACCCGCCCGCCACCATGTGGCATTCCAGAATCTGCGGCAGTTGCTGCACCGCCGCATTGAATTCGTTCAGGATTTCGCTGGTCGTGTTCTGCAGGCTGACTTCCAGATACACCAGCATGCCGGCGTCGAGAAGCTGAGGATTCAGGTGCGCTGCGTACTGCCGGATATAGCCATCTGATTCAAGGCGCTTGACGCGCTCAAGACAGGGCGTAGGAGAAAGATGAACCTGCTCGGCGAGATCGACGTTGGAAATCTTGGCATTGTCTTGCAGCAGGGCAAGAATCTTGCGGTCTATCAGATCCAAAGCCTTTCGGGCCTTCGTACGCTTCATTCTATGAATCTCCTTATTTGTAGATAAATACGCCATTTTTTTTACGAAAACCGCAATCAAATATCCGGCAAACGATTATTTTATGAATGACGTGTCATGTTGATATTTTTATCTCTTATGAGTTGCAAAGAAGATATAAAGTCTCGTGAAGACTTTGTCAATTAGAATGTCGTGTTTTTTGCATTGTCATAATATTGCATGTGTCATTTGAGCGCCACAGTTGGCGCCTGGACTTCCAGTTCGCCTTTATAAAAAAGCAAAACCATTGAAATACGGAGTCTGCACATGCGTTTCCCGCACTTGTCTCGCCCCCAGTCAGGATTAATGGATGCTGTCACTTCTGCATGGCGGCGTGACGAACAGACCTGTGTTCAATCGCTGCTGCCACAGGCCCGCCTGACCAGCAGTCAGTTCGACAAGGCGCAAGAGCTGGCCCGGCGTCTGGTCACCGACGTCCGCACACGCCGTCGCAAGGCCAGCGGCGTTGATGCCCTGATGCACGAGTTTTCGCTGTCCAGCGAAGAGGGCATCGCCCTGATGTGCCTCGCCGAAGCGCTCCTGCGCATTCCCGACCAGGCAACGGCCGACCGGCTGATCCGCGACAAAGTGTCACGGGGCGACTGGGCCAGCCATCTGGGCAAAAGCCGGTCGCTGTTCGTCAACGCCGCCGCCTGGGGACTGCTGGTCACCGGCAAACTGGTCGGCACCCACGGCGAAACCGGGCTTTCCACAGCGCTGACACGCCTGATCGCCAAAGGTGGCGAACCGCTGATCCGAAAAGGCGTCGATCTGGCCATGCGCATGCTGGGCCGCCAGTTTGTCACTGGCGAAACCATTGACGAAGCACTGGCCAACGGCCGGGAACGCGAAGCCCGTGGTTACCGTTTCAGCTACGACATGCTGGGTGAAGCTGCCATGACCGAAGCCGATGCCCGGCGCTATCTGGACGATTACACCCGCGCCATCCATGCCATCGGCCAGGCATCTGCCGGACGCGGCGTAATTGAAGGGCCGGGTATATCCGTCAAGCTCTCAGCCATCCACCCGCGCTACAGCCGCGCCCAGCGCGACCGGGTACTGGCCGAACTGGTACCCAGACTGAAGTCCCTGATGATGCTGGCCCGCCAGTACGATATCGGCCTGAACATCGACGCCGAAGAAGCCGACCGCATGGAGCTGTCGCTGGATATCGTCGAAGCCCTGGCTTTTGACCCGGACCTCGGTGGCTGGGACGGGCTGGGCATTGTGGTGCAGGCATACCAGAAGCGCTGCCCGTTCATCATTGATTTCCTGATCGACCTGGCCCGCCGCAGCCAGCGCCGTTTCATGGTCCGGCTCGTCAAGGGTGCTTACTGGGATGCCGAAATCAAGCGCGCCCAGGTAGACGGGCAGGCCGGCTACCCGGTGTACACCCGCAAGGTTTATACCGATGTCTCTTATCTGGCCTGCGCCCGAAAACTGCTGGCTGCGCAGGACTGCATCTATCCGCAGTTTGCCACCCACAATGCCCTGTCGCTGGCCGCCATCCATCAGCTGGGGCAGGGCAAAGAGTACGAATTCCAGTGCCTGCACGGCATGGGTGAAACCCTGTACGACCAGGTGGTCGGAGCCGGCAAACTGGACCGGGCCTGCCGCATCTACGCACCGGTCGGCTCGCACGAGACACTGCTGGCCTATCTGGTCCGGCGACTGCTGGAAAACGGCGCCAACAGTTCGTTCGTCAACCGGATCGTTGACGACGCTGTCAGCATTGACGAACTGATGGCCGACCCGGTGGCCGAGGCCGAACGCCTGGGTGGTCTGCCGCATCCGCGCATTGCCCTTCCGGCCGATCTCTACGGAACAGTCCGGCGCAATTCGGCCGGTCTGGATCTCGCCAACGAGCACACGCTAGCCACGCTCGAAACCGGCCTGAATGCCGCTGCGGCTGTCACCTGGCACGCTGCCCCCTTGCTGGCAGGGCAATCCATGGAAGACCTGCCCGAGCAGCCCGTCCTGAACCCGGCCGATACCGGGGACCAGGCCGGCACCGTCAGGGAAGCCGGTCTGCGCGACGTCCACACGGCACTGGCAGCGGCCGCGAATGCAAACTGGTACCAGGTCACCCCCGAAGAACGGGCACGCCTGCTCGACAACTTTGCCGGCCTGCTGGAAGCACACCGGGACGAACTGATGATGCTGGCCGTGCGCGAGGCCGGCAAAACCTTTGCCAATGCGCTGGCCGAGGTGCGCGAAGCAGTTGATTTTTGCCGTTACTACGCCGCCCAGCTGCGGGCCGAGTTTGCCACCCGGCTACTCCAGCCGCTGGGACCGGTTGCCTGCATCAGCCCCTGGAATTTTCCGCTGGCCATTTTCACAGGGCAGTCCGTCGCTGCGCTGGCCGCCGGCAATCCGGTACTGGCCAAACCGGCCGAGCAGACCCCGCTTATAGCCGCATTGGCCGTGCGCCTGATGCACGAAGCCGGCATCCCGCGTGACGCCATCCAGTTGCTGCCGGGCAGTGGCGAGGTCATCGGTGCAGCACTGGTCGCTGATCCGCGTACGCAGGGCGTGATTTTCACCGGGTCCACCCAGGTTGCGCGGCTGATCTACCGGACGCTGGCACAAAGGGGAGGGGACATTCCGCTGATAGCGGAAACCGGCGGCATGAATGCCATGATCGTGGACAGTTCGGCACTGCCGGAGCAGGTGGTCAGCGACGCCATTACCAGTGCATTCGATTCCGCCGGCCAGCGATGCTCGGCCTTGCGGGTGCTGTATCTCCAGCACGACATTGCCGACCGGGTCATCACCATGCTCAAGGGCGCCATGGATGAACTGGTGGTGGGTGATCCGGCCTGCCTTGCCACGGATGTCGGCCCGGTGATTGACGAAGAAGCCCGCCAGAACCTGCTGGCCCACATCACGCGCATCAAAAACACGGCACGCTGGCACCACACGGTTTCCGCACCGGAAAACGGTACGTTTGTTGCACCGTTCCTGTGCGAGATCAGCTCCATCCGCGAGCTGAAACAGGAAGTATTCGGACCCGTGCTCCATGTCATCCGCTTCAGTGCCCATGAACTGCCGCAGGTCCTCAACGATGTCCGGACCAGCGGCTATGGGCTGACCATGGGGCTGCACAGCCGCATTGATGAAACCATCAATCTGGTCTCCGATACGGCTGCCGTGGGCAATCTGTACGTCAACCGCAATATCGTTGGTGCGATAGTAGGTGTTCAGCCATTCGGGGGAGAAGGCCTGTCAGGCACCGGGCCGAAAGCCGGCGGCCCCGACTATCTCTACCGCCTGTGCCGGGGTGGACAGCTGCTCCGCGAGACTGCGCAGAGCGAGGCGAGGGCACCGCTGGATGAACTGGCAGCCTTGTTGCCCGTCATTCTCGCGGATGATACAGCCCGCCAGCGACAGGCCGGATGGCTGGCCGAAGCAAGCAGGCAATCGCAGGCCGGATGCCGGATTGCACTACCCGGCCCCACAGGTGAAATCAATTATCTCGCTTACGTGCCGCGCGGGCGGGTCATGTGTTTTGCAGACAGCCGGGAAGCCCTGGTGGCCCAGCTGATTGCCATTCTGGCAACTGGCAACATTGCAATCCTGTCAGCAGACAGTGTCGCAGCAGTAGAGGCAGGGAGCCTGCCGGGCTCGCTGGGCCTTTCCATCGGCAATTCGCTGGATGGCGTGGATGCAGTCCTGTTCTCCGGAGAGCAGACTGCGGCAGATGCACTGAGGCAACAGCTGGCCAGTCTGGAAGGGCCAGTCATCCTGCTGAATCAGGCCGATGGCGCCGGCAGGTATGATCTGCACCGTCTGGTACATGAACGGGCAGTCAGCATCAACACGACTGCGGCGGGAGGCAACGCCAGCCTGATGAGTCTGGAGGATTAGCGGAGCAGGCTGCCGGCAAGGACAGGCGCACAGCGGGTTACAAAAAAAATCTCCATCCACATGGTCAGTCAATGCGATTTGTATAGAATTGTGACCTATCGATTGATGCGCAACACAAGCCGCATCAATCGTGGTTCACGCATCGCATTCCACGAGGAGAAAAAAATGACCCAAACCCCGCGTCTGGCCCTGACGGCCGTGGCACTGGCCACCGTGATGGCCCTCTCGGCCTGCGGCAAGCAGGAGCAGCCGGCAGCTCCTGCTGCCGCCGACGGCACAACGACTGTCAAGATCGGCTTTTCCGCCCCGCTGACCGGCCCGCAGGCCCATTATGGCGAGGAATACAAGAACGGCGTGACGCTGGCCATCGAAGACGTCAATGCAGAACAGCCCAAGCTGGGCGGTCAGCCGGTCAAGTTTGAACTGGTAGCCGAAGATGACCAGGCCGACCCCAAGACAGCGACACAGATTGCCCAGAAATTTGTGGATGCCAAGGTGAACGGCATCATTGGTCACTTCAATTCCGGCACGGCCATCCCGGCTTCGAAGATTTACGCAGATGCCGGCATTCCCGGCATCGCCATGGCAACAGCACCGGCATACACCCAGCAGGGCTTCGCAACGGCGTTCCGCTCCATGACTTCGGACACGCAGCAGGGCGGGGTAATGGGGCAGTGGGTTGTCGAAAAACTGGGTAAAAACGTTGTCATCATTGATGACCGTACCGCCTACGGGCAGGGCCTGGCTGACGAATTTGAAAAGTCGGTGAAAGCTGCCGGCGGCAATGTGCTGAAGCGCGAATTCACCAGCGACAAGGCAACTGACTTCACCGCCATCCTGACCACGATCAAGGGCGCCAATCCTGATGTCGTGTTCTACGGTGGTGCCGATGCGCAGTCCGCGCCGATGGCCAAGCAGATGAAGCGTCTGGGCCTGAAGGCTCCGCTGGTTTCCGGCGAAATGACCAAGACGCCGACATTCCTGCAACTGGCAGGCAGCGATGCCGAAGGCACCGTTGCCTCGCTGGCAGGCTTGCCGCTGGACCAGATGCCCAAGGGCAAGGATTATGAAACCCGCTACAAAGCCCGCTTCAACCAGGATGTGGCTACGTACTCACCATACGGCTATGACGCCACGCGAGTACTGGTCGCTGCCATGCAGAAGGCCGATTCGGCAGATCCGGCAAAGTATCTGCCTGAACTGTCCAAAATCCAGCATGCGGGCGTAACGTCATCCAACTGGGCCTACGACAGCAAGGGCGACCTGAAAGACGGCGGCATTACTGTCTACAAAGTCCAGAATGGCGCATGGACTGTAGTGGAGTCAGTAGGCGGCAAATAATCCGGCAGTTGCACCAGCTTCCACCGGAAAGAGGCGTACCCGAAAAGCCCGACAAGATTACTTGTCGGGCTTTTTGCATTTTGACCATCTTCATTGGACGCTATGGACGTTCATCAGGATTTTCAATTCATTGCGTAAATAAAAAATGTATTACATTATTTTTATACATTTTACCCATGAATTTCATTATTAGCTTAATAATATTAAGTAGAAAGTCCGGAAAAAGTGTAATTTCCATGAAATCTTTACACTGAAAAAAAACGAACGCTGGAACTATGCGTTTTTGAAAATTTCGCCACTTGGCATGTCCCCCGTTTTCCGGCTTTCGACGTTGCAGGTTTCTTGAGCCAGATCAATAAAAAAGCGCGCAATTCTGTTGCTTGCGCGCAATCAATTTCTGATTCATCCCTCCATCAGTACTTTTATGTGGTCAGATCTGATGAAAGCTGCATGTACTGTCGGCGATACCGCCCGGGAGCCACCCCCGAAAACTGGCGAAACGCCTTCCCGAAAGCCGCCTCAGATTGATATCCCACCGCAAGGCCGATTTCCCCGGCACTTTGGTCCGTTTGCTGCAATAACGCACACGCCTTCAACATGCGTAACCGTAAGAGGAATGCGCCGACCCCCATCCCGGCAGACTCAGCAAAATGCCTGGCATAGGTTGCTCGCGACATGGCTGCCAACTGTCCCAGCTCGGCAATGGTCCAAGGATATTCGGGAGTATCCAGAACCGCCTGCACCGACATAGCCAATCGTGGATGCCCCAGCAACTTCAGCAAACCCGGAGAGGTATCTGGCCGGCTGCCTTGTTCACGCAACGCCAGCGTCAACAGTACCTGAACCAGCGAAGTGACGATCGCCACGGACCCCGGAGCGGATTGTCCGGCCTCCTGCCGAATCCACCCAACCAACGATTGCAGCATTTCCTGCGCCGGAAGACTGGAAAAAGATATCCGCCACGGCTCTGGCAATCCTGCCAATAGCCAGTCTCCGATACCTGAGCCAAAGCAAAAACGGCCACACAGCAAATCCACTTCAACCAGCGCTCCGTCACCAGACTGACATAACGGCAACCAGCCATCGGCACGGCAGGATACCGGCAAGACCGGCAACCGGCGTGGATCGTTATGCACGGCATGAGCACTCCCATGCGGAAGCAGGACAAAATCCCCTCCCCTGACCGGAAAAATCCCGGCGGCAGTTTGTACCCAGCATTCACCGGACAGCACCAGATGAAACGGCACGGTCCCCGCTGACTCGTCATCATGCGGAAGATGAAACCCTCCGGCCAACTGGCAACGCACATCCAGACTCGCCAGCAGGTTTGCCTCCCGCACCAGACTGCTCAATCCATCCATGAGACGATCACGCCAAAAATTGAGGTTTTAACGCATTCAATCATAACCGTACCGGCGGGATACTGCGTCAGGCAACAACGCAGATCCCACCCCGTTATGAAAGGAATGCATCATGATCGACTGGAAAAACTACCGTCAGGAACTGGCTGGACGCATTGGTGAAATCGGTCGCCTGAGCCCGGATACTGTACGCGGATACCAGACTCTGGCTGGAGCCGGCCAGAAAACGGCCCGTCTGGATGGAAAAACGCGTGAACTGATTTCTCTGGCGGTGGCGGTGACCACACGCTGCGATGGCTGCATCAGCTTTCACAGTGCAGCAGCGCTGGAACAAGGAGCCAGCCGCGAAGAAATTGCCGAAGCACTCGGGGTCGCTGTGGCCATGAATGCCGGTGCGGCCATGGTGTACTCTGCCCGGGTCATGGACGCAATTGATGCAAAATGATTTGCGCCGGTTTTCCTGAAAGCAAAAGCAGGCTTGCACTTGCAGCCCTGCCTTGAATGACAGGCCAAACCCGATACAGCAGCAAGGTCCGGCAGCATCCGCCTGCGCACTGCGCAGACAGACCGGATCTTGCGTTGAGCAGCGGCGGCAGGTGGCGAGCCTGTTTGCGGAGCTTGACGATCATCAGGGCCGGGCCTGTAGCATTTTCAGAAGCCAAGCCCTCTCGGGCAAGGAGCAGTGTCCAGATGCATCAGCCCAGACAAGCATCAGGGATACGGCAAACAGAGGGCATCAAGCTGCCATTAGACAAGAATGCACAGGCTCTGTGTATCGGCCAGCGTCACACATGGCCCTGCATTCGCCCCCTCCTAAAAGGAGAACAACCGGGCCGTTACATCAACTCTCAAGATTTTGATATGAATGGATATTTTTGCGACACGCCTCATGGCGGCCATCTCATTGCAGAAAAAAGCATCGTACAGCAGACGCCGCGCATGAAGCCGAACCCTGTACGATTCTTTTTTGCACGGAACACCGTCAACCATCAGTGACCATCCGGTGGGTTCATATCCTCATCGCAGCCAGGGACTCCATGTACGAATCGCAGCCGACGCCCCCTCTTCCGGTACGCCAGTTTACGCTCCGTCTGGCCCGGCATATCGCCATTGCCCTCATGCTGGTCATGCTGTCACTGTTGATCGGCATGGCTGGCTACAGGCATTTTGAAAGCATGTCCTGGCTGGATGCCTTTCTCAATTCCGCCATGCTGCTGGGTGGCATGGGCCCGGTTAAAACCGAGGGGCTGACGGATGCCGGCAAACTGTTTGCCGGTCTTTACGCACTTTATGCCGGCCTGTTATTCATCGCGGTCATGGGCATTGTCCTGACGCCAGTGGTACACCGGATTCTGCACCGTTTCCACTGGGAAACACGGGGTGGAAGCAAATAGCCTGGTCATCCACCCTGCCCTGAGTCAAAGACCGCCCTTGCTTGTCACGGCGTTGCCGTTATCCCAATACGCCCTCATGCGGCGCAAAAACATGACCACCATAACCGATGCGTGACGAGTCAGCATCCAGCCAGATGGTATGAGTCCGGTTTCTGGCAACAGATGAAGCACCTTCCGCACAAGTTGCCAGCAACTGGTGCTCCCCCTTGAGAACCGCCGGACAAACTGACGTCTGGACCTCTCCGCTCAGTGGCATTACGCGCACATGCCAGACACGAAACTGGTCCTGATGCCGTTCCACCGTCAAGAAACGGTCCTGATGGCGGACGGACTGCCAGCGCCCCTCACTCCAGTGCGACTCCTCAGTCCATTCGCAATATGCCAGCCCGCCCGCCACCAGCAGGGTCAATACCGACAATACCAAATGGATTTTTTTCATGTCACTCACCCGCAAAAATCATACAACCAATTGAAGTTGCAGGAATTATTACCCGTTCAATCAGCAAAGGAGCAAGGAGTGAATTATTACCAGCATTATTTGGTCAATAAATTTAACCTAATGATGGTCTGGAGTCAGTCATCTGACCAGCTTCCAGCCAAAAATCACCTCATCAAACCAAAGGCTGGATATCCAATTTCTTCCAGCTGGCATGAAAGCAGGACCCCAGATAATCCAGCAGCGGGTCATTCCTGTCCCGCCGATGGCGCACGATATGCAGGGACAGGCTGATGCCCTCAAGCGGTACCGGACAAATCCGCAATTGCTGGTGATAACGGAACAGCCGGGTCGAAGTTTGCGGCAGGACCGCTACCAGCGGAGATTCGCTGACCACAAAAGGAATGGACAACAGGCTGGCACTGCGCACCACGATGCGCCGCGGAGGCAAGCCGCGCGCGGCCAGCATTTGGTCAAAACGGCTCAGGGTCGCGCCGGCATAAGTGGAATGAATGTGCGGTTGCGCCAGGATCTCATGGATACCGGGATTTTCTCCCAGCGGCACCCGCTCCGGATTGAATACGCAATCGTAAGGCACGTGCCCCAGAGGCTCGCCGATAAAGTCGTTCTCCAGCGCGGGGAAATGATCGATGGCCAGCCGGACTTCGCCATGCTGCAACAATTCAAGCTGTCGGAGCGGCCCGCCAGACTGTACGGACAATTGCAGTCCCGGTGCATGCATACGCAAGTGCTCTACCAAAGACGGCAACAGGCAGGATTCCAGCGAGGCCGACAGGGCAATCCGCATTTCCTGCACCACGGTTGCTGGATCAAATTCCGGCTGGCCACGGGTCAGCGCATCAATCCTCAGCAGAAACGGCCGGATTTCAGCAGCAATGGCCAAGGCATGACTGGTCGGCTCCATGCGCCCGTGACTGCGGAACAGGATTTCATCCCCCAGAAGTTCGCGCAGGCGAGCCAGGGCATGACTCATGGCAGGCTGACCAATAAAAAGCCGTTTGGCGGCACCACTGACACTGCGCTCCTGCACCAACGCATCCAGTGCTACCAGTAAATTGAGGTCAATCTGGCGAAACTTGCCGTGCAAGATATCATTCATATCGATACATCAGATCAATCCAATTGATTTTGATGATGTTAGCGCGATTTTTACAATACGCATGGTGTTTATTCATTTGCCAAGCGTTCAATGTCCGCCACTCTGGCCCCCGCCTCAGCCCCTGAAACACCCGCCTTGCACCCCACACCGGGATTCCTGCTGTTTCTCGCCTCCATGACCAGTCTGGAGTTTTTGCAGACCGGCATGATCAACTTTGCCGCCCGTCCCCTGATCGCCGGCGTGCACGGATCACCGCAAGGCTTCAGCCTCGCGGCCACCATTTACTCGGTCGCGGCCATCGCCATGCTGCTGCAACACCGCTGGCTGGCAGAAAGGTTGGGATACCGCCGCTTTACCTTGCTGTCACTGGCACTGTTTGGTACCGGTGCCCTGCTCTGCGCCGAGGCTGGGTCCATCGAGATGTTCTGGGCCGGCCGCCTGCTGCAAGGTGCCGGCGGCGCCACGTTCTTTTGTGCCGGACGCATCATCTGCAATTCAGTCAGGGCGGAATCACGTCCCAGGGCACTGATCGCCTTCATCATTGCCTTGATGGGCAGTGCATCGCTGGCACCACTGCTCAGCGCCTGGAGCATTACTCATGCCAGCTGGCGAGCCATTTTCTGGGGCATGCTGCCACTGGTCATGATCGTGGCCTTGCTGGCCAATCGGCACATGCCCAAAGACGTCGAAGGCCGCCGTGATGGCAAAGAACCCTTCCAGTGGAAAATCATGATCGGACTGGTGCTGGGTGTCGGCGCCATACAGTTCGCCATCCAGCGCGTGCGCTTCGACCTGTTCAGCCATCCGCTGCCGATTGTCGCCATGGCCATCATTGGCCTGCTTGTCGTGCTGTGGTTCAGCAATCGCCAGCAGCGCCGTCCGATGCCTTTGATCGACTACCGCCAGCTGGCACATGCACGTTTTCTGGTCGGCATGCTCTGTTACGGTTTTGGCTACGTGGTGATGAACGCCAACGGCTATCTGATGCCGCACCTGCTGCAACAGGCACTCGGCATGAGCGTACTGGTCAGCGGTTATCTGCTGGCCCTTGCCTCCCTTGGCAGCCTGGGGGGCGAATTCGTACTGATCCGGATGATGCCGCGCCGGCAAGGGCACAAAATCTACATGATGGCCGGGCTGGTCCTGCTGATTCTGTACGGGCTGTTAAGCGCCAGTTTTTCGGGCCGGACTCCGTGGGAGCTGCTGGCCTTGAATGCATTGACGGGTGGTGTGTTCATGTCCTTTTTCATGGGACCGGTTGCCCGTGGCGCCTTCCAGAACATGGATGCCCGCACGTTTTCACATGCCTATCAGACCAAGAACATCATCCGTGAAATTGCCGGCTCGACCGGTATTACCCTTGCCACGCTGTTTTTGCAGTTGCGCAGCAGTGCCCACTACCAGCAACTGGCTACTGATGATCGCCCGAACATGTTTGCCCATAGCGACGGCCTGCTGACCAGCACCTTGCAACCGCTTCTGCACGGAACGGAAATGCGGGCGATGTTGCTGGCGTGTGCTGACTACCACTACGCACTGACCATCACCGCCCTGCTGGTCTTGCTGCTGGTCTGGCGACAGAAAGTCTACGGCTGAGCATGAAAAGCCTGACGGAGACCACACCGGGCCATGACGACGGGCAGACATCATTCCGCAGGATTTATTGCGCCAGAGATAATGGCTGGTTTCCGGGAAAGCGTGCTTGCGGCACAACTCGGCTACGGGCATGCCGGATTCTGCCTCGCGCAGGAAGCCGATGATCTGTTCTTCTCTTCGGTGAATCGTTTCTTCATGTCCAATCTCTGTATATGGTTGATTGGACTCTAAAGCCATGTGCCACCCAATTCCGGGGAGACGCCAAGAGAGCAGAGAAGCAACCCGATGGCTGGACTGCGTGCCCCTTGGACGAAACCCGTCATATACAAGACCTGAGGTGGCTGGTGTAACCACCGCAGAGCCTTGGCAACAAACGGGAAAAGAATGACTCACGCCCAGTGCCGGTGCCGTTTGATCACTTGTGCAGTCACGGCTTCGGGATTGCAGGTAACGGTCGTAGTGTCCGGCATGACAGATGACCAGCAACGCAAGCCATCCGACGGGCAAAACCTGCGGGCGCCTTGCTTGCTTTCAGGGGATGGCCACGAAGTTCATGCGGCGCTGGATGATCCTCGTTTTGCGCAGCAGGGTTTTGTCATTGCGGTGGGTATCGTAATAGCGCGGATTGGGTACCATGGCTGCAAGCTTGGCTGCCTGACCGGCAGACAGCCTGGATGCAGGCACCCGAAAGTAATGTCTGGCAGCAGATTCGGCCCCGAACACACCGTCCCCCCACTCGATCACATTCAGGTAAATCTCGAAAATCCTGCGTTTATCCATGACGGACTCCAGCATGACGGTAATCAGGGCCTCTTCGGCCTTGCGCCATGGCGTACGCCTGGAGGACAGGAAAAGGTTTTTGGCCAACTGCTGGCTGATGGTCGACCCACCGGCAACAATCCGGCCTTTTTGCAGGTTTTTTTCCCAGGCGGTCTGGATACCTTCCCAGTCGAACCCTTCATGCTGAAGGAATTTGGCATCCTCGCTGGCAACGATGGCCCGTTTGAGTTGCGGCGAAATGCGTCCGTAGTCCACCCAGCGGTAACGCAACTCGGCGTCCGGATTGGCTTCAGCCAGCCGCGCCTGCTGCTCGTCCATGAAGGCCGTTGTCGCCGGATTGCTCCATTTCCAGTAGACGATGTGCCCGAAAATCCAGAGCTGATACAGCAAAAACAGGGCAAGCAGTGCTGCAACCCCACGGAGAATCCACTTCAGCACGCTTTCGCTCCGGAATGAAAGAGAGGCAAGGATAGCGACCTGTCCCTGCCTCGTGTAACTGCAAATGCAACAAAATTTATGCCAGACGCTCGCGCAGGCTGTTCATGACAAGGCGGGTATTCGGTCGTCCGCCATGCCAGATATGCCAGGATTCGGCCGCCTGCTCGACCAGCATGCCCAGCCCGTCCGACAGCATGCCGGCGCGCTCGGCCTGCCCACGAGCCAGAAACGGCGTCAGGCCCTTGCCATACACCATGTCGTAAACCAGCTCGCTGCCTGCCAGCAGGCCGGCAGGCAGTGGCAGGTCATTGCCGGACAGGCCGGTGGAGGTGCCATTGATGACAATATCAAACTGCTGACCCGCAAGGTCATCGTACCCGGCCGCATTGACCTCGCCCCACTGGGCAAAATGCGTGACCAGTGCTTCCGCCTTGGCGACGGTCCGGTTGGCTACGGTCAGACTGGCAGGATGTTGTGCGAGCAAGGGCTGCAAGACTCCTCGCACCGCACCACCGGCCCCGAGCAGCAACAGACGCTTGCCCTGTATCCGGACATCCAGATTATCGACGATGTCACGTACCAGCCCGACACCATCGGTATTGTCTCCCTGGATCTGGCCATCCCTGAAAGTCAGGGTATTGACTGCATCGGCAGCGCGCGCGCGTTCGGTCAGTGCTCCGGACAGCTGGCAGGCCTCCAGCTTGAAAGGCAGCGTGACATTCAGCCCTTTGCCGCCCCGGCCAATGAATTGACGGACTGCGGCTTCAAACCCGTCCAGCGGTGCCCGCAGGCGCTCGTAATCGAGTCCGAGACCGGTCTGGCGGGCGAATTCCTGATGAATGAAAGGCGACTGACTATGGTCAATCGGGTGGCCGATAACGGCATACAGTTCGGTCATTGTCTCAAGCTCTCAGATCGTAAAAAAACAGCTTATCCCTGGCTCCACGGCAGGCCATGCCGACGCCAGCCGCCAAGTTGCCCGCGCTGGCCGGCGGCATCGCGGTCACCTTCAAATCCCTCAAGGATGTTGTATGCAGTGTATCCGAGTCCGGCCAGACACTCTGCGGCAGCATGGGAACGCACGCCACTGCGGCACAACAGCACCACCGGGCGGTCAGCTGGTATTTGTGCCACAGCTTCGCGAGCGAAATCAGGATTGATCTCCATGCCGGGCCACATGCGCCATTCGATGCTGATGGACTCGGGAGGAGCCCCGACAAACTGGCGCTCCGCGATGGTGCGTACATCCAGCAGTATCGCTTGCAAAGCCTCAACCAGTTCCCAGGCTTCTGTCGGCATGACGGCTCCGGCATACGGCAATCCCAGTTCCTTGCCCCTGGCAGCAGCAACAGCAAGGATTTGCGAACAACGCTCATGCATATTGACATCCCAGATATCAAATTATGTCAACACAATAGTAGCAGCGAGAAAGGCCTGACAGGCAACCCCGGGGAGCAATGCACCAAAATCGGGCACAAAAAGCAATATTCACCATATTGGTGCAATCAACTCGTGTGAATGCACCAGTTTGAAACGCATAGTCCAAAACCATAAAAAGAATAGCCCGTGGCACAATATCACCCGCTTGCCGGCAAGACTGATACCGCAGGAAAACATGGCACGCACCTTGCTTTAATTTAGGCACACTACCGGCATATGCCGGACCGAATTCCGCATCAATGAATCACCCGCTGATCTGACTGGAGAAATGCAATGGCGGCTGTCGCTAACGTAAAGAAACTGATCGAAGACAACGACGTCAAATTCGTTGATCTGCGTTTTACCGACACCAAGGGCAAGGAACAGCACGTCACGGTGCCGGCCCATGTTGTGACCGAAGACATCGAAACCTGGTTTGAAAACGGTCACGCGTTTGACGGCTCCTCCATCGCTGGCTGGAAAGGCATCCAGGCCTCCGACATGCTGCTGATCGCCGATCCGGGTACCGCCAACATTGATCCGTTCTTCGACGAACCGACCCTGTTCATGTCCTGCGACGTGGTGGATCCGGCCGATGGCAAGGGCTATGACCGCTGCCCGCGCTCGATCGCCAAGCGCGCCGAAGCCTACCTGAAGGCCTCGGGCATCGGTGATGTCGCCTACTTTGGTCCGGAACCCGAATTCTTCGTGTTCGACAGCATCACCTGGCACGCCGACATGTCCGGCTGCCACGTCAAGATCAACTCCGAAGAAGCCGCATGGTCCTCCGCTGACCCGATGAACGGTGCCAACACCGGCCATCGTCCGCGCGTCAAGGGCGGCTACTTCCCGGTTCCGCCGGTCGACAGCTTCCAGGACATGCGCTCGCAAATGGTCCTGCTGATGGAAGAGCTCGGCGTACCGGTCGAAGTGCACCACCACGAAGTAGCCACCGCCGGCCAGATGGAAATCGGCACCCGCTTCAGCACCCTGACCCAGCGTGCCGACTGGACCCAGATCATGAAGTACGTGATCCAGAACGTCGCCCACAGCTACGGCAAGACCGCCACCTTCATGCCCAAGCCGATCTGTGGCGACAACGGCAGCGGCATGCACGTGCATCAGTCGATCTGGAAAGACGGCGTGAACCTGTTCGCAGGTGACGGCTACGCCGGCCTGTCCGAGTTCGCCCTCTACTACATCGGCGGCATCATCAAGCACGCCAAGGCCCTGAACGCCATCACCAACCCGGGCACCAACTCCTACAAGCGCCTGGTTCCGCACTACGAAGCCCCAGTGAAGCTGGCCTACTCGGCCAAGAACCGCTCGGCCTCGATCCGCATTCCGCACGTGGCCAGCCCGAAGGCCCGCCGCATCGAAGCCCGCTTCCCGGATCCTTCCGCCAACCCGTACCTGTGCTTCGCCGCACTGATGATGGCTGGTCTGGACGGTGTGCAGAACAAAATCCATCCGGGCGAGCCGGCCAGCAAGAACCTCTACGACCTGCCGCCGGAAGAGGACAAGCTGATCCCGACCGTCTGCGCTTCCCTCGAAGAAGCCCTGGCTTCGCTGGATGCAGACCGCGAGTTCCTGACCCGCGGCGGCGTGTTCAGCAACGAATGGATTGATGCCTTCATCGACCTCAAGATGCAGGAAGTCAACCGTATCCGCATGACCCCGCACCCGGTCGAATTCGACGAGTACTACAGCCTGTAATTGTCGTTTTCATGCCACGCCATCCCATGATGGCGCCCCAAAACCCCCGTTGCTGTTGGCTTCGGGGGTTTTTGTTTGTGCCACCCAATTACATATCACCCCATAAAAACCCAGAAATTCGCCCCCTGTTTTGTCCCCTGATAATAAACAGGGGACAGACCACAAACCGCCAAAAAACAGGAGACAGTTATGCTACTAACTGAGCCAGGACACAGCAAAGCCAGGCTCTCCGGCACCGACAGGCAGATTGCAGACGGTGGCGGTTTGCCCCTCGTCATCCGGACCAAGGGGGCAAAAATGTGGCGTTACGAATTCCGCCTGTCTGACGAAAAAAACAGGCTGGCACCTGGAAATTATCCGGAGATCAGTCTGGCCAAGGCCTGAGCACTGCACGCGGTTGCCCGCCAGTTGGTCGAAGGGCAAATAAACCCGTCGGATATGTCCGCACGGCGGCTGATCTTGAGCGGCCACAGTCTGAAAGAAGTGAGGGCAATGCTTGAGGCGGCAAAAGCCGAAGAGGTTGCCGCCAGGCGCATGACCTTCGGGGTGGCTGCTACCCGTGACAAAGCCGAATGGGTTGATGCAAACCGGAAAAGCCCTGACCAGGAACGGCCCCCAGTGCGAACTCAAGTTCGCGGTCGGATCATGTTCCTTGCAAATCAGCGGTCATCGGAAAACGTTTTCGCACACAAAAACCTGCGCGTTCGTCACGCCTTTCGGACTGGCGTTTGCCCGTCAAAACAATAAAAGGCATCAACCCTTGGCGGGTTGATGCCTTTTGTAAAGACTCCAGCCAGATGACCGGAGGGGCCTCGGCAGATTACATCATGCCGCCCATTCCACCCATTCCACCCATTCCGCCGGCCGGCATGGCCGGCTTGTCTTCCGGCAGCTCGGCCACCATGCAGTCGGTGGTCAGCATCAGGCCGGCCACCGAAGCAGCGTGTTGCAGGGCCGAGCGGGTCACCTTGGCCGGGTCGAGCACGCCCATTTCCACCAGATCGCCGTACTCGCCGGTTGCGGCGTTGTAACCGAAGTTGCCGGTGCCTTCGTAGACCTTGTTGACCACCACGCTCGGCTCGTCACCAGCGTTGGCCACGATCTGGCGCAGCGGCGATTCGATCGCACGCATCACGATCTGCACACCGGCAGCCTGTTCGGCGTTGATGGTCGCCACTTCCTTCAGGTTGGCGCGGGCACGCAGCAGGGCCACGCCGCCACCGGCCACGATGCCTTCTTCCACGGCAGCGCGGGTTGCGTGCAGGGCGTCTTCGACGCGGGCCTTCTTTTCCTTCATTTCGACTTCGGTTGCAGCACCGACCTTGATCACGGCCACACCGCCAGCCAGCTTGGCCAGACGTTCCTGCATCTTTTCGCGGTCGTAGTCACTGCTGGCCGTTTCGATGTGAGCACGGATCTGTTCGACACGAGCCTTGATGGCTTCGGCAGTGCCCACGCCATCAATGATGGTGGTCGTATCCTTGCTGACTTCGATACGCTTGGCCTGACCCAGCATGTCGATGGTGGCTTTTTCCAGTGGCAGGCCGATTTCCTCGCTGATCACGGTGCCGCCGGTCAGGATGGCGATGTCTTCCAGCATGGCCTTGCGACGGTCACCGAAGCCCGGAGCCTTGACGGCAACGGTCTTGAGGATGCCGCGCATGTTGTTGACCACCAGCGTGGCCAAGGCTTCGCCTTCCACGTCTTCGGCAGCAATCACCAGCAACGGGCGGCCAGCCTTGGAGACTTGCTCCAGAACCGGCAGCAGTTCGCGGATGTTGGTGATTTTCTTGTCGCACAGCAGGATGAACGGATTGTCGAGCTGGGCGATCTGTTTTTCCGGCTGGTTGATAAAGTACGGGCTGAGGTAACCGCGGTCGAACTGCATGCCTTCGACCACTTCCAGTTCGTCTTCCAGACCCGAACCGTCTTCAACGGTGATCACGCCTTCCTTGCCGACCTTTTCCATGGCCGCAGCGATCTTGTCGCCGATCACGGTATCGCTGTTGGCGGAAATGGCGCCGACCTGGGCGATTTCCTTGGTGGTAGCGCACGGCTTGGCGATGTTCTTGATTTCGGCCACCAGCGCCACGACAGCCTTGTCGATGCCGCGCTTGAGGTCGATCGGGTTCATGCCGGCAGCGACGTACTTCATGCCTTCCTGCATGATGGACTGGGCCAGCACGGTGGCAGTGGTGGTGCCGTCACCGGCGACGTCGTTGGTCTTGGAAGCCACTTCCTTGACCATCTGCGCACCCATGTTCTCGAACTTGTCCTTCAGGGTGATTTCCTTGGCAACGGACACACCGTCCTTGGTGATGGTCGGAGCACCATAGCTGCGTTCCAGCACGACGTTGCGGCCTTTCGGGCCGAGCGTGACCTTGACGGCATCAGCCAGAATGTTTACCCCGTCAACCATCTTGGAACGGGCGGAATCACCAAACTTGACGTCTTTTGCTGCCATTTTGTTACCTCAAATCCGTATTTGTCTGAAACATTTCACGCGAAAGCGTGTTGCAATCACTCGACGATGCCCATGATGTCTTCTTCGCGCATCACCAGCAGCTCTTCACCGTCAACCTTGACGGACTGACCGCTGTACTTGCCAAAGATCACCTTGTCGCCGACTTTCAGCTCCAGCGCACGGCGTTCGCCATTGTCCAGCACCTTGCCGTTGCCCACGGCAACGACTTCGCCCATGTCGGGCTTTTCAGTGGCGGTACCCGGCAACACGATACCGGAGGCGGTTTTTTCTTCAGCTTCAAGACGCTTGATCACAACACGGTCATGCAAAGGGCGAATGGTCATGAAAACTCTCCTGCTTTCGATACGAGGCACTGCACGTTTGAAATTCGATAGGAATACGGGACATGCCGCTTTAGCACTCCCGTTTCACGAGTGCTAATAGTAGGGATGCAGATTTCGTTTTTCAAGAGTCTGGATACGGATGCTGGAGCCATGTCAAACAAGCAGGAAATTTTCCCGGCAGCCCGGATCAATCTCCTTAATTCACTTTGTGAAACGCCTAGTCCCAAGCGATTGCAAACACGTTTCCTGAATAAATTTGAATCGTACCGGGTTTCGCGGAGGCCATTTTGTGTGAGTCAGGCCGGCACTGCCTGCTCGCTCAGACTGCGGTAGTAGTTTGCCTCCGCCGGTGGAATGTAACCCAGAGGGGCCAACAAACGGTGATGGTTGAACCACGAAACCCATTCCAGCGTCGCCAACCCTACTGACTCCATGTTCTTCCATGGTCCTCGACGATGGATCACTTCCGCCTTGTACAGGTCATTGATGGTTTCCGCCAGTGCATTGTCGTAGCTGTCTCCAGTACTGCCGACCGAGGGTTCGATGCCAGCTTCGGCCAGCCGCTCGGTATACGGATCGATACATATTGCGAGCCCCGGTCACTGTGATGAATCAGCCCGTCCCGCGCTGGCTGGCGTGCCCGCAGTGCCTGTTCCAGCGCATCCAGAACAAACTCGGTGTGCATGCTGCGGCTGACCCGCCAACCCACGATGTAACGCGCGAACACGTCCACCACGAAGGGCACATGGACAAAGCCTTGCCCGGTCGAGACACAGGTAAGGTCAGAGACCCAGGGCTGGTTCGGCCGCCCGGCCACGAATTGCCGGTTGACATGATCTTGCGGGCAAGATGCGGCCTGATCGGGACGGAGGGTCCGTACCGCCTTGCCGCGCGTCACCCCATGCAGCCCAATTGCCGCCGCTCGACCGTACAGCGCGCCACGCGCTGCCCCTCGCGCTTGAGCTGACGCCAGACCTTGGCCGGGTAATCCCCCCTGAAAACAGTGGTGTTCAGAAGTAGAATTTTCTACTTGCAGCAGGAGGAAGTTCTACGTGAAGAAGTCCCGCTTTTCAGACAGCCAGATCATCGCCATCCTCAAGCAGGCCGAAGGTGGGTCACCGGTGCCGGAACTGTGCCGCGAACACGGCATCAGTTCGGCGACCTTCTACAAGTGGCGCAGCAAGTTTGGTGGCATGGATGCCTCATTGATGACCCGTCTCCGGGAGCTGGAGGATGAGAACCGTCGTCTGAAGAAGATGTACGCCGAGGAGCGGCTCAAGGCCGAAATCGTCAAGGAGGCGCTCGAAAAAAGCGGTGAAGCCATCTCGTCGGCGCGAGATGGCGCAACGGGCGGTGCGGGAGACCGGCACTGCCGTGCGGGTGGCCTGCGCGGCATTCGGCATCAGCGAGACCTGCTACCGTTATCAGGCTAGGCAGTCCGCCGAAAACGAGCAGATCGCGGATTATCTGATCCGGCTGACGTACAACCAGCGCAACCGGGGTTTCGGCTTGTGTTTCTTGTACCTGCGCAACGTCAAAGGCTTTCCATGGAACCACAAGCGCGTGTACCGGATTTACCGCGCGTTGGCGCTAAACCTGCGCATCAAGCCGCGCAAACGCCTGGTGCGCGAGAAGCCTGCACCGCTGCTGGTTCCTGTCTCCATCAACCAGCTGGTCAATGGACTTCATGCACGACCAACTGGCCGACGGCCGCAGCTTCCGCTTGCTGAACATCATCGATGACTTCAACCGCGAAGCTTTGGCAATGGACGTCGGTCTGTCACTGCCGGCCGAACGGGTGGTGCGTGCACTGGATCAGGTGATCGAATGGCGGGGCAAACCGACCGTCATCCGTAGCGACAACAGGCCGGAATATGTCGGCAAGACGCTGACCGAGTGGGCGCACCGACACGGCATCCACCTCGAGCACATTTCAGCCAGGCAAGCCCCGGCAGAATGCCTGTATCGAGCGCTACAACCGCACCGTGCGTTACGATTGGCTCGGACACGACCTGTTCGATTCCATTGCCGAGGTCCAGGAGCACGCAACCAACAGGCTCTGGACGTACAATCACGAGCGCCCGAACATGGCGCTTGGCGGCATTACCCCGAAACAGAAGTTGGCCATGGCCGCATGAACTCTACTTCTGACGACCGCTAAAAACGGGGGGATTACCATAGCAAGGGTCAGTTTCCAGATACGTTTGCTCAGATGATTATTCTGGATGTGACAGCCATTCCCCCTGAGTGAGGATTTTTTTTAACAATTTTGCAGGCAAGTCAGATTTTTTCAGGATCCCTTGCGTCTGTCCGGCTTAGGGCGTGTTCACAGTAACTGTTTTGTGGTTTCATTCGCGCCTTTTGTGGTCTGCAAATGAATCGATACCTGCTTAGCGATGCTCAATGGCAGCGCATTGAATACCTGCTGCCTGGCAAGCCTACT
>JAGPIM010000097.1 GCA_018055005.1 Laribacter sp.
TGGATGCCGTCAAGTACGGCATCGGCTATACGCGGGCCGAAATCGAAGCCCAGCTGTCGGTGGCCCTGCCCGATTCGCCCATGGCCGGCGCCAACCTGCGCGTGGCTGGCGGCAACTATCTGGTGGCCTGCCCGATGGGCGTGCTCGACGGCGTGGACATGCAGTATTCCGGTGCGGTGCGCCGGGTCGATACCCAGGCCATCACCCAGCGGCTGGCTGCCGGCGAGCTGGTGCTGCTGTCGCCAATCGGCTACTCCCCCACGGGCGAAAGTTTCAGCCTGAGCATGGAAGAAGTGGCCGCGCATACCGCCACCTCGCTCAAGGCCGACAAGCTGATGTATCTGGTGGATACCCCCACCGGCGTCCACAGCGCCAGCGGCCAGCTGTTGCGCGAGTTTTCGCCGGAAGAAGGACAGGCATGGCTGGAATCCTCGGCTGATCACCTGCCAGGCGAGTTCCGCCTGTGCTTTGCCTCCGCCATCAAGGCCGCCGGGCTGGGCGTCAAGCGTTGCCACCTCGTCAGCCAGAGCGTTGACGGCGCGTTGCTCAAGGAGCTGTTCACCCACGCCGGCAGCGGCACGGTGGTATCCGATGCGCCGCTGGTCGTGCTGCGCCAGGCCCGCTTTGACGACCTGCAACGGCTGTTGCAGATCATCCGGCCGCTGGAGCAGGAGGGCAAGCTGGTGCCGCGCGAGGAAGAAATGATCGAGCTCAACCTCGACCATTACACCGTGGTCGAGCACGACGGCAAGCTGACCGGCTGCGTCGCGGTGTTCGACTATCCGGAAGCCGGCATGGCCGAGCTGTGCTGCCTGGCGGTGGCGCCACAATGGCGTTTTCGCGGCTATGGCGAGGCACTGCTGCATCATGTCGAGCAGCATGCCCGCGACAAGCACATCGACACCCTGTTCGTGCTCACCACCCAGACGGCGCATTTCTTTATCGAGCGCGGCTTTGCCCTGGCAAGTCCCGACGTGCTGCCGCCCGTCAAGCGCCAGCACTACAACCCGGAGCGCGGTTCCAAGGTGCTGGTACGCCGCCTTTCTACCCCACACGCATGAAGAAGTAGACCACCCTGAGCCCGTGGGCGGCATTCCGGCCTCGCCGGAACCGGCCGTCCGGCAATGGTTTGCCATTTTTACAAGCGGTTTTGTCCGCAATCAATATTAGCAAACTATTGTTTTTAGATATTCTAATCACAGAAGGCCGACCACCTGGCGATGCCGATGCCAGCGCGGCATCGCCAGCACACTACAACAGGAGATTAATGCAATGCCCCCCCTTTTACGTCGTTCGCCATGGGACGCCAGACTGGATGTCTTGCAGAGTGCCAGCGGCCTGTTTCTGGCCTTGTTCCTCACCGTGCACCTTTTGCTGGTCGCCTCGATCCTGATCGGTGAGCCCACGTTTTTCCGCGTGGTCAAATCGCTGGAACTGAATTTTGACGGTGTGCACGGTTATCCGTGGGTCGTCAGCCTGATCGGGCTGGGCATCGGCGGGCTGATCGCCCTGCATGCCCTGATCGCCCTGCGCAAGTTTCCGCAGAACTGGAGACAGTGGCAGCGCCTGGGCGTGCAGCTCAATACCCAGGTCCACCGCGACACCCGCCTGTGGGTCTGGCAGGTGCTGACCGGCTTTGCCATCTTCTTTTTCGTGCCGCTGCACCTGTGGACCATGGTCTTGCAGCCCGAAGCCATCGACCCGTGGCAGTCCGGCGCGCGCGTGCGCGATTTCGGCATGATCTGGGTCTACCTGCCGCTGCTGCTGATGGCCGACCTGCACGCCATGATCGGTGTCTACCGGCTGGCGATCAAATGGGGCGGCATCAGCCCGGCCCGCCGCCAGTCCCTGCAACGGCTGAAAACCGGCCTGAGCGTGCTGTTCATCAGCCTCGGCCTGCTGTCGCTGCTGGCCCTGTGGCGCGTCGCCCCGCCGGACAGCCCTGAAGCCCGCCAGCAACACGCCAACATCGTGACGGAGATGCAACGATGAAAACGATCTATACCGACGCACTCGTCATCGGCGGCGGCCTCGCCGGCCTGCGGGTAGCCATTGCCTGTCGCCAGCGCGGGCTGGATACGCTGGTGCTGTCCCTGGTGCCGGCCAAGCGCTCGCACTCGGCCGCGGCACAGGGCGGCATGCAGGCCAGTCTGGGCAACGCGGCCAAGGGTGCCGGCGACAGCGAGATGGTGCACTTCATCGACACCGTGCGCGGCTCGGACTGGGGCTGCGACCAGGCAGTGGCGCGGCTCTTTACCCACGTGGCCCCCAAGGCGGTGCGCGAAGCAGCCGGCTGGGGCGTGCCGTGGACCCGCATCCGGGCCGGCCAGCGCAAGGTCATCGTCAACGCGAAAGAAGAAATCCTTGAAGAGCCGGCAGAAGCCCACGGCCTCATCAACGCACGCGACTTTGGCGGCACCAAGAAGTGGCGCACCTGCTATACCGCCGACGGTACCGGCCACACCGTGCTGTACGCCATGGACAACGAAGCCATCGGCCTGGGCATTCCGGTCATGGAGCGGCAGGAAGCCATTGCGCTGATCCACGACGGCAGCCGCTGCCACGGCGCCGTGGTGCGCGACCTGATCACCGGCGAGGTGTACGCCATCATGGCGCGCACCACCACCATCGCCACCGGCGGCTACGGCCGGCTGTGGGCAGTATCGACCAATGCCATCATCTGCGAAGGCACCGGCCAGGGCATTGCGCTGGAGACCGGCATTGCCACGCTGGGTAACCCGGAAGCCGTGCAGTTTCACCCGACGGCCATCGTGCCGGTCGGCATCCTGACCACCGAAGGCTGTCGTGGCGACGGCGGCCTGCTGCGCGACGTGGACGGCCACCGTTTCATGCCGGACTACGAGCCGGAGAAAAAGGAACTCGCCTCGCGCGACGTGGTTTCGCGCCGCATGACCGAGCACATCCGCAAGGGCAAGGGTGTGCCCAGCGCCTATGGTCCGCACCTGTGGCTCGACATCACCCTCCTCGGCCGCGCGCACATCGAAAAGAACCTGCGCGAAGTGCAGGAAATCTGCCAGTACTTCCTCGGCATCGACCCGGCTACCGACTGGATTCCGGTGCGGCCGACGCAGCACTACTCGATGGGCGGCATCCGCACCGACATCCGCGGCGAAAGCCCGACCCTCAAGGGACTTTTCTCGGTCGGCGAGGCTGCCTGCTGGGACCTGCACGGTTTCAACCGGCTGGGCGGCAACTCGCTGGCCGAAACCGTGGTGGCCGGCATGGTGGTGGGCGAGCATGTCGCCGATGCCAGCCTGAGCGCACCGGGACCGGATGCAGCCCTGGCACGCGACTTTGCCGAACGCGAGGAAGCGGCCATCTCGGAGCTGCTGGCCCGCAGCGAAGGCGAAAACGTCTACACCCTGCGTCATGCCATGGAGCAGGTCATGATGGACAAGGTCGGCATCTTCCGCCACGCCGAAACCTTGCAACAGGCAGTCAATGAACTTGAGGTATTATTGCAGCGCAGCAAATGCATTTGCGTACGTGACAAGCGCCGGCATGCCAATCCGGAACTGGTCGCGGCACTGCGTTTGCCGCGGATGCTCAAAGTGGCGCTCTGCGTGGCTGCCGGAGCACTGGCACGGACCGAAAGCCGTGGCGCCCATGCGCGCGAAGACTACCCGCAACGCAATGATGCCGAGTGGCTGTCGCGCACGCTGGCCCGCTGGCCCGAGGCCGATGCCGGTCGTCCGGAACTGTCGTACGAACCGCTGGACGTGATGCAGATGGCCCTGCCACCAGGCTATCGCGGCTACGGGCCGGACAATGCCATTGCCCACCCGGATACCGCGTCCCGGCTGGCACAGGTCGGCGGTGAACTCCAGACCGACATGCCGCTCCCCGAAGCCTTGCCCGAAAAATACCGACCGGCCAACCAGCGCCGCCAAGGAGCCTGACCATGGCCAACCGCACCCTGACCTTTTCGATTTTCCGGCACGATCCGCAAGCTGCCGGCAGCACCCCGCACATGCAGGAATACCGGCTGGAGGAAACTCCGGGCATGAGCATTTTCATCGCGCTCAACCGCCTGCGGGAAGAACAGGACCCGACGCTGCAGTTCGACTTCGTCTGCCGGGCGGGCATCTGTGGCAGCTGTGCCATGGTGATCAACGGCAAGCCGACACTGGCTTGCCGCACCTTGACGGCTACCTTTGCCAGCCCGCACATTACCCTGTTGCCGCTGCCGGGATTCGAACTGATCGGCGACCTGTCGGTCAATACCGGCAAGTTCATGCGCGCCCTGTCCAAGCGGATCGGCGCCTGGCTGCATCCGAAGGCAGATTCGGTCGACATCCATTCAGTCGAAGCCCCGATGTCGCCGGACCTGGCCGACGAGCTGTACGAAATGGAACGCTGCATCGAGTGCGGGTGCTGCATTGCCGGTTGTGCAACCGCCCAGATGCGTGACACCTTTATGGGCGCGGTCGGTTTCAACAAGGTGGCCCGTTTTGCCCTGGATGACCGCGATGCCCGTACACTCGACGATTTTTACCACGTCATCGGCAACGAAGACGGCGTGTTCGGCTGCATGTCGCTGATGGGATGCCAGGACAACTGTCCGAAAGACATCAACCATCTGGGGCAGATTGCCTACCTGCGCCGCAAGCTTGCTTTCGGTCGCAAGGTCTGGCGCCTGGCTCCGCGCTGATCATCCACCCATTCCGGCGCTGCTTCCGGCAGCAGCGCCCCAACCAATTCACTTGCAAGGGATCTTATGACTGCCGAACGTACCCTCCCCAGCCAGCAGGACAACTATTACGAGGGCGTACCCGACTACATGGTCGACGTGTACGACTGGGCCTATGTCAATCCGACCAAGGCCCGCCTGCTTGATCGCAACATCGTGGTCAAGACACTGCTGTTCGGCAACGACCAGCGCATGATGCGCGCCTACCTCAACGAGGTGGAGCCGGGCATGTCGGTCTGGCAGGTGGCGCATGTCTACGGCGACCTGGTCAGCCGCGTGGCGCAGAAAGTCGGCCCGAACGGCAAGTTCCGCCTGACCGACATCACCCCGGTCCAGGTCGAGCACTCGGTCAGCAAGCTCGGACGCTATCCGCAGGCCGGTGTGACCCGTGCCGATGCGGCGACCTATGCCGGCGAGGAGGATTACGACCTGGTGTGCAGCTTCTTCCTGCTGCACGAAGTACCGGACGATCTCAAGCGCCGCATCGTCGACAACATGCTGGCCAAGGTACCGGCACACGGCAAGGCCGTGTTTGTCGACTATCACGGCCCGGCCGCCTGGCAACCGATCGGTTGGCTGCTCAAGTACGTCAACCGCTGGCTGGAGCCGTTTGCCGAGGCGCTGTGGCGTCACGAGATCAGCGAATACGCCACGCACGCGGACGAATTCGTCTGGAACAAGCGCACCATTTTCGGTGGCGTGTACCAGATCGTGATCGTGACCCGCAAACCGGCCGCCTGAACGGGTACACCAGTCAGCCTTGCAGGTCCGGCGCAGTCAGCACCGGGCCATGCCGCACGCCGCCCTCCCCTGTGGAGCGCGGCGTTTGCTTTTCTGCCAGACCGCACCGGTTTCGCACGGCATCGGCTGCCAGCTGTGAGCCATGCGTACACATGCCAGCACGGGGGCTTGAGCTGGCTGTCAGGGTGTCAGGCAGCGATCCGGCTGGATGCGTGAGGGTATTCCATGATTGCGGCGTTCCTGACGGAGAACGGCATCACCGTGACCTTCCTGCTGTGGGGTACGCCAATTTGCAAGGCCGCGTCGGCGCCGCTGTGGCTCGCCACGGTTACATGCCTTGCTGCGCCGGGAAGGCAGGAACCCGCCATCAGGCATCAGGGGATTGAACGACCCGACAGTCACTACACTTGCCGCGACGCAAGAAACGGCCCGATGCCGCAGGCACCAGCCCAGCATCGGGACATGGATGTTGCACAGGATACCGATTACTGCCAGCCAACAAGCAAAGGATGACACGCCGGCACTGGCAACCACCGTTTCCGGAAAAACCCTGCACGGACAATCTACCGGGCACCGGCCAGCCCGACCCGCAGCCGAAAAAAAGCCCGCCCTGTTGCCAGAGCGGGCCTGATGATGGACCTGTTTATTCGGCAGGCATCTGCTTGAGTGTCACCGGATAGGTTGCACGCAGACCGTTGAGGTAACTGGTGGCATCGGCCGCCGTCTGCAACTGGTTCAGCATGCCCAGCAGCTGCTGGCGTTCGGCATCGGTCATGGTTCCAGCCGGCAGCAAGCGGTCAATGCGCACCAGCGTAAAACCGTCACCCTCGGCGGCACCGGCATAGGCCGGCAACTTGTTGACACTGGTGGAGAACACGGCCCGCTGCACGTCCCGGCCCAGAGCAGCCGGATCACGGCGCGACACCTGCTGGGCAGCCGACCAGGCAACATCCGGCGTCTTGCCGGCCTTCAGCTCCGCCAGGAGCTTTTCACCGGCCTTGACGGCGAGTTCCCGTGCGGCCTTGTCTGCCAGTTCCTTGCGGATGACCGGGGCCACCTCGGCCAGCGGTTGCAGCTTGGCCGGCTCGGCAGCCGCCACCCGCACCACCACGCTGCGCTCGTTGCCAAGATCGATGACTTCGCTGTTGTGCTTGCCCTTGAACACGTCATCGCTGAAAGCGGCTGCGTCCACCTTGGGACTGGCGGCAATGCCGCTGCCCGGCTGTCCCTTGACGATCCATTCGGTCTGCTGCACCGGCAGCTTGAGTGCCTCGGCGACCGGCTTGAGGCTGTCGCTTTGCTGGTAGCTGACATCCCCGAGGGTTTCCAGCTGCTGGCGATAGAGCGCACCGGCCTTCTGGCGGGCCAGACGGGCATGGATGTCGGCCTGCATCGTGCCCAGGTCCGGCGTCTTGATACCCTCGACCTTGATGATGTGGTAGCCGAATTCGGTTTCAACCGGATCGCTGACTTGTCCTTTGGCCAGCTTGAAGGCACTGTCTTCGAACGGCTTCACCATCACGCCACGGCCAAACCAGCCCAGATCCCCGCCTTTGGCAGCAGAACCCGGGTCGGCGGATTTTTCCTGCGCCAGTGCGGCAAAGCGTGCCGGGTTGCTGCGGACTTCTTTGGCGATGGCGTCAGCCTCGGTCTTCAGGCGTGCCTTGTCGGCAGCACTAGCCCCCTTGGGCACGGCAATCAGGATGTGCGCGACCTGGCGCTGCTCGTCACCAGCCAGTTCGGCCTTGTGCTCTTCATAGTATTTCCGGACATCAGCCTCACTGACCTGCACCGTTCTGGACAGTTCTTCCAGTGACAGCAGGACGTATTCCAGCCGGACTTTTTCCGGCGTCTGGAAACGGGTCTTGTTGCTGTCGTAGAAGCGCTGGATTTCTGCGTCGTCGATCTTGACCCCGGGCAGGAACTGCCCGGCAGTCAGGCGGTACTGGTTGATCTGGCGCTGTTCGGCCAGCAGCTTGTGCACTCGCTCGACGGCACCGGGCGAGACAAAAGTGGCATCCACAAACGCAGAGAGCTGCTGCTGCACCATCAGCTCGTCACGGATGCGGGCCTGGAACTGTTCGGCGCTCATGTACTGCGATTGCAGGTACTCTTCGTAGCGTTTGGGGTCGAAATGACCATTGTCCTGGAAGGCCGGGATGCCCGCGATGACCCGCCGCAGCTCGGCATCGGTAACGCGCATGCCGTGCTGGCCGGCATCAGCCAGCAGGAGCTTCTGTCGAATCAGGCTTTCGAGCACTTGCTGGCGCACGGCACTGTCGGCCGGCTGGCCGTTAAGGGCACGCTCGATATCCTGCTTGTAAATCTTTTCGCCCCCTACTTTGGCAAGGTAGGCGTCATCGGTCGCAGCGGTGTAACTCCCTACGCCAAAACCGACAAAAGTCAGTGCAACCGCACCAAGGATGATCTTGATGACCAGTGTGTTTTTCTGAACGAATTCAAACATGAAGTAGCCTGGTTCGACTGTGCATGGCCGGAACAGCAGCACTGTCCGGAAGCAAAAAAGGTGAACGCCTGCGCGTTCACCTTTCTGGAATCTGGCGGAGTGGACGGGACTCGAACCCGCGACCCCCGGCGTGACAGGCCGGTATTCTAACCAACTGAACTACCACTCCGCTGCGTGGTGGGTGGTACTGGACTCGAACCAGTGACCTCTGCCGTGTGAAGGCAGCGCTCTACCAACTGAGACTAACCACCCGGCATCGCTCGCGCGACCGATTGCAGATTATAGCGCGTCTTTGAGAGCCTTGCCAGGACGGAACTTCGGGGTCTTGGCGGAGGGAATGGTGATTTCTTCGCCGGTTTTCGGATTGCGACCCTTGCGTTCGGCGCGTTCGCCGACATAGAAGGAACCGAAACCGACCAGGGTCACGGTATCGCCTTTCTTGAGGGCTTCGGTAAGCGCCTCGATCATGCCGTCCAGCGCTTTGCCAGCGGCAGCCTTCGGCAGGTCTGCGGAGGCAGCGATGGCGTCGATCAGTTCGGATTTATTCACTTAACGTCCCCTTTCTGTGTTTTTACGGTCAGCACAAGCGAAATTGCCAATTAAAACCGATGGCTTTATAGCAAGCCAAATTTCGGCGTGTCAAGGAAACACAAGCCTAATGCTTGGTAAGAGAAGACTCGGCACCAGGTTCTGCTTTTGCAGAAATCGTGCCAATGTCATCATTGTCCGGCAATGGCTCCGGCTGTCGCTCCAGAGCCAGTTCAAAGACCTGTTCAATCCATTTTACCGAATGGATTTCCAGACTCCTTTTGATATTTGTCGGTATTTCTGCCAAATCTTTGACGTTCCCCTGGGGAATCAACACATGTTTGATCCCGCCACGGTGGGCCGCCAGCAGTTTTTCCTTGAGGCCTCCGATCGGCAGTACTTCGCCGCGCAGGGTGATTTCACCGGTCATGGCCACATCCGCCCGCACCGGAATACCGGTCAGGGCCGAAGTCATGGCCGTGACAATACCGATGCCGGCTGACGGACCGTCCTTGGGTGTAGCGCCTTCAGGCAGGTGAATGTGCAGGTCGTTTTTCTCATAGAAATCCGGTTTAATCCCGAGGCTTTTCGCCCGGCTGCGCACCACGCTCATGGCGGCAGTAATGGACTCCTGCATCACCTCACCCAACTGGCCGGTACGGATGATGTTACCCTTGCCCGGCAGCGATACGGCCTCGATGGTCAACAGCTCGCCACCGACTTCAGTCCAGGCAAGACCAGTCACCTGACCCACCTGATTGTGTTCCTCTGCCCGCCCGTACTCGAACTTCTGCACGCCAAGGAACTTGTCCAGATTGCGGGCATTCACGGTCGTCCGGGCCGATTTGCTGTCGGTTTTCCTGGCCTGGTTCTGCTTCACGGTCTTGCGGCAGATCTTGGCAATTTCCCGGTCCAGGCTGCGTACACCGGCTTCGCGGGTGTAGTAGCGCACGATATCGCGCAACGCACTTTCCTGGACGGCAATCTCGTCATCTTTCAAGCCGTTCGCCTTGATTTCCTTGGGCAGCAGGTATTTCTCGGCAATCGCGACCTTTTCGTCTTCGGTGTAACCCGACAGACGGATGATCTCCATCCGGTCCAGCAGTGCCTGCGGAATGTTCAGCGAGTTGGCCGTTGCGACGAACATCACGTCGGACAGGTCAAAATCCACTTCGGCGTAATGGTCGCTGAAAGCATGGTTCTGCTCCGGATCCAGCACTTCCAGCAGTGCTGCACTCGGATCTCCCCGGAAGTCCGCTCCCAGCTTGTCCACTTCATCCAGCAGGAAGAGCGGGTTTTTCACGCCGACCTTGGCCATGCTTTGCAGGATCTTGCCCGGCATGGAGCCGATATAGGTCCGGCGGTGACCACGGATTTCGGCTTCGTCACGCACGCCGCCCAGCGCCATGCGGACATACTTGCGCCCGGTAGCACGGGCAATCGACTGGCCCAGCGAGGTTTTACCCACCCCCGGAGGTCCGACCAGACACAGGATCGGCCCCTTGAGCTTCTCCACCCGCCCTTGTACGGCAAGATATTCAAGGATGCGTTCCTTGACCTTTTCCAGCCCGAAATGGTCTTCGTCCAGAATGGTTTCTGCCGCAGCAACATCGGTACTGATGCGGGACTTCTTCTTCCACGGCAGCGACAGCAGGGTATCGATATAGTTGCGCACCACGGTCGCTTCGGCCGATTGCGGCGACATCATGCGCAGCTTTTTCAGCTCGGCCAGGGCCTTGTCCTTGCCTTCCTTGGACATGCCTGCGGCCTTGATTTTCTTTTCCAGCTCGTCAAACTCGGCGGACTCGTCCTCTTCACCCAGTTCCTTCTGGATCGCCTTGACCTGCTCGTTGAGGTAATACTCGCGC
>JAGPIM010000244.1 GCA_018055005.1 Laribacter sp.
CACCCGGATGCGGGCTACCGCGTCTGCCCGTGCTTGCTTGGCCACATGCATCGCCCGCGCCGCGATCACGGCTTCGGCATGGCGCTCGTCGTAGTGTTCGGCCTCGTCGTGCCAGCGAGGGTCGTTCGGGCTGTCTCCGTCCGTACACGGGATGGCAATCTCGCCCGCGCGCACGACCGACGCGCCGATGTCGTCGTGGACGATTCCGACCGGCTGATGGCTGCCGAGGCTGTAGATCAGGTAAGCCATCTCGATCCCTTACACGTCGCAGCGCAGGGCGCCGACATAGATGGAGCATGTATTAGCGACATCGATACTGGCTGTAAAAACCCCTTCACACGGACAGCAGACCGCTCCGACAGCCGATGTTGATGCCACGCTGACCGTATCCATTACATGAGAGTTAATACGCCTCGACCCGGCACGCCGGGTGTTGACAGAAATGCTCTTTCCTTGTGCGCCAGTATTTGCAGATAACCCGACGACGAGATACTTCGCCCCGGACACGCCAGGCCACGCCCTTGGAGACGTGCTTGATGCGCTTGCTGTAGCCAGAACGGAATATCCAGCCGCAGACCGGCAGGCCGCCAGCGCATCGTCAGATGCAGCAATGACATCAATGGCCACGTCATTGCCGTAAACGGCCATTTTTGCCGCAGAAGATGCAAGCAGCGCCGGAAGTGCCTCCCGGCTTTCAACCATCACCTCCATCGCGACCCGGCTGGCCGCCACTTCCCGCATGGCCGACTGACTTGCCACCAGCGCCGCAATCGCTGCATTACTGGCGATCATGACCTCCATCGCGACCCGGCTGGCCGCCACTTCCCGCATCCCCGGCTGACTTGCCACCAGCGCCGCCTGCGCCGCAGGACTGGCGATCATGACCTCCATCGCGGTCTGATCTTCCGCTACCTCCCGCATGGCAACCTGGCTTGCCACCATGGCCGCCTGCGCCGCAGGATTGGCGATCATGGCAACCATAGCCGCATGGCGGGTGACGACCTCCCTCATCGCTACACTGCTGGCCACCAGCGCCGGCAGCGCTGACGGGCTGGACAGTACAGCAGCCAGCGCGGCCTGATTGGAAACAACCGCCGCAAGCGACCGACGGCTGCTACACGCCAGCCACCACGCGGCCAGCAACGACTTGTCGAGTAGCGTCTGTTCCAGTGCGGCCCCGTCAAGCCGGCCGCCCAGCAACAAACTGCACAGATAAAGACCCTTCACAGACCCGGCCATCACACCCTCCTGAGTAAAGTAACCACAACCTGCGCAACAGCAGGATCAAAAGACGATGCCGACGCATTTCCGGCAAACAGCGTGACCTCCCCGACCGCCGACACCTGCGCCCGCAGGTTCAGCCGGTCAGCCCACGCCGCAGGCGGATTGACGATAACGGCGTCACCTGAGCGGGCTTCGGCAAACTGGACAGCGACCGACTTCGACTGCAACGACGGAACTGACGGGAAGTCAACATCGAATGGGCGGCTGAACACCTGCACTTTGCCCTTGCGCCCCAGCTCGTCCAGCGCCTTGACTACAGAGTCCAGCCGCTTGTCGAGCGCACCGGCCCGGTCAAGAAGCCCATACTCGACGTCACCGGCAACGAGATCAGCTACCGACAGCACCATGTCCAGCCCTGGCAACTCAAGCAGCCAGCGGCCCGGCCCCGTCACGCCCGTCGGCGCAATGACACGTTCGCCATCCGGCATCAAAGTCGAATCCGCATCAAACCGGTACAGCCCGACGCCAAGCACGAAAGCCAGGCCGTTGTCGGGCAGGGCGTCGATGTCGATCACGCGCAAATCTTCCGGCGTCAGCCTTAGCATGCTGTGAGCGCGCGGATTGCTGTCGTGAGGTCCGATTGACCCGACCAGCGCCGCGCGGTCGGCTTCCGCCTGCGCCCGGTCAGCCTCGGCGTCAGCCCTGACAGCACTGACCTCGGCCGCAGCAGCACGGTCAGCTGCGAGCCCGGCACTGGCCTCTGATCGCCAGGCGCTGGCAGCAGACTGGCCGGCCGAACCGGCGGCCGCAGCGGCAGCATCCTGTGCCGCGAGCGCAGCGGAATCCGAGCGGCTGGCTTCGGCGCCGGAACGGTCTGCATGACCGCTGGCAACAGCACGAATCGCGTCCACGTCGGCAATGCAGTCACCAATCATCGGCAAAAGAAAACGGCGGTGACCGCCGTTTCTCATGTCCTTCGCGCTGCTTCCGTCGTCGCTGTATTCGTTGCCATTCACAACGATTTTCGTCATACGATCTCCTTGATCTCGATCTGCACGCCGTATCGCCCTGGCGATGTGTGGTCGATGCTGCCGAGGCTGCGCATGCGGCCAAGGTAGCTGTGGCGGATGCGGTGGATAGCATCGTCCGGGTCTTGCACCAGCAGCACCTCTCCATCAACCCCAAGCAGGCGCTGCATTTCCAGCGCCTTGGCGTAGGCTTCGTCGCGCCCGAGCCAGTCAAACTTCAGTTTCGACACCCGGTACGGGCTGCGCTTGTCGAAGAACTCGGACCCGCCGAGTGATTCGTCCACCCCGGTTTTTGTCTCGAATCCGAGCGCGGCGCCCCAGCTCATGTTGACTGCGGGCTGCCATTTCTCAGAAACAAACAGCCGGCCCGCCTCGATGTAGCCGGCCGGGTTGTTCTGGTCGTCTATTTCGAGAGTCCAGTAGCGCGCAGCAGTGATTGCCGGCAACAGGTGGATGATCGCTGCCGGATAACCGTAGCGCTCCTCCTCGCTGATGGTGCCTTCCCACCAGTTATCCTGTTCCCACTCCAGGGTCTCCCACGGAAACATTTCCGGCCACACGGCCAGCCAGCCCGAGTCGTACAGATCGCCGCCACCGGATGCGGTACCGGCCGTGATACGGCACTGCGCGCTGGTAGACAGGTTGTGCTTGATAAGCGCCAGAACCGTAATCCCGCGATCCTTACCGAGGTCGATATTGACCTTGGTGCTGGCTAGCCCGGTATTGCTGCTGCGCGCAACCTGCGTCAGCAGGCGGGTTTTCAGGTTGGCGACCGGCGCCTGCCAGTCGCCGCCAGACAGCGTCGCCTGGTCCACCCGGTTAGGGAACGCCATGATGCAGTTGCCCATTCCTACCCCCAAAGCCTGAGTGTGATTTCCTT
>JAGPIM010000098.1 GCA_018055005.1 Laribacter sp.
CTTAGCGCCGATGATAGTACGGATACCCGTGCGAAAGTAGGACACCGCCAGGCTCCCCATGCAAGCCCCCAGCAGACGCTGGGGGCTTTTGTTTTGCCCGTCTGAAACACCCCGCACAGGCAGGACCAGCCTCGTCACGCATGCGGCAGGATCGCATTCAGCACGGAACCGTCCGGATCTTGCATCGAACCGACATCTTCCGAATTGAGTAGCATGTGACTTTAGAGTCCAATCAACCACACACGGAGATTGGACATGAAGAAACGATTTACCGAAGAACAGATCACAGGCCTCCTGTGTGCAGCGGAGGCCGGCATGCCCGTAGCCGTAGGTGCCTCTTGTCTTCAATCCCTCTTTCGCAAAACATGCCAGCCACAAGTGCTACTTGTATACTGCCTGCTGAGTGAACAGGTGACTGTCTGGATAGGGAAGCAATGAATATTCTGTTGACCGGTGGTGCCGGGTATATCGGTAGCCACGCTGCGGTGGTGTTTGCACGGCTTGGCCATCATGTTGTCTTGTTTGATAACTTGGTCAACAGTGATGCCGGGGTGGTCGAGAGGGTTTCCTTCCTTGCAGGGAAGTCCGTTCCACTCGTGGTTGGTGATGTCCGGGACCGGAATGTTCTTGCTGACGTGCTGAAAAAACATGCAATTGATGCAGTAGTGCATTTTGCCGGGCTGAAAGCTGTTGGCGAATCCGTGCAAAAGCCTGTCGATTATTATTCGAACAATGTACAAGGTACGATCAGCCTGGTTCAGACGATGGAGTCAGCGGGTGTTCATCACCTGGTCTTCAGCAGCAGTGCAACGGTTTATGGCACGCCCCGGTATCTGCCATACGATGAAAAACATCCTGTCGGCGCCATCAATCCATACGGACGCACAAAACAGCATGTAGAAGAAATGCTCGTTGATCTGGCTGCGTCCAGTCCGGCGTGGCGCATTGCCTGCCTGCGTTACTTCAATCCCGTCGGTGCCCATGAGTCCGGCCTGATCGGTGAAAACCCCCAAGGTATTCCCAATAACCTGATGCCGTTCATCGCCCAGGTGGCATCGGGTGAGCGTCCGTTCCTGTCGGTTTTTGGTGATGATTACGACACGCCGGACGGCACCGGTGTGCGTGATTACGTGCACGTAATGGATCTGGTTGAGGGGCATGCAGCAGCTCTGGACTACCTGCAATCACATACCGGATGGCACGCTTTCAATCTGGGGACAGGTCAAGGCATCAGTGTGCTGGACGTGATCCGTTCGTTTGAAAAGGCCAGTGGTCGCCCGGTTCCGTACCAAGTTGCTGCCCGGCGGGCCGGTGACTTGCCGGCCTATTATGCCGATGCCGGCAAGGCCAACCGCTTGCTGGGCTGGCAGGCTCACCGGGATCTGGATGAAATGTGTCGCTCTACGTGGAATTTCCAGCAGCGACTGAAGCAGCCATTTGCCGGGTAGTGTGTCAGAGATTCCGGAACAGGACTTTTGAGCGGCGCTGGTAGTTGTACAGCGCCTGCTTGCGTTCGGGGAGCTCTGACAGGTCACCTTCGGCAAACCCGCGCTCGATAAACCAGTGCGCCGTCTGCGTGGTCAGGACAAAAAGCCGTTTCATGCCGAGCTGCCGGGCTTTCTGGGTCGTATGCCGTAACAGGGCATCGCCTTGGCCGCGTTTTTGCCAGGCAGGCAGTACGGCCAGGCACGCCAGTTCAGCAACTTGGTTTTCCGGAAACAGGTTCAGGGCGACACAGCCGGTGATCTTTCCATCGTGTTCGATGACATAAAACCTGTGGATATCCATTTCAATCAGTTCCCGGCCGCGCTTGACCAGGACTCCTGACCGTTCCAGTGGTTCGATCAGGGCCAGAATGCTGCCAACATCCTCGATGACGGCCTGACGCCAGACCTGCAATGGTTCGGCCGAGATCATGGTGGCACAGCCATCATGGGTGAACAGCTCCTTGAGCAGGGCTCCATCGAGATGCTGGCTGACGATATGCGCCCGTTTGACGCCACTAACGACGGTATCCAGCGCAGCCTTCAGGCAATGACGCATGCCGGCCCCCAGATGCCGGGCCGAATGATCCAGCCACTCCAGTCCTTCACGGGCAGTGAATTCGGTAATGTGGCGGCCATTCTCGTCCTGGACTCCGCTTGGCGTATCCAGAACGAACAGCAGTTTTTCCGCATGCAGGGCAGTAGCGGCGGCGGCAGCGACTTCCGGCATGCTGAGGTTGAAAATCTCGCCGGTCGGCGAATAGCCTAGCGGAGACAGCAGTACCAGTTCGCCAAAATCCAGCTGGTGGCGGATGGCCTGAACATCCAGCTTGCGGACCTGGCCGCTGTACTGCATGTCCACGCCGTCGATGATGCCCAACGGGCGGGCGACAATGTGATTGCCGCCGACAATGCGCAGGTTGGCCCCGGCCATGGGGGAATCCGGCAGGGCGACCGACAGCTGTGCCTCGATTTCTGCGCGCGTCCAGCCTACGGCCTGTTTGACGATTTCGATTGCGTCGCTGTCCGTGACCCGCCGGTCCAGATGGATGCGTGGCGTGATGCCACGGATTTTCAACAGTTCATCAATCTGCGGTCGGGCACCATGCACCAGCACCACCTTGACCCCGAGGCTGACCAGCAGGTTGATGTCGTGGGACAGTGACGCAAACCGTCCTTGCTCGAGTGCTTCGCCGCCAAATCCGATGACAAAAGTACGCCCGCGGAACGCATGGATGTAAGGAGCGGCTTCGCGGAAACTCTGGACAAAATCGGAAGCGTACATGGCGCACAATCAAGACAATGGCAAGTCAAAAAGGGTAACAGCATTGTCTGGTATTGGGAATGCATGAAGCCTAGCTGTCATGCCGCAGTTCTTCCGGCGTGTCGTCGTGGTCGCCGTGCAGGTGCTGCTGGTAAATCCGGGCATAGGCTTCACGACTGTACGAGCGGGAGGCAGGTTGCGCCAGATTGTGACGGGCCAGCTGGTCGCTGTAATCGTAGAGAGCCAGACGCAGCCTGGACCACAGGCTGTTGTCCGGATGAAAGCCGGCATCCGTCAGCTGTTGGCGCAGTTCGCTCATCCGGTACCGGCCGGCGGCATACCGAACAGTCAGTGTCAGCGGACCCTCCTGGCGGACTTCCAGTCCGGGGAGCCGGCCCAGCCATGCCATGGCAAGCGGCCCCTGACCGGCAGGCAGGGCAGCCAGTCGCAGTTCCCGCTCCTGGATGATGGTGGATGGCTGTGGCATGCTGTGGCCCCTCCCCAAAAAACACACCGCCCGAAGGCGGTGTGTCTGGCAGCTGCGGCGCTTACGGTTTTTGCAGTATTTGCTGCACCTTGAGGATGTTCAAGGCCTGCGCCAGCTGGTTGTCGGTTTTCGGATTCGGCTCGCGCGGATTGACCGGCGCTTCGTCGGTCTTGTCCGGCGTGGCCGGCTTGTCTGCCGGGACCACCTTGCCGGGCTTGTCGCCGTTCGGGTTGCTCAGGTGATGTTCCAGGTCGGCTTCGCGGATGCGGACCGGCATGGCCAGCGGTTTGCGTTCGTCACCGGCAACGGCTATTTCCTCGACTTCGACATCCGGCGTAATGCCCTTGGCCTGGATCGACGTGCCCTTGGGGGTGAAGTAACGGGCGGTGGTCAGCTTGATGCCGCCGGCACTGCCCAGCGGCAACACCGACTGGACCGAACCCTTGCCGAAGGTCTGGGTACCGACCACGATGGCGCGCTTGTGGTCCTGCAGGGCTCCGGTGACGATTTCCGAGGCGCTGGCGGTGCCGCCATTGACGAGGATCACGATGGGGACCGTGCGGGCCTCGGGGACGAGGCTCTTGAGCGGGTCGGGCTTGCCCGGTTCGCGGACGTAGTTTTCCGGAATCGACGTCAGCTGCATCTTGGCATCCGGCGTGCGGCCTTCGGTATAGACCACCAGTGTATTGGCCGGCAGGAAGGCGGCCGAGACACCGACGGCCGCGTTCAGCAGGCCGCCCGGATCGTCACGCAGGTCCAGCACCAGGCCTTTCAGCGGAGTCTTGTTGTCCTTGTAGATCTGGTTGATGCCCTGTACCAGGTTTTCGACCGTGTGCTCCTGGAACTGGGTGATGCGGACGTAGCCGATGTCCGGCTCGATCAGCTTTGGCTTGACGCTCTTGGTCTTGATGATGGCGCGGGTCAGCTGCACCGGGAAGGTCCGGGCCTCGCTCTTGCGGCTGATGGTCAGGATGACCGGGGTACCCGGCTTGCCGCGCATGCGCTTGACTGCTTCGGTGCTGGTCAGGCCGCGCACCGGGGTATCGTCGATCTTGACGATCAGGTCACCGCTCTTGAGGCCGGCACGGGCTGCCGGGGTGTCTTCGATCGGAGCGATGATGCGCACGAGGCCGTCTTCCATGCCGATCTCGATGCCCAGTCCGCCGAATTCACCCTGCGTGCCTTCGCGCAGTTCCTTGTAGGCTTCCGGGTCGAGGTAGGAGGAGTGCGGGTCCAGTCCTGACACCATGCCGTTGATGGCTTCGGTAATCAGTTTCTTGTCGTCGACGGGTTCGACGTAATCCGCCTTGATCCGGCCGTACACCTCGGCGAAGGTGCGCAGCTCGTTCAGCGGCAAGGGTGCGAGGGCTTCCTTGTCGGCCGATGCGGTGATCGACAGGGTGAGGATGGCACCGGCGATGGCGCCAGCACTGACGAGGGCAAATTTTTGCCGGCTATTGTGCATCGAGTGGAGTCTCCCGCTGGCCTGGCGTGCGGGTGTGGACGGCAGGCCGGTTCATCATGAATACGTGTGGATTAAAGGTTAACGCGCCCATTTTGACGGGTTGAGTGGTTGTCCGAGGTGGCGGAGCTCGAAATAGATGCCGGAATCTTCCATGTTGCCGCTGTTGCCGGTGCTGGCGACAACATCACCGGCGCGCACTGTGGCGCCGACTGATTTGGCCAGGTGATTGCCATTGCCATAAATGGTCATGTAGCCACCACCATGATCGATGATCAGCATATTTCCGAATCCGCGCAAGGTATCCGCATACACCACGCGCCCGTCGGCAACGGCCCGGACTGGCTGGCCTTCCGGTGCCTTGATGAAGACGCCGCGCCAGCTGGTGCCTTCGCTGCGGCGTGCGCCAAACTGGCCGCTGATGGTGCCCGAGGCCGGCAGCTTCATGCGGCCGCGCAGCGAGCCGAAGGCCCGGCCGGCGGCCGAGTCGTCCGCCACGTCGTCTACCACCGGCGCTTCCTTGACGGGTTCGGCCTTGGGGACCGGCTTGCCGGCCTTGCGTGCTTCGGCCGCCCGGCGTTCGGATTCGCGGCGGGCGGCGATCTGGGCCTGCTTGCGGGCTTCGGCCCGCTTTCGGGCCTCTTCGCGGCGGCGTTCGGCAATCTGGCGCTGGATGCGGGCGATCAGCTGGGTGAGGCGCTTTTCATCTTCTTGCAGGTTGGCGATGCGGGTTTGCTGGCTGTCGATTTCTTTGGACAGTCTGGCGACCAGGGTGGCATGGGACTGCTGCTGGTTGACGAGGCTGGCCTTGCGCTTTTGCCGTTCTTCTTCAAGCCGTGCGAGCTTGGCCTGCTCGGACTCCAGCCTGGATGACAGGGCATCAAGTTCGGTCAGCCGCTCGTGCAGCTGGTCGAACTCCTGCTGCTGCGCCCGGGCAAGGTAGCCGTAATAGCTGAGGTCGCGGGCAAAGCGGTTGGGGTTGTCCTGTTGCAGGAACAGGGCCAGCGGATCGGCACTGTGGCGGTTGACGTATTGCGCCTTCAGGATGCGGGATACGCGCTGGCGGTTTTTGTTGACCTGCTGGGTGACCTTGAGGATTTCCTGTTGCAGCTGGTGCAGGGCCTGCTGGGTCTGGCCCTGTTGCTGCTCCAGCTCCTGCAGCAGGCGCGAAGCCTCGGCCACGGCGGCGGCGCTGGCCTTGAGGGCATCGCTGGCTTCGGCGCGGTCGGACTCTTTGGTACGCAGGTCTTTTTTCAGCGTGTTGATCTGCTGGCGGATTTCCTTCAGGTCCTGCTGGACCGGAGCCGTCGACAACGGGGCTTCCGGTGCCGCGAGAGCCACGGCGACCGGAGTGAGCAGGAGAAGGCTGGCAAGGTGTTTCACAGCAGTTCGACGAGAGAATGTCCGGTCATGTCGTCAGGTGCCGGCAGGCCCATCAGTGCAAGGAGGGTGGGTGCGATGTCCTTGAGGGCGCCGCCTTCGAGGATGCGCGCCGGCCGGTGTCCGACGTAACACAACGGGACCAGGTTGGTGGTGTGCTGGGTGTGCGGTTGCTGGTGGAGCGGGTCGTCCATCTGTTCGCAGTTGCCATGGTCGGCGGTGATCAGCACTTCGCCGCCATTGGCAAGCATGGCTTCCACGCAGCGGTTGATGCAGCCGTCAAGCGTTTCGACCGCGCGGATGGCGGCGGGCAGGCTGCCGGTGTGTCCGACCATGTCCCCGTTGGCGTAGTTGCAAATGATGGCCTGATATTGCCGGCTGTTGATGGCTTCGACAATGCGGTTGGTCACTTCTTCCGCACTCATTTCCGGTTGCAGGTCGTAGGTGGCGACCTTGGGAGATGGTACGAGGATGCGGTCTTCGCCCGGGTAGACGGTTTCTTCGCCGCCATTGAAGAAATAGGTGACGTGCGGATACTTTTCGGTTTCGGCGATCCGGAGCTGGCGCAGCCCTTGTGAGGCCAGGTATTCGCCGAAACCGTTGCGGATGGTCTGCGGCGGATAGGCGATCGACAGGCTGGCGTAGTCGGCACCATAGCGGGTGAGGGTGACGTAGTCCGACAGCCGGGGCTGGCGGGCGGCAAAACCGTCAAATGCCGGATCGGTCAGGGCGCTGGTCAGTTCGCGGGCCCGGTCGGCACGGAAGTTCATGAAGATGACGGCGTCGCCATCCTGCATGGGAGCCGGGACTCCGATGCGGGTAGCCCGGACAAATTCGTCGTTTTCATCACGGGCGTAGGCCGCAGCCAGCGCCGAGAGGCCGTCATCGGCCTGGAATGCGGCCTCGCCGTCCACGATCAGGCGGTAGGCCTGTTCGACTCGCTCCCAGCGCTTGTCACGGTCCATGGCGAAGTAGCGGCCGCAGACGGTGGCGAGCCGGGCATTCGGGCATTCGGCCAGTACGGCGTCCAGCCGCTCGAGGTAGGTCCGGGCGCTGCGCGGCGGCGTGTCGCGGCCGTCAAGAAAGGCGTGTACCCGGATGTCGGTGACGCCTGCTGCCTGGGCGGCGCGGATCAGCGCGTGGATGTGGTTTTCATGACTGTGGACACCGCCGTCGGACAGCAGGCCGAGAATGTGCAGGGCATGGCCCCGGGCTGCTGCAAAAGCGTGCGTAAAAGCCGGATTGCCAGCAAAGCGCTGTTCTTCCAGATCAAGGTCGATGCGGCTGATGTCTTGCGTCACGATCCGTCCGGCCCCGATGTTGAGGTGGCCGACTTCCGAATTGCCGAACTGGCCACGGGGCAGGCCCACGGCGCGCTCGGATGCGTCGATGGTGCCGTAGGGATGGTCGCGGCGCAGGCGGTCCCAGTTGGGGGTACGGGCCAGTGCGATGGCATTATCATCGCCGTCCAGGCGGTGGCCAAAGCCATCCAGAATCAGGAGCAGGACAGGAGTGACGCTTTTCATGAAAAATCCAGGTTTAATCGTTTTGTATATTAGTGCTTCTTGATGATGGCACGCTTTCAGGCTACTATTCTAACGATTTGGTGATGGCATAGTTTGCCATTCGGTTGACGCGCCTTTGCTAGGAGCCGGTCCCTTGCTTTTTACCGAAGATCATATTGAACAGACATCGCGCGCGATGAAAGCGATGTCACATCCCTTGCGGCTCAAGATCATCTCGGTGCTCGGCGACCGCGAGGTCAGCGTGCAGGACATCGTCGAGCGCGTGGGAACCTCGCAATCGAACATTTCCCAGCATTTGGCCATTATGCGCGACAAAGGCGTGCTGTGGACCCGCAAGGATGCCAACCGGGTGTATTACCGGGTAGGTGACCTGCGGACGCTGGAAGTGCTGCGCATGATGCGCGAAGTGTTCTGCGGTTTCAGCGAATAGGCCTGTTCTGTTGCCTGCCGGGTTCCGGCTCCAGTCTGCCCCTTCACCGGAAGGGTTTTTTTGTCGGCAGTGGACAGCGCAGGATGCAAAAGAGCGACCATCAAGGTCGCTCTTTTTATTGCCAGTGATTCAGATCGACAGCGTGGTCAGCCGTCTGCGCGAGCCGTAGACCAGGTTGACCAGTCCGCGCGACACCATCACCGCCGAGAACATCGACGTCAGGATGCCCAGACAGTGCACCACGGCAAAGCCGCGTACCGGACCCGAGCCGAAAATCAGCAAGGCCAGGCCGGCAATCAGCGTGGTGATGTTGGAATCAAGGATGGTGTGCCAGGCGTGGTCGTAACCAGCCCGGATGGCTGCCTGCGGCGGCATGCCGTTGCGCAGTTCCTCGCGTACCCGTTCGTTGATCAGCACGTTGGCGTCGATGGCCATGCCCAGTGTCAGTGCGATGGCGGCAATGCCCGGCAGCGTCAGCGTGGCCTGAAGCATCGACAGGAGTGCAATCAGGAACATCACGTTGGCGCCGAGCGACAGGGTCGAAATCGTGCCGAACACGCGGTAATAGAACACCATGAAGACTGCGATGGCGAGGAAGCCGTACACCGTCGAGTTGAAGCCCATGCGGATGTTGTCGGCTCCGAGCGACGGGCCGACCGTGCGTTCTTCGATGATGTTCATCGGAGCGGCCAGCGAGCCGGCGCGCAGCAGCAGGGCCACGTCGTTGGCTTCAGCCGCGTTCATCGAACCGGAGATCTGCACACGACCACCACCGATCTCGCTGCGGATGACTGGAGCCGTCACCACTTCGCCCTTGCCTTTTTCGACCAGGATCATCGCCATGCGGCGACCGATGTTCTCGGCGGTAACCTGGCGGAAGATGGAGCTGCCGGTCGAGTCAAGGTTGATGTGCACGGCCGGCGTGCCGTTCTCGTCGAAGCCCGGTTGGGCATCGTTGATGTTGTCGCCGGTCAGCTCGACGTCCTTCTTGACGAGAATCGGCTGCGGTCCGCGCGAGGTCATTTCCTGCATCAGCTCGTAACCGGCCGGGGTGACGCCGGCAATGGCGTCGGACAGTTTCTGGCTGTCGTCCTCGACCATGCGCACTTCGAGGGTGGCGGTACGGCCGAGGATGTCCTTGGCCTTGGCCGTGTCCTGCACGCCCGGCAGCTGGACCACGATGCGGTTGGCACCGGACTGCTGGATGACCGGTTCGGCCACGCCCAGTTCGTTGACGCGGTTGTGCAGGGTGGTGATGTTCTGGCGGACGGCGTCTTCCTGCACCTTGCGGATTTCCGGTTCGGACAGGGTGGCGATCAGGCGGCCGGTGTTGTCGTCGGCGCGCAGGGTCAGGTTGGGCAGCTGGCGGGCGATGACGTCTTCGATGGCCTTGAGGGTGGCCTCGTCACGGGCGCCGATTTCCAGCGAATCACCGGTACGGCGGATCTGGCCGTAGCGGATCTTCTTGGCCTTGAGTTCGCGGCGGATGTCGCCGGCGTAGCGTTCCAGTGTCTTGTCGACGGCGGCTTTCATATCGACTTCCAGCAGGAAGTGCACGCCGCCGCGCAGGTCGAGGCCGAGAAACATCGGGTGGGCCTTGATCGAGGCGAGCCAAGCCGGGGAGGAGGAGAGCAGGTTCAGTGCGACGATGTAGTGGTCACCCAGTGCCTGCTGGATGGCGTCGCGGGCCTTGAGCTGTTCGTCGGGGCTGCGAAAGCGCACCTTGAGGCTGCCGCCGTCAAGGTAGATGCCGTCGGGGGAAAGCTCGCGGGTTTTCAGCAGGGTTTCCACCCGGTCCATCAGCGAAGTGTTGACCGGATAGGCGCTGCGCGTGCTGGAAATCTGCACCGCCGGGCTTTCGCCGTAGAAGTTCGGTACGGTGTAGATCGCACTGACAATCAGGGCCAGTGCAATGATCAGGTACTTCCAAAGCGGATAGCGGTTCATGGGAGGGAATGTCTGAAGGGAAATCGAACGCGCCGTGCGCGCGAAGGCGCAGCGGCGCGTGAGACAGGCTTAGCCTTTGTAGCTGCCTTTTTCCAGCTTGTTGCCGATGGCAGCACGCTGGAACTGGATTTCAACGTTCTTGGCGACTTCCACCGTCACGTTGTTGTCGTCGAGCTTGGTGATGCGGCCGATCATGCCGGCCTGGGTCACGACTTCGTCGCCTTTTTGCAGGGCTTCGAGCA
>JAGPIM010000099.1 GCA_018055005.1 Laribacter sp.
GCGGCCATGCGGTGCGCTCCGTGCTAGAATCGGCGCTATTTTCCGGCTAGAAGACCGACCTGATTTCACATGACCGATCACCTGTTCGCCAAAGAGACGATTCCCGTCAGCCTCGAAGAAGAAATGCGCCGCTCGTACCTCGATTACGCCATGAGCGTGATCGTGGGCCGGGCGCTCCCGGATGTGCGCGACGGCCTCAAGCCCGTGCATCGCCGCGTACTGTTCGCCATGCACGAGCTGTCCAACGACTGGAACCGTCCCTACAAGAAATCCGCCCGCGTGGTGGGCGACGTCATCGGTAAATATCACCCGCACGGCGACATGGCGGTGTACGACACCATCGTGCGCATGGCCCAGGATTTTTCCCTGCGCTATCCGCTGGTGGACGGTCAGGGCAACTTCGGCTCGATCGACGGCGACAACGCAGCAGCCATGCGTTACACCGAAATCCGCATGGCCAAAATCGCCCACGAGCTGCTGGCCGACATCGAAAAGGAAACGGTCGACTTCGGCCCCAACTACGACGGCTCGGAACACGAACCGCTGGTGCTGCCGGCCAAGATCCCCAACCTGCTCATCAACGGCAGCTCGGGCATTGCCGTGGGCATGGCAACCAACATCCCGCCGCACAACCTCAACGAAGTCGTGGATGCCCTGCTGGCCCTGCTGGCCAACAGCGACATGACCATCGATGAGCTGATCGACATCATTCCGGCCCCGGACTTTCCGACTGCCGGCATCATCTACGGTCTTGCCGGTGTGCGCGAAGGCTATCGCAGCGGCCGAGGCCGCGTGGTCATCCGCGCCCGCACCCACGTCGAAGACATCGGCCGCGGTGACCGGCAAGCGCTGATCATTGACGAGCTGCCCTACCAGGTCAACAAGGCCAACCTGCTGATCAAGATCGGCGAACTGGTACGCGAAAAAGCCATTGACGGCATTTCCGACCTGCGTGACGAATCCGACAAGTCCGGCATGCGCGTCGTGATCGAGCTCAAGCGCGGCGAGGTACCGGACGTTGTCCTCAACAACCTCTACAAGCAGACCCAGCTGCAAGACAGCTTCGGCATGAACATGGTGGCCCTGGTCGACGGCCAGCCACGCCTGCTGAACCTCAAGCAGATTCTGGAAGAATTCCTGCGCCATCGCCGCGAAGTGGTGACGCGCCGGACCATTTTCGAACTGCGCAAGGCCCGTGAACGCGGCCATGTGCTCGAAGGCCTGGCGGTTGCCCTGTCCAATGTCGACGAAATCATCGCCCTCATCAAGGCCGCTCCGACTCCGCCGGTAGCCAAGGCCGAGCTGATGGCCCGCCAGTGGCGCTCGCCGCTGGTGGAGGAAATGCTGGCCCGGGTGGAGCTAGACAAGGCCCGTCCAGACGGACTGTTGCCCGAGTTTGGCTTGCAGGCCAATGGCTACCGCCTGTCGGAAACCCAGGCCCAGGCTATTCTGGAATTGCGCCTGCAACGCCTGACCGGCCTTGAGCAAGACAAGATTGTTGCCGAATACCGCGACGTGATGGACACCATCATGGACCTGCTCGACATCCTTGCTCGGCCGGAGCGGGTCAGCCAGATCATTTCCGACGAACTCAACCAGATCAAAACCCAGTTCGGCGACACCCGGCGTTCGGAAATCGAACCGTTCGGTGGCGACATCAACCTGGAAGACCTGATTACGCCGCAGGACATGGTCGTGACCCTGTCGCATACCGGTTACATGAAAACCCAGCCGGTTACCGACTACCAGGCCCAGCGCCGGGGCGGTCGCGGCAAACAGGCCGCCGCCACCAAGGACGAGGATTTCATCGAAAACCTCTTTGTCGCCAACACCCATGACTTCCTGCTGTGCTTCTCGTCGGCCGGCCGCATGTACTGGATCAAGGTTTACGAGCTGCCGCAGGGCAGCCGCCAGAGCCGTGGCAAGCCCATCGTCAACCTGCTGCCGCTGGTCGAAGGCGAAAAAATCAACGCCATCCTGCCGGTCAAGGGCTTCAGCGATACCGAATACGTGTTCATGGCGACTGCCCGCGGCACGGTCAAGAAAACCCCGCTCTCGGCATTCTCCAACCGTCGCAGTGCCGGCATCATTGCCGTCGACCTCGACGAAGGGGACTACCTGATCGGAGCAGCCGTCACCAGCGGCAACAGCGAAGTCATGCTGTTCAGCGATGCCGGCAAGGCCGTGCGCTTTGACGAGGCGGATGTCCGTCCGATGGGCCGCAACGCCCGTGGCGTGCGCGGCATGGAACTCGGCGATGCCCAGCAGGTCATCGGCATGCTGGTCAGCAACGAAGAAACCAGCCAGGTGCTCACGGCTACTGCCAACGGCTATGGCAAACGCACACCGATCGGCGACTACCGCAAATCGCATCGCGGCACCCAGGGCGTGATTGCCATCGATACGGGCGAACGCAATGGTGCACTGGTAGCCGTGGCACTGGTCGCAGACAGCGACGAGCTGATGCTGATGACCACCGGCGGCGTCCTGATCCGGACCCGCGTATCCGAAGTCCGCGAAACCGGCCGGGCAGCCCAGGGGGTACGCCTGATCAATCTTGATGCCGGCGAGCAACTGGTCAGTCTGGAAAAGATCGCAGAAAGCGACGAACCCGACGAAATGGACGAAACCGCTCCGGAACAGGACTGAAACAGGCGGAGAAACAGGGGAGAAACCAACAGTCATGTCTGACCTCTTCAACCACATGCAGAGCTGGTTTGTCAGCCTGCCGCACTGTGCGACGCTGGGCATCCGCTTTGTCGACATCGTCGACAAGCAACCCTGTTACGCCATTGACTGGCGCGAGGACCTGGTCGGCAACCCGGCTACTGGCGTACTGCATGGCGGCGTGATCACCAGCCTGATCGACACCACCAGCGCACTGTCGATTTTTCCGCACCTGCCGGATGCCGAAGCCATTGCCACGCTGGACCTGCGCATCGACTATCTCAAGCCGGCCACACCAGGCCAGACCGTGTATTGCCGGGCCGAATGCTACAAGCTGGCCCGGCAGGTCGCCTTTACCCGAGCGGTCTGCCATCACGGTGATGCCAGCGACCCGATCGCACACGGCGTCGCCACCTTCATGCGGGCATCCAGCAAGGCCGTTCTGGGAGGACAGTCATGAGCGGATACGTGACCCGCTTCCAGGCCCTGCGCGAAGCACGCGACTATGCCGGCATTATCGACAGCATCCCCTACGCCCGCCTGCTGGGCGTGCAATTCGCGGAAGAATCCGAGGGGCGGCTGCTGTTCACCTTGCCGTTTGCCGAACGCAACATCGGTAATCCGCTGCTGCCAGCCATGCACGGCGGCGTACTGGGCGGATTCATGGAAAATGCCGCACTGGTCCAGCTGCTGTGGGTACAGGAAAGCCGGGAAACTCCCAAGACGGTGGATTTTTCCCTCGACTACCTGCGCTCGGCAAAACCGCACATCCTGTTTGCCCGCTGCGAATTCACCAAGCAGGGCAAACGCGTGGCCAATATGCAGGTAACGGCCTGGCAGGAAGACGAATCCAGGCCAGTTGCCGTTGCCCGGGGACATTTCCTGCTCAACTAGCCCTTCAGGCGGGAAAACAGCAGTGAAGCCTTCTGGAGAAACCACAGCATGACGATCTACAACTTTTCCGCCGGACCCGCATTGTTGCCGCAAGACGTGCTGCGGGAAGCACAGCGCGAACTGACCGACTGGCACGGCAGCGGCATGTCCGTCATGGAGATGAGCCATCGCGGACGCGAGTTCATGTCCATCCACGCCCAGGCAGAAGCCGACCTGCGCGAACTCTTGCAGATTCCCGACAACTACCGGGTCCTGTTCCTGCAAGGGGGCGCGCACAGCCAGTTTTCCATGGTGCCGATGAACCTGTTGCGTGGCAAAAGCACCGCCGATTACGTCATCACCGGCCACTGGGGCAAGGTCGCCATCAAGGAAGCACGGCGCTATGGCGACATGCGCATTGCCGCAACGGGCGAGGCCAGCGGCTTCAACGGCATCCCGCCGCAGTCAGAGTGGCAACCCAACCCTGACGCCGCCTATCTGCACTACGTCAGCAACGAAACCATCGGCGGCGTGCAGTTTCCGTTCATTCCCGAATCCGGCGTACCGCTGGTCTGTGACATGTCGAGCGACTTCCTGTCGCGACCGGTGGACGTTTCCCGCTTTGGCCTGATCTTCGCCGGTGCCCAGAAAAACATCGGTCCGGCCGGCCTGACCCTGGTCATCGCGCGCGAAGACCTGCTCGGGCAGACCCTGCCGGGTACGCCCACCATGTTTGACTACAAGATCCATGCCGATGCCGACTCGATGTACAACACGCCGCCGACCTACGCCATCTACATGGCCGGTCTGGTGTTCCAGTGGCTCAAAGGCAACGGTGGCGTACGCGGCATCCAGATGCGCAACGAGGAAAAGGCCGGCCTGCTGTACCACGCCATCGATTCCAGTGACGGTTTCTATCGCTGCCCGGTGGATGTCGAATGCCGTTCTCGCATGAATGTCCCGTTCCGCCTGCGTACCGAAGACCTGGAAAAGCGCTTCGTGGATGAGGCGGACATGGCCGGGTTGCTGCAACTCAAGGGCCATCGTTCGGTGGGCGGGGTACGTGCCTCCATCTATAACGCCATGCCGTTCGAAGGCGTCAAGGCGCTGGTTGCGTTCATGACAGAATTCGCCCGCCGTCACGGCTGATTGTCCATCGTTTTCCGGGGTTCCAACGTGTCCGAAGAACAACTCAAACAACATCGTCACGCCATTGACTCGATTGATGCGGAAATCCTGGCGCGACTCAACGCCCGGGCAGGGCATGCCCGGGCCATTGGCGAAATCAAGGGTGGCGGCATCATTTACCGTCCCGAGCGTGAAGCCGAAGTCTTGCGCCGCATCAAGGACCTGAACGAAGGACCACTGCCGGGCGAGTCGGTTGCGCGCATCTTCCGCGAGATCATGAGCGAATGCCTCGCACTGGAAAAACCGCTGTCGATCGCCTTTCTGGGGCCCGAAGGCACGTTCAGCCAGTCCGCAGCCATCAAGCACTTCGGCCATGCCGCCATGACGGTTCCGTGTGTGTCGATTGACGAAGCCTTCCGGGCAGTCGAATCCCGTACGCTGGACTATGTCGTCGCCCCGGTTGAAAACAGCACCGAAGGCGCAGTCGGCCGAACGCTGGACCTGATGGTATCCACCCCGCTGAAAATCTGCGGCGAAGTGGTCCTGCGCATCCATCACCACCTGCTGCGCCAGTCTGCCGATGCCGCTCCTCCCCGCAAGGTGTATTCACATGCACAGTCGCTTGCCCAGTGCCACGAATGGCTCAACCGCTTCCTGCCCGATGCCGAGCGGGTATCGGTCGCCAGCAATGCCGAAGCAGCCCGGCTGGCCAGTGAGGATGCCACGGTGGCCGCCATCGCCGGTGAAGCCGCGGCCGAACGTTATGCTCTGGCCAGGATCGCCAGCAACATCGAGGATGAACCCAACAACACCACGCGCTTTCTGGTGCTCGGGCATCAGGACTGCGTGGCCACCGGCCATGACAAGACCAGCCTCGTCTGCTCGGCCCAGAACCGGCCTGGCGCAGTTCACAGCCTGATCGCCCCCATTGCCCGGGCCGGGGTCAGCATGACCAAGTTTGAATCACGACCTGCGCGTTCCGGCCTGTGGGAATACCTGTTCTTCATCGACCTAGAAGGCCACCAGAGCGATGCCACCATGCAGCAGGCGCTGATGGAGCTGCGAGAGCGGGCGGCCTTCGTCAAGGTGCTGGGATCGTATCCGGTAGCTGTGCTCTGATCATCCAGTGACGCATTCGTCTTGTCACACGGGCAGCGTCAACTGCCCGTTGTGCTTTCCAGGAAATCCATCATGAAACGTATCTGTGTATTCTGCGGCTCCAACTTCGGCAACAAGCCCGATTACGAGCTGGCCGCCATCGCCATGGGGCAGGAACTGGCCCGTCGAGGCCTGAGTCTGGTCTACGGCGGCGGCAAGGTTGGCCTGATGGGGGCCATTGCCGATGCCACGCTGGCCGCCGGGGGTGAGGTCATCGGCGTCATTCCCGAATTCCTGCGTCTGAAAGAGCTCGATCATGCGCACCTGACCGAGCTGCACATCGTCGACTCCATGCACGAACGCAAGGCGAAAATGGCTGAACTGGCTGATGGTTTCATTGCCATGCCGGGTGGATTCGGCACGTTTGAAGAATGGTTTGAAGTGCTGACCTGGTCACAGCTCGGCATGCACTCGAAGCCGATCGGCCTGCTGAACGTCAGCGGCTTTTACGACCCGCTGCTGCAGTTTGCCCAGCACGCTGCCCGGACGGGATTTGTCCGTGACGAAAACCTGAGCCTGTTCGTCAGCGCCAACGAACCTCCTGCACTACTCAACGCCATGCAGGACTGGCAGCCGGTTCGCGTCAGCAAGTGGATGGGCAAGGCCGCCATCTGACCATACGGCACATGCCGACGGGGCAGGCAGCGGCGGGACGGATATGGTAAAAACGACAGGATCATTACCTGTTGAGCGGAAAATCCATGTCAGACCTGTCCCGCCTTGCCCCGTCCCACGTCCGGGCCATCGCCCCCTACCAGCCAGGAAAGCCGATCGGAGAACTGGCCCGTGAGCTGGATCTCGATCCTGCCGGCATCGTCAAGCTTGCCTCAAATGAAAACCCGCAGGGCCTGTCTCCCAGGGTCAAGGCGGCGCTGGTGGCGGCGCTGGACGACATTGCCCGTTACCCGGATGGCAACAGTTTTGACGTAAAAGCGGCCGTCTGCCGCCGTTTTGGTTCGGCACCGGAACAGATCGTTCTGGGCAACGGTTCCAACGACCTGCTGGAACTGGTTGCCCGGACCTTTCTCACCTCAGGCGACAGCGTGGTGTTTGCCCAGTATTCCTTTGCTGTCTACCCGCTGGTCACCCAGGCCTGCGGCGCCACCTGCATCGAAGTCCCGGCCCGCGATTTCGGGCATGATCTGGCCGCCATGCGTGCGGCCATCCGGGCAGACACCAAACTGGTGTTCGTTGCCAACCCGAACAATCCGACCGGTACTTTCGTGTCCGGTGCCGGGCTGCTGGCATTTCTGGAGTCCGTCCCGGAAAACGTGCTGGTCATGCTGGACGAGGCCTATACCGAATTCCTGCCCGAAGCAGACCGTTACGACTCGCTTTCCTGGCTCGCCCGCTTTCCCAACCTGATCGTCAGCCGTACTCTGTCCAAAGCCTACGGTCTGGCCGGGCTGCGGGTCGGGGTAGCCTTTGCCAACCCGGTTGTAGCAGACCTGATCAACCGTATCCGCCAGCCGTTCAACGTCAACAGTCTGGCACAGGTCGCAGCTTGCGCAGCGCTGGAGGATGAAGCATTCCTCCGACAGACCGTCGACGGCAATACCCGCGGGCTGCAACAGCTGGGCCAGGCCTTCGAGCGTCTGGGCATCCGCTACATTCCCAGCCGCGGCAATTTCATCACCTTCCATTGCGAGGATGCAGCAGGCATCAATCGCGCACTGCTGCAACAAGGCGTGATCGTACGGCCGCTGGCCAGTTACGGCCTGCATCACAGCCTGCGTGTATCGGTCGGTACCGAGGCCGAAAATGCCCGCTTTATCACCGCACTGGAACACGTCCTGGCCTGACCGGCCCTTAATGAAAAAGCGGAGTTGATACCCCGCTTTTTCATGTGCTTTCGCTTGACAACCGGCTAGGCATCCAGTCCGGCCTGCACCAGTTCGGCGGCCCGGATCACCGCCCGGGCCTTGTTGCAGGTTTCCTGCCATTCACTCTGCGGCACCGAATCGGCCACTACGCCAGCCCCCGCCTGCACAAACAGCTGCCCGTCCTTGATGACAGCCGTGCGGATGGCTATCGCCAGATCCATGTCGCCATTGAAACCGAGGTAACCCACGGCACCACCATATACACCGCGCTTGCCCGGTTCGAATTCGTCGATGATTTCCATTGCCCGGACCTTGGGGGCACCGGACAGGGTCCCCGCCGGAAAAGTGGCCCGGAGTACGTCCAGGTTGCTCATGCCGTCCCGCAGTTGTCCTTCAACGCTGGAGACAATGTGCATCACGTGGGAGTAGCGCTCGATCACCATTTTGTCGGTCACGGATACCGAACCGGTCTCGGCCACGCGCCCGATGTCGTTGCGTCCCAGATCCATCAGCATGACATGCTCGGCAATTTCCTTGGGATCTGCCAGCAGCTCCTCGGCCAGTGCCTGGTCTTCTTCACGCGACTTGCCACGCGGACGGGTACCGGCGATCGGGCGCACCGTTACCAGGCGCTCCTCCTGGCGTACGAGGATTTCCGGTGAACTACCCACGACGTGGAAATCGTCAAAATGGTAATAGAACAGATAAGGCGAAGGGTTCAGACTGCGCAGGGCACGATAGAGGGAGAGAGGATTGTCCTCGTACGGCAGGCTCATGCGCTGCGACAGGACAACCTGCATGATGTCACCATCGACGATGTAACGCTGGGCCGATACCACGGCTGTCTTGAACGCTTCCTCTCCAAATTCCGAACTGGCTACGGCCGGGCGGGAAGGAAGAGACAAGGGCAGGGGAGCCGGCTCACGCAGCCGGCCGCGCAGTTGCTTCAGCCGGGCTTCCGCCTTGGCAAAGGCGTTGGGTACGGCCGGATCGGCATACACCACCAGATAAAGCTTGCCGGACAGATTGTCGACGATGGCCAGCTCTTCCGACAGCATCAGCAGGATGTCCGGTGTGCCGATCATGTCCGGCTTGGGCGGACAGGCGGCCAGACGCTTTTCGATCAGGCGGATCGTTTCATAGCCGAAGTAGCCGACCAGCCCGCCATTGAAACGCGGCAACTGGTCCAGCTGCGGCGTACGGAAACGCTGCTGGAACGACTCGATGAAGCCCAGCGGATCACCTTCGTGGGTTTCCAGCACCCGGTCGCCATGCTCGACCTGGACCCGCAGCCCGTTGACGCGCAGGCGTGTAGTGGCCGGCAAACCGATGAACGAATAGCGACCGAACCGTTCTCCGCCCACGACGGATTCCAGCAGATAGGAATAGGGCGCATTGGCCAGTTTCAGGTACACCGACAGCGGCGTATCCAGATCGGCATACAGCTCAAGGGTGACGGGGATGCGGTTGTAGCCGGCAGCAGCCAGGCGGGTGAATTCTTCAGGAGTCATCATGAAATCCGGTTCGGGCAAGAAAGGTCAGGCAGAAAACGGCTGGGCAAGCCGCACGGCAGGGGCTTGGCATGGCCATCGCCAACTCGCCGGATTGGGCGGGAATTTCATGATAAGAGGATGTCTCGGCAAAAATCAGCGTATGGCATTCTTGCCGAATTCATATGCAGCAGCAAGCGAGGCAGCGACAAAGTCAGCCTGGCAAGCGCTGACATCTTCGTAGCCATAGCTGGCGGCAATCGCCAGCGCGCCGGCCTGCCGGGCGCACCGCACGTCATTATGGCTGTCTCCGACCATGGCAATGGCTTGCGGTGGCAACCCGAATTGCTCTGCCACATGAAGCAGCGGCAACCCGGACGGTTTTTTCTCGGATAGAGAGTCACCACCAATCTGGATATCCAGAAACCGGGCCAGCCCCAAGGTCGCAGTCAGCTTGCGGGCCGGGACGATGGATTTGTTCGTAATCAGGGCAACCCGAAAACCTTCGGCCTTCATGCGGGAGAGGGTATCAACGACGGTCGGATACGGACGCGTATGGTCTGTCAGATGCCTGCCATACCAGTCCAGAAACATGGACAGGGCTTCGGCATGCTGGCTTTCTGATACACAGCCATCGCGCAGGTCGGTCAGTGCCCGGTGCACCAGGGATGCGATGCCGTCACCGACATGGAAACGGATGCGTGCTTCTGGCAATGGTGGCAAACCGTAGTGCGACCGCACCCGGTTGGCCGCAATCGTCAGGTCAGGAATCGAATCGACAAGGGTCCCGTCAAGATCAAGGGCAAAAGCCTGAATACGCATCGCAAACCATCCGGCAAAAAAACGGCAACATGCTAGCACGGACCGGGCCGGACAAACGGCCCCGCCCGGTCAATGCGGGCGGCACGGCACCCAGATGGCGTTTTCCAGTGTCATGGCCGTTTCGCCAGCCTGATTGGGGTCGTCTCAGAAAACGGAAAATAAAGCACGCTAAGCCGGTGGCAGCGGTCGCAATGGCCTGAACTTCCCCGCACCGACCTTGGCACTGCTGCGCCATAGGTAATCGCCGGTCAGGTTGATA
>JAGPIM010000100.1 GCA_018055005.1 Laribacter sp.
CGCACCAGCTCACCATGTCGGCCACGCCGATCCCGCGCACGCTGGCCATGAGCTATTTTGCCGACCTCGACGTGTCGGTGATCGACGAACTGCCGCCGGGGCGCACGCCGATCCAGACCAAGCTGATCTCCACCTCCCGGCGTCATGACGTCATGGCCGCCATCCGGAAGGAGATCGACGCCGGCCGCCAGGCGTACTGGGTCTGCCCGCTGATCGAGGAAAGCGAAACGCTGGAGCTGCAAAATGCCGTGGCGACGTTCGAAGAGCTGGCTGAATCCTTGCCTGGTGTCGTGGTCGGGCTGGTACATGGCCGCCTGAAGCCGGACGAAAAGGCAGCGGTCATGGCGGCGTTCCAGCAGAACGTAGTACAGCTGCTGGTGGCGACTACGGTGATCGAGGTCGGTGTCGACGTACCGAATGCCACCCTGATGGTGATCGAGCACGCCGAACGCATGGGGCTGGCACAACTGCACCAGCTGCGCGGCCGGGTCGGCCGCGGCGAGCATGCCAGCCGCTGCGTGCTGCTGTTCGAAGAGCCGCTGTCCGAGATCGCCAAGGCGCGCCTCAAGGTGATCTACCAACATACCGACGGCTTCGAGATTGCCCGCCAGGACCTGCACATCCGCGGGCCGGGCGAGTTTCTCGGTGCCCGCCAGAGCGGCGCGCCGTTGCTGCGGTTTGCCGATCCCGAGCGTGATGCCGAGCTGCTGGAATCGGCCAAGCACTGGGCGCCGGTTCTACTGGAGCAGCACCCGGACGTGGTCGAGCGGCATCTGGCGCGCTGGCTGTCCGGACGCGAGCAGTTTCTCCGGGCATGAAAAAGCCCCGCGTGGTGCGGGGCGGTTGAATGGCGTGCAGGTCAGGCCTGGGCTGATTCTGCGGCCACTTCGCTGGCGGGCAATGCTTCCAGCCCTTCGTCGGCCGCGGTGGCGGCGCGCCGGCGGCCGGCAATGCGGTCGACCAGAGTGGCAATCGCACCGTCGCCGGTGATGTTGCAGGCGGTACCGAAGCTGTCCTGGGCAATGTGCAGGGCAATCATCAGGGCGGCGGCAGTTTCGCCAAAGCCGAGCATCGAGGTCAGCAGGCCCAGTGCGGCCATCACGGCACCACCCGGCACACCCGGGGCGGCCACCATGGTGACACCCAGCACCAGGATGAACGGCACCATGCTCGACCAGGTCGGCGTCATCAAGTCCGGCATCAGGAACATTACGGCGGTGGAGCCGGTCACGATCGAAATGATGCTGCCGCACATGTGGATGGTGGCGCCCAGCGGCACGACAAAGCCGGTGATGCTTTCGGACACCCCGAGCTGGCGGGTCTGGCGCATCGTCACCGGAATGGTGGCGGCTGACGACATGGTGCCCAGTGCGGTGAAGTAGGCCGGCATCATGGTGGCGATCATTTTCAGCGGATTGCGGCCGGTGGTCAGCGCCGACAGGCCGAACAGCACGGCCAGCCACAGCCATTGCATGCTGATGGCGATGGCCAGTACCAGGCCGAAGGTCTTGAAGGTCTGGAACACCGTACCCTGGGCGGCCATGCCGGCAAACACCGAGGCGATGTAGAGCGGCAGGAACGGGATGATGATCTTGCCCAGTACCAGTTCGATGATGTCGCGCCCCTGGTCGACCACGCCCTTGAGCTTGTCGGCACGGGTGACGGCAATGCCGATGCCGAACACGAACGCAGTGACCAGCGCGGTGGTGACGCTCAACAGTGGTGCCACTTCAAACTTGAAGAACGGTGCAATGGCGGCGACCTTGTCCGGCGCCGAGCCGGCGGTCAGGACATGCGGCACGATGGTGCTGGCGGCAAAAAACGCCAGAAAGCCGGCGCAGACGGTCGAGGCATAGGAAATGCCCACCGTGGCACCCAGCAGCTTGCCGGCACCGCGTTCCAGATTGGCGATGCCGGACAGGACGTAAAACAGGATCAGCAGGGGGATGGTGTAGCCGATGAACTGGCCGAACAGCCCCTTGAACGTGGCCAGCAGCTGGACGACGAATTCTGGCGCATACAGGCCGGCGAGCAGGCCGCCGGCAATGCCGGCAAGCAGGCGGGTAATGAGCTTCATGATGTTTCCCTGAACTGAATATGACAACAGCCCGGTCAGGGGCTGTGCGGCTGGCGGTCCTGAGGGTCTGTGCCCTCATGGGAGACTCCGGGCGTGGTTCCAGCGGATTGCCCGGTATCGTGGCGCGAATGTATTAAATAATTTCACAAAAGACAAATATACTTATATTGAATGATGTGGCAGGGCAACTGACCACGTTATCTTGCAATGCCAGTTTATTTGACCGGAATTGAGGGGGCTGACGGATGGAGGGCATGAAAAACCCGGCCAGAGGCCGGGCGGTTATTGGGTCGGGGATGATTCAGAAGACGTGCTTGATGCCGACACCGAAGCCGGTCGGACTGGAGCCGGCACCGATGCCGTCGATCTTGTTGTTGGGCAGGTCAAACCGGGCCTGGGCATCGTTGTCGATGCGGGTGTAGTAGGCGTAGGTCTGCGTACGCTTGGAGAGGTTGTAAGTGGTCGAAACCGTCCATTGCGAAGCGCCGTCTTCGGCGCCGTTGCCCGAATCGTTCATGGAGGCGTAGGCCAGGCCGGCACCCACTGCGCCAAACTGGTGACTGGCACCGACCAGCCAGCCATTCTGGCTCTTGTCGCCTCCCGTTGCCTGCTCCAGTGTGCGCCGCTCCCAGCCGGCACCGATGCGGGTACCGATGCCGGGCAGGGTGTAGTTGATGACTGCCTTGACGTAGGACTTGTCGAGATTGCGGGCAACCGCATCCTGTCGCAGGGTATAACCGAGGCCCAGATTCAGGCCACCGGCGGTATAGGCTGCGGCAACGCTGTAGGCATCCTGGCGGCCGCTGGTGTCCGGGCTCTGTTCGCCGGCGCCGTACGACAGGCCCATTCTGAAGCCGTTCCAGTCAGGGCTGCGGTACTGCACCGAGTTTTTCAGGCGGTCGTCGCCATTGCAGAACACGCTTTTGTTGCACATGTCGGCAATGGTGTCGGGCAACGGGTTGACCGGCTTGACCAGCTGCTTGGCTGCGCTGTCGTAGTTGCCGAGCATGATGGTGCCAAACTGGCTGAAGTCGAGGCCCACCATGCTGTTGCGGGTGGCCCAGCTGCCGGTACCGTCGCCGTCAAGGTTGATGGTCTGCTCGACCTGCCAGACGGCCTTGATGCCATTGCCCATGTCCTCCTTGCCCTTGAAGCCCAGCCGGGATGCGTTGCTGGAAATGCGGGTGGTCGAGCTGACATCCTGCGAGGGCTGGGTGGCGCCGGTTGCCTTGACTGATTCGACGCTGGCGCTGGCAAAACCGTAAATCTCGACATTGGCCTGGGCCGCAGGCGGTATGGCGCAGGCAGCAATGAGGCTGGCGGCAAGCAGTCTGTTGTTCATGTACGACCTTTCTTCAGGACAATCAGGTTGAATCAAAAAACGAAGCGCGACTGTAAAAGCCGCGCATGACGTAGGTGTTTCAACGGATTGTCAGTTTGGTTATGTCGTACTTGAGTATCCCTGCCGCGCATCCCACGCATGAACGCGCAGCGTCATGCGTTAGTCAAGCGGCGGTGCGACCTGTTTTCTCGGGTCGTTCTGGTTTTCAATGTACCGCAGCAACGTTTCGATATTGGCGCGACCACCCACGCTAATCAACGCATATGCATTATTCCAGAACAGCGGTTTCCAGTAATACGGCGCAAGTTCACGAGCGAAATCCTTTCGCATGTGCCGTGCCGTCACCGATTTCAGGTTCTTGACCAGATCAGACGGTCTGATCGTCGGATTTGCCTCAAACAGCACATGCACATAATCCGCTTCGCCGCCAAACTCGATCAGTTCGCACGACCACTTGACCAGCAGTTCACGAAAGAGGGCTTCCAGCCTGTCCAGCATGGCCGGCGTCAAACATTTGTGTCTATACTTCATTGACAACACCAAATGATAGTAAAGCCGGAAAGCACTGTGATTGCAGGTTTTTAGACTTGCAGCATCCATGTTACATCACCTCATATTCCATCATGAGCAAACCCATCATGCGGACAGACAAGTGGCCCTTGCAAGCCACGGCGTCGCAACGGCAGATGATGCAACAAACCTTGCATCAGTACCGTGCGTTCTGCCGCGCCCTGTCTTGTGTGGTGCTCAATAATTGGCCTGCACTCAACCGGGCATCCAGCTTTGCGCTTGCCGTGGAACGGCTGGTTCACCCTACCGCCAAAAATCCTTCGCCGCGTCATCGCTATTTCGCGCAGAAGTTCTACAAGTTCCCGTCCTACTTGCGCAGAGCCGCCATCGAATTTGCGCACGGTCAGGTTTCCAGCTACCTGACCCGCTACCGCGATTGGCAGGGTGGCGCACGATCACGCCGCAGCACTCGGCCACCCGTCTTTAAATCCGCAGGCGGGATGCTACCCTGTCATGTATCGCGGGCAGCAGTTCAAGCTGGATGCGCAGTACACCGTCGCCAGTCTCAAGCTGTGGGACGGGCGTGAGTGGTTGTGGCACGACATCCCGATCGCCAGAGTTCGGCATCGGCATCTTATCGGGCAGGTCAAATCCCCCTGCCTGATCGTGCATAAGGGCGCGTGCCATCTGTCGGTGCCGGTGGCGATTACGCCGCCGCCCCGCCCCGCTCCGCCACAGACCGCGTACTGGCTGTCAATCTGGGTATTAATACGCTGGCGGTTGCCAGTGTCGTTTCATCTGTCGGCACTGTCGCTGGCCGGATGTTCTTTCATCCGGCAGCGGACATAGACCGACGCAACAAGCGGTGCGACCTGATCCGTTGCAAAGCCCGCAAGACCGGCAAACTGCATCGTGGATTCTGTCGTGGGCTATATCTCCGCGTGCAGCGAATCAACGAGCACATTTCGCAAACCGTCTCGCGGCAAATCGTCAATTTCGCGCTCGCGCAAGGCGTCCAGATCATCGTGCTGGAAAAGCTACAGGGGTGGCGGCCAAAGGCGGGAGCGAAGCGGAGTGCGCTGCGTCAGCGTTTCCACCATTGGCTACATCGCAGGCTGGCGAGTCTGGTTGAAGCCAAGTTTGCGGAAGCGGGCGGAAAGGTGCGCTATGTGTACGCACGCGGCACCTCGTCGTGGGCGTTTGACGGATCGGGCAAGCTCCGGCGTGATTCACGCCAATACGAATTAGCGACGTTTGCCAGCGGCAAACGCTACAACTGCGACCTTAATGCCAGTTACAACATTGGCGCACGGTACTGGGTCATGCAGCAAAAACCGACTCGCCGCAAGGACGAGCGGTTGCCGGAAGACAAAAGTTCTCCCGGCAAACCGAGAATGCCGGTTACGCTCTCAACACTTTGGCGAGAGCGTAAAGAAGCCCCTCATATACGCATGGCGTGATGAGGGGGAGTATTCGCTCCTGATTCAGGTCATGTTCCGGACCTGACGGTTTTCTGGCGCAGCTGTTCCGGCGGCAGGATTCAGTCGTGCTGCGGGACCTGGCATCCGCTGAGTTCCTGGTACAGGGCCGCAAACTCGCCGGTGAGCTTGTGGCGGGCGTCCAGATGGATCAGCGGCTTGCAGGCTTCGTGCGATTCGCGGATGCGGACCGAGCTGGAGATCCGCTGGCGGCAGATCGGCAGGCCTTCGGCTTCCAGCTCGGCCACCTGGCGTACCGGCAGGCTGGAGCGTGGCTGGAACTGGTTGACCACGATGCCTTCGACCCGCAGGTCCGGATTGTGGTCGGCGCGGATTTCTGCCACGTTGTCCATTAGCTGGTAAAGCGCCTGGCGGGCGAAGCTGTCGCAATCGAACGGTATCAGGCAGCGGTCGCAGGCGATCAGGGCGGAACGGCTGAAGAAATTGAGGGCAGGTGGCGTGTCGATCCAGATTTCGTCAAAACGGTCGGACAGCTCGGCCAAGAGGTCGCGCAGCTTGAACATCTTGTAGCGCGCTTCCAGCTTGGGCGCGAGTTCACCCAAGCCCGGATGGGAAGCCATCAGTGTGAGCTGCGGAAACGGCGTGGCGTGCAGGAAGCTGTCGGTCGGTCTGGGAAACAGGCTGAAGCTCAGGGTCTGGTCGAACCAGTGCAGCAGCGAGTGTTCGGCCTGGGTGTCCGGCAGGGCATCGCCGAGCAGGTAGTGGCTCAGGTTGCCCTGCGGGTCAAGGTCGATGACCAGGACGCGCTGGCCGTGCCGGGCGGCGATGGCGGCGAGGTTGGCAGTCAGGGTGGACTTGCCGACCCCGCCTTTCTGGTTGAATACCACACGCCGGATGGCCGTCATCGCTGCCCTTTCGTTATTTGCAAACGACCTGCATCTGCTGCCAGCTGGCCGAATTGGGAATGATTGCTGCGGGTTTTATCTGTCGGTCATTATACGAGTAGCTGCCGATCTGCCGGCCGTTTTCGTCGAAGAGCTGCATGGCGGTCAGCCGGTAGGTGCGTGCCTGGCAATCGATCTGCCAGGTGTTGACCGACTGCTTGTGACGCGGCGTGTCGCCGAAGTTCTCTTTTTTCAGGTTGAAGATGGTCTTGCGGTCGCGGAAGGTGACCTGTTGTCCGCTTTTCTTCACCGACAGCATGTCGATTTCGTTCATCACGTTCCCGTTGGGGGTGACGCCGAGGTTTTTCCACTCGGCATCCTGCGGGCCGGGGCGGGTACCGGGGGCTTTGCCGCCCGGGGCGGTCTGGCTGGCGCAGCCAGCAGCGAACAGGCTGACCACCGTGGCCAGGGCAAGAGTGCGGATCACGTTTTCCTCCTGAAATCCGTCGCTTTTCAAATGGCGCAAGTGTGGCACACGGCGACTGCCGGCGCGACCTTGTCGCCCGAATTCCGTAGAATGGCCGGGTGAAATCTCCCGACTCCCTGCTGGCCGAAGCGCGCCATCTGCTGAACACTGTTTTTGGCTACCCGGATTTTCGCGGTCCCCAGGCCGACATCATCACCCACGTCGCCAGTGGCGGCCACGCACTGGTCCTGATGCCGACCGGTGGCGGCAAATCGTTGTGCTTCCAGATTCCGGCCCTGCTGCGCCCGGGCTTGACCGTGGTGGTCAGCCCGTTGATTGCGCTGATGCAGGACCAGGTGGCCACGCTGTCCGAACTGGGCGTGCCGGCCGCCTTCCTCAACTCGACCCAGGACGCCGATGCGGCGCGGGCAGTGGCCCGGCGCGTACAGGCCGGCGAGCTGAAACTGCTGTACGTGGCGCCGGAACGCTTGCTGTCCGGACGCTTTCTCGACTGGCTGGCCTCATTGCCGATCGGCCTTTTTGCCATCGACGAAGCACACTGTGTCAGCCAGTGGGGGCACGATTTCCGGCCTGAATACCGGCAGCTCGGCGTGCTGGCCGAACGCTTTGCCGATGTGCCACGGCTGGCGCTGACGGCCACGGCCGACCCGGATACGCGGGAGGAGATCCTGCACTATCTGGGGCTGGCGGATGCTCGGGTGTTCCTGTCCAGTTTCGACCGGCCGAACATCAGCTATGCCGTGGTCGAAAAGCACCAGGCCAAGCAGCAACTGCTGCGCTTCATCCGCCAGGAACACGCCGGCCACAGCGGTATCGTCTACTGCCTGTCGCGCAAGCGGGTGGAGGATACCGCGGCTTTCCTGCGCGAAAACGGCATTGATGCCATGGCTTACCACGCCGGTTTTGACGCGCGTACCCGCGAGGCCACGCAGACACGTTTCATCCGGGAAGAGGGCGTGGTCATGGTGGCGACCATTGCTTTCGGCATGGGTATCGACAAGCCCGACGTGCGTTTTGTGGCGCACCTGGACCTGCCCAAGAGTCCGGAAAATTTCTACCAGGAATCTGGCCGGGCCGGGCGCGACGGCCAGCCGGCCTCCAGCTGGCTGTGCTATGGCCTGACCGACATGGTGCAGTTGCAGCAGATGATCTTTGACGGCGACCAGGATGAAGTCCGGCGCCGGGTCGAACTGTCCAAGCTGGATGCCATGCTGGCGTATTGCGAAACCGCCGGCTGCCGGCGCCAGTTGTTGCTGGCGCATTTTGGCGAAACCATGGCGCCGTGCGGCAAGTGCGACAACTGCATGCATCCGCCGGTGACGCAGGACATGACCGTGCAGGTGCAGAAGCTGCTGTCGTGTGTCTATCGCGTCAGCCAGCGGGCCGCGGCCAATCACGTCATCGACATCCTGCTGGGGCGCGAAAGCGAAACGGTGACCAGTCGGGGACACCAGCATCTGAGTACGTTCGGCATCGGACGCGAGCTGTCGCAGCGCGGCTGGCGTTCACTGGTGCGGCAACTGGTAGCGCAGGGTTATCTGCAGGTCGACGTGACCCACTATCAGGTGCTGCGCCTGACCGACCGCTGCCGTACCGTACTGCGTGGCGAGGAGCAGGTCTGGCTCAAGCCGGTGCGTGACGACAAGAAAGTGTCGCGGATGGGCGGCGAGGCCGAGCGCTGGCTGCGTACCGAGCGGGAAGAACGGCTGTGGCAGGCCTTGCGCCGCTGGCGCAAGGAAACTGCTGATGCCCACAACGTGCCGGCCTACGCGGTTTTTTCCGACCGCACCTTGCGCGAGCTGGTCGAGCAGCGCCCGGAGTGTGAAGAAGGGCTGCGGCAGATTTATGGTCTGGGGGACAGCAAGCTGGCGCGCTATGGCGAGGATGTGCTGGCGGTATTGCGCGATACCGATGATTGATGCCGCACGCAATGCGTGGCGGCCGGGCTACAATCCTGCGTCATGTCTGAATGCGTGTGGAGTGGCTCATGCCTGTCAATCTGTCTGTTCCCGATCGTTCCCGTCTGTTGCCGGTTGCCGGTGTCACGCTAGGCGTGGCCGAGGCGGGCGTGCGCTACGCCAATCGCCGTGACCTGCTGGTAATGGAGCTGGCACCCGGCAGTACCGTGGCGGGAGTGTTCACCCAGAACCGTTTTTGTGCCGCACCGGTGGTTTTGTGCCGGGAGCATCTGGCTGCCGGAAAGGGCATCCGGGCGCTGGTGGTCAATACCGGCAATGCCAATGCCGGTACCGGAGCCAGCGGGCGTGAACATGCGCGGCTGACCTGTGCTGTGCTGGCCGAGGAGCTTGGCATTACGCCGGAACAGGTACTGCCGTTCTCGACCGGCGTGATTCTGGAGCCGCTACCGGTCGAGCGCATCATTGCCGGTCTGCCCCGGCGTCAGCCGGCCGACTGGCTGGATGCTGCCAGTGCCATCATGACGACCGATACCGTGCCCAAGGCCGTGTCGCGTCAGGTCGTGATCCATGGCGTCAAGGTTAGTGTGACCGGCATGACCAAGGGCTCGGGCATGATTCACCCGAACATGGCGACCATGCTCGGTTTTGTGGCAACGGATGCGAAAGTCGCACAACCGGTCTTGCAGCAGATGCTGGCCGAAGTGACCGAGCACTCGTTCAACTGCGTGACGGTAGACGGGGACACCTCGACCAACGACAGCTTCATCCTGATGGCGACCGGGCAGGCCGGCATGGCCGAAATCAGCGACATGAACAGCGCAGAAGCCCGATTGTTACAGTCGGTCATCATGGAAGTGGCAGTCGAACTGGCGCAGGCCATGGCCCGTGACGGCGAAGGTGCGACCAAGTTCATGTCGGTGGTGGTTGAAGGTGGCCGCAGCCGCTCCGAGTGCAAACAGATTGCCTTTGCGATTGCGCATTCGCCGCTGGTCAAGACCGCGTTTTTTGCATCAGACCCCAATCTGGGCCGCTTGCTGGCGGCAATCGGTTACGCCGGTGTGGAGGATCTCGATACCTCGACGCTAGAGCTCTATCTGAACGAAGTGCTGGTGGCGGCTCAGGGCGGGCGGCATCCGGACTACCGTGAAGAGGATGGCCAGCGGGTCATGAAGGAGAGCGACATCACCATCCGGGTCTGCCTGCACCGGGGTGAGGCCAGTGCTACGGTCTGGACCTGCGATTATTCGTATGACTATGTGCGGATCAACGCGGATTACCGCAGCTGATATCCGGCTGGTTGCTCACCCTGTCAGCCGGTGCGTGCAGGTTTTGTTTCTGCCCGTCCGGCTGATGGCAAAAATTTTTGCTTTTGATTCAGGTTGTTAATGGTTTTTTCATGGTTTTTGAAAAAAACGTCCTGATGTCGTGTTGACGGAGTGTGTTGAGGTGGGTATAGTTCGCCACCTCGCTGCACGACGCAGCGCCGGCTGGTCCGGAAAGCTCTTTAACAAACGAACAACCGATAAGTGTGAGCGCTTGTGGAAACCCACAG
>JAGPIM010000245.1 GCA_018055005.1 Laribacter sp.
CACTCAGGCAAAGTACAGCAGTGCCTGAAAGGTATACCCAGATGACAAATTTTACTGAATCAGGCATCACGCCTGTGCAGTTCGTTTTTGACCGCGAACTGATCGAAAAACTCGATGGAAGCGGCCCCCGCTACACCTCCTACCCCACAGCGGATCGTTTTACTGATGCATTCAGCGAGGCCGATTATCACCATTGGCTGAAACAAAGGCAAATCGGCGCCTGTGCCCGAGGCGTATCATTATACGCTCATATTCCTTTCTGCAATACCGTTTGCTACTACTGCGCCTGTAACAAGATCATCACCAAAGACAAGTCACGCGCAGATACCTATCTGGATTATCTCGAGCGCGAACTGGCCCTGCATGCCGAGTACCTGCAAGGTCACCCGCAGCTGGCCCAGCTCCACTTTGGCGGGGGTACGCCCACCTTCCTGTCGGATGCACAGATGACGCGCCTGATGCAGGCAATCGGTCGTCATTTCCAGCTCGTGCCGCATGGCGAATACTCGATCGAAATCGATCCGCGCAAAGTCACGCCCGACAACGTCAAGCACCTGGCCAACCTCGGTTTCAACCGCATGTCGGTCGGTGTACAGGACTTTGACCCGCAAGTACAGGCAGCCGTCAACCGTATCCAGAGTCTGGAAGAAACCCGCGCAGTCATTGATGCGGCACGAGCCAGCGGCTTCAAGTCCGTCAGCATCGACCTGATCTACGGTCTGCCGCACCAGACACTCGAATCGGTACGGACCACACTGGAAACTGTGCTCGAAATCCGCCCGGACCGGCTGGCTTTCTACAACTATGCACACCTGCCCACCCTGTTCATGCCGCAGCGGCGCATCAACGAGGCAGACCTTCCGTCACCATCGGCCAAGCTCGACATCCTGCAAATGGCAGTACAGACCTTCACCGATGCCGGTTATGTTTTCATCGGCATGGACCACTTTGCCCTGCCGGACGACGACCTGGCAGTTGCCCTGCGACAAGGACGCCTGCAGCGCAATTTCCAGGGCTACTCCACCCACGCCGACCATGACCTGATTGCCATCGGCGTATCGTCCATCGGCAAGGTCGGCGCCAGCTACCACCAGAACGAAAAGGACATCGAGCGCTACTATGCTGCGCTGGATGCCGGCCATCTTCCGGTCATGCGCGGCATGCACCTGTCAGCGGACGACCTGCTGCGCCGGGCCGTCATCCAGGCCCTGATGTGCCGCTTCGCCCTGTCGATGGATGCCATGGGAGAAAGCTTCGGCATCGACTTCCGGCAATACTTCGCGCCCGAACTGGAACGCCTGGCCGACTATGCCAGTCTGGGATTGCTCACGATGGACGAAGAGTGGATCACCATCACGCCCAAGGGACGCTTCCTGATCCGGACCATCGCCATGGTCTTTGATCGCCACCTGCGCGAACGCACGACCAAAGCCAGGTACTCACGCACGATCTAGCGCCCAGCCGGACCGTAACTGTCTCTGCCAGCGCAGAAATCCGGACTGACGGCATACAGGCCTGAACCCGTTATTGCATACACGGATGCCCCAAAGGGCATCCGTCTTTTATGCGGATACCGGGAGGGGCCACCCGTCTGTCACCAGACTGCCCCCGGTTCGCACACGGCAACCACCAGGCAAACCATGGCATCAGGATTAGCCGGACCCTGGCAGCTCGCCCGTCCGGCAGCACCCCGCCAAAGAGATTCAGTCAAAAGGAACGCCGGCCAATAGCCTGCCCGCACGACCAGTCATGCAGCCGGACCGCACGGCACAACACCGGCATCACAGGCCTACGCAGCCTCTTTGGTTCCAGCCCACGACGGCACCTGGAACGAGCAGATCACCTCCAGCCAGGCCTGAAGCACAGACAGGCTGGCCTGCACTCAGACCCCAACCACCCTACGCGGCACACGTGGAGCCAAAGCGCACATCAGTTCATAACCGATGGTCCCGGCCGCCGTGGCCACGTCGTCGATCGACACGCCGTCACCGCCCCACAGCGTCACCCGGTCTCCGACACCAGCCTGGGGCAGGCCGGTGAGATCAATGGTAAGCATGTCCATCGACACCCGCCCCACCAGCCGGGCAGGCTGACCGCCGATCGCACAGGGCGTACCGGCCGGCGCTACGCGCGGATAGCCATCGGCATAACCACAGGCCACCACACCAATGCGCATCGGCCGGTCGGCCACGAATGTCGCCCCATAACCGACGGCATCGCCAGGCTGCAACGACTGCACGCCAATGATGTCAGCCTCCAGTCGCATGGCCGGCCGCAGCCCCAGCTCGGCAGCCGACCGGTCGGCAAACGGACTGGCGCCGTAAAGCATGATGCCCGGACGTACATACTGCCGCCGGCTGGCCGGATGGCGCATCAGCGCCGCTGAATTGGCCACACACGAAGGCAGACCGAGCGAGGCATTGACTTCGTCAAAGCGGGACAACTGGGTGGCAATGCCGGGTGCGCCGTCAGCCGTGGCAAAGTGGGTCATCAGCCCCGCCAGACGGATGTCGTTGCGCACCTGCAACCAGGCTGCGGCGCGCGGCGCCTCTTCGGGGCGGAATCCCAGCCGGTTCATGCCGGTATTGAGCTTGAGCATGACTTCAAGCCGAGCGGGCAAAGCGCCCCGCTCCAGCCAGTCGAACTGGTGCGCGGCATGAAACGGCACCGTCAGTTGCAGCCGGGCGGCTTCTTCGAGTTCGGCACGGTCAAAGCAGCCCTCCAGCAACAGGATCGGCTGTCGCAGCCCGGCCTCACGCAAGGCGCGGGCCTGCTCGATGTTGATGAGGGCAAAACCATCGGCCAGACCGGCCAGCGCGGCCGCGACCTGTTCGTAACCATGGCCGTAGGCATCGGCCTTGATGACGGCAAAGGCAAAACTTTCCGGAGAACAGGCTTTGGCTTGTTGATAATTGTGACGGATAGCGGCCAGATCGAGGGTCGCGCGGATCGGACGTGTCATGGGAGATCGATTTAAGGCACCGCAAAGGCGGTTCTGGAGGGCTGTGATAGTATCAGTGTGTTAGTTGTTTCTGTTGTGGTTCCCCACCTTTTCCTACCGGATTTTCCGTACTGCCTGCTGATGGACATCCTGCAAACGCTGATCGAATTTTTTAC
>JAGPIM010000101.1 GCA_018055005.1 Laribacter sp.
CCCGCACCCGCACCCGCACCCGCACCCGCACCCGCACCCGCACCCGCACCCGCACCCGCACCCGCACCCGCACCCGCACCCGCAACCGCATGGGTCATGCATCAGTGTCGTCCTGCCCCTCGACGGGGGGTACGCATTTGCGTGGCCGCCAGGGAGGTGGCGGGTTGCCGGAGATCAGTGGGCGGGAGGCTGCTCACCGGCGGCTGCGGTCTGGCGACGGCCGTAAATGCGCCAGTAACCCACCAGGTTGCCGGCCAGATAGCACACCTCCATCAGGGTCGCCATCGGCGAGCCTGCCAGTGCATTGTGGGCAATCCAGATGGCGGTGCTGACCATCAGCAGCTTGCGCATGCGCCGGTCGTTCGGGCTGAACATGGCCAGGTTGGGCAGGGCTGATCCGACACAGGCCAGCAGGCTCAGCGGACCGCTCCAAGTAAACGCCGTCACCGCCACGGCCAGGGTGATGAACAGCCACATCAGCCGGGCCGAGCGCACCTTGAGGCTGACCAGGTTGCGAATGGCGGCAATGGTGATCACCAGCACGGCAGTCCACTGGTCCAGCAGGCCGAAGTGCGCGGCAATCAGGATCTGGGCCGCTACCATGCAATAGACCACATGCCGCCGTTCGCGGAACTGGAACGTCATCACGTCAAAAACCATGGCGACGACGATCAGGGCTTGGGAGAGGGCAAACAGGGTCATGGTGCGGCTTGTCGGTGGAATATCTGGTCAATGCGCCTGATGGTACCGTGAAATGCAGCAAAAACCCCTTCCACGGGTGCGACGCCAAACAGCAGCTTTGCCGGCAGCGGCATCAGGGCATGCCGGCCGGCTGGCCTGCCAACCGTGACCGGAGGGCGGCCACTGCATCGGCATCAGGCGGCAGGCCGGCCACGCTGACCAGCTGGCGCAGTCCGTTGCGGTCGATCATGAACGCATAAGCCGACAGGTAGCTGCCGCTGCCGGCCGAGCGGATGCGCACCACCAGTTCCGGGCGGGCATCGGCGTCAAGCGGCACCAGTCTGGCGCTTTCCAGCGTGCCGTCGCGCGGCACGACCAGGCCGCTGACGAACAGGCGGGTGTCCGGGCTGCCCGGCAGCGTGTCGTACAGCAGCACGCTGAAGCTGCCGATCGAGCGCGGCTCCTGTTCGCCTTCGGCCACCCGCAGCAACTGCCCGGACGGCAGTTCCAGCTGCCGGACAAAGCGTTCGCTGCCGGCGGCATGCAGCGTGGTGGTGGCCAACATCAGTCCGAATGCCACAAGCCTGTGCATGGCGGAATCCTTTTTTATGGTCATTTTTATTGACCTTACAGTGTGCCGGAGCTGGTGGTGGCTGGCGAGCAGAACCTGACGGCGACGGACCACGTTGCCGGGCCGGCAGAAACGGCGGCGTTTTCCGGCAAGGACAGGTTGATTCCGGGTCGCCCGCCCGGTGATGCATCCGGCGGTCACGCGGGCCTCAGTGGATTCGTGCGCATGGCACTGGCTGCCACGCCGGTCTGGTCCTGAAAGCCCGGAGCCTGACCAGACTGTGCGCTGGCGGTTGCCGCAATGTTGAAGGCATGAATTATCAGCGCTGGCAAAAACCCTTGTTTTTACGTGAATTCGCCCTTGAATATAGGAAAATTAGACAATTCTAATGACTGGATTTTGTGCTTGCGCTATCGTTGGTCATCTCTGGATTGTCCCTGAAGCCCACAGCGTGTCGACTCGTGCCGAATTTTCCTCTGGTTTGCAAAAGCTGCGCAGCGGGTGTGCCGTGCAGCCTGCCGACGTGCTGGCCGTGCTGTCTGCCGGTTCGCCGGACGAACAGGAGGCGCTGCGCCAGGCTGCCGAGGACGCCCTGCTGCACCATTGCGGCGCTGACGTGCAGCTGCGCGGGCTGATCGAGTTTTCCAACGTGTGCGCCTGCGACTGCCTGTACTGCGGCATCCGCAAGGGTAACCGGCAGTTGCCGCGCTACACGCTGACGCCCGACGACATCGTCGGGACCGCGCTCTGGTGCGTGAAGCAGGGCTACGGTTCCATCGTGCTGCAAGCGGGTGAACGGCGTGACCGCCGTTTCATCGACGGGCTGGTGGATGTCCTGCATGCCATCAAATCAGCGACCCGCAGCGAGCGGCTGCCGGACGGGCTGGGCATCACGCTCAGCGTGGGCGAGCAGTCCCGCGCCGATTACGCGCGCCTGCGCGAAGCCGGCGCCCACCGCTACCTGCTGCGCATGGAAACCTTCTCGCCGTCCCTGTTTGCCCGGCTGCACCCGCCGTCACAGACCTTTGCCGCCCGCCTCGAATGCCTGCACGCGCTGCGCGATACCGGCTTCATGGTCGGCACCGGCGTGATGATCGGCATTCCCGGCCAGACGCTGGCCGACCTGGCGCACGACCTGTGCATGTTTGCCGCCCTCGATGTCGACATGATCGGCATGGGCCCCTACATCCCGCACACCCGCTCGGCCATGCCGGATGACTGGCCGGTGCCGCCGGTTGCCACCCGGCTGGACTGGACCCTGCGCATGATCGCCGTGGCACGCCTGCTGCTGCGCGACGCCAACATCGCCGCCACGACCGCCTTGCAGACGCTTGATCCGCAGGGACGCGAGCGCGCGCTGCGCTGCGGCGCCAACGTGATGATGCCGCAGACCACGCCGCCTGGCGTGCGGCGGCACTACCAGCTTTACGACGGCAAGCCGTGCCTCGACGACCAGCCCGAAGCCTGTGCCGCCTGCCTGGCGCAGCGCATCGCCGGCGCCGGTCGGCGCATCGGCCGCGAAGGCTGGGGTGATGCCCCGCATTTTGCCCGCCGCAACGCCGTACTTGCCGGTGGCGCAGCGGCGGCCCCCCCCCTTCATGACACCTGCCGGTACGGACGGCTCGACGATCAGGATCAACCGCGCAGGGCGCAGACGGAGGACGAATTGGATACGTTGCAATACGGAGTATGGGACGACCAGGTGTACGACTGCCGCAACGGGCAGGACGCCACACCGTTGCCGGTCAGCGGACTGGAGCAGTTTGCACCGGACAACCCGGTACGGGTGTTTGTCGCCGACCGCGGCTTTCTGGTGTTTGATCCCGCAGCCAGCCTCGTCGATGCCTTTCGCCAGTACATGCAGCGGGCAGTGGACGAATCATGCGGCAAGTGCGCGCCGTGCCGCATCGGCACGCGCAAGCTCCTGGACGAACTGGAAGCCCTGCAACGCGGCAGACTGACCGACCGCAGCCTGCCCACCATCCTCGAGCTGGCCAGCCTGGTGGCCGAAAGCTCGCTGTGCGGCCTCGGGCGCACCTGTACCCTGGCGCTGGCCGCTGCCATCCGGCATTTCCCGGAAGTCTTTGCTGCCGAAGCCAGATCCGGCGGCGTGCCGGCTGCGCAGCCGGGCATGGTCTACGTGACGGCACCCTGCATCGAAGCCTGTCCGGCCAAGCTCGACGTGCCGCGCTACATCGACCACATCCGCGCCGGCAACCCGGCCTATGCGCTGGGCGTCATCCTCGACAAATATCCGCTGGCGGCCACCTGCGGCCGGGTCTGCGTACGCTTTTGCGAACAGGCCTGCCGGCGGCGGCTGGTGGACGGTGCCGTAGGCATCAAGATGCTCAAGCGCTTTGCTGCCGACCGCGGTTACCAGGCCGGCCAGAGCCTGTTCGACAAGAGCCGCATCCGCACGCCGGCACTGGCGCAGAAAAAACGGGTGGCGGTGGTGGGCGCCGGCGGTGCCGGCATCACCTGTGCCTACCAGCTGCTGCGCAAGGGCATTGACGTGGACGTGCTGGAAATGCAGGACAAGGCCGGTGGCATGGCCTCGGTCGGCATCCCCAGCTACCGCCTGCCCAAGGACGTGCTGCGGGCCGAATCCGAAGACGCCATCCAGCGGTTGGGCGGCCGTCTGTGCTACGGCCGGCGGCTGGGGCAGGACTATTCGGTCAGCGACCTGTTCAGCCAGGGCTACGACGCGGTATTCCTGGGGTATGGCGCCCGCCAGGGTTCGCTGCTGGGCATTGCCGGCGAAGATCCGTCCGCCGACGGCTACTACTCGGGCATCAACTTCCTGCGTGCCGTGCACGACCAGGTGGAATACCACATCCCGTTCGAGCTGAAGGGCGAGGTGGTGGTGGTCGGCGCCGGCAACGTGGCGATGGACTGCGTGCGTTCGGCCGTGCGGCTGGGCGCCAGCAAGGTGCATCTGGTCTATCGCCGCACGCGCGACGACATGCCGGCCGACCACGAGGAAATCGAGGCGGCCGAGAAGGAAGGCGTGGTGTTCCACTGCCTGAACAACCCGTCGCGGCTGATCTGCGAAAACGGCCGGGTAACGGGCGTGGAAATGGTGGAAATGCGCCAGACCGGCACCGATTCGCGCGGGCGCAGCCAGATCGAAAGCATCCCCGGCAGCGAGCGCGTCATGGCATGCGACTACCTGATCGCAGCCATCGGCCAGCAGGTCGACCGCGGCACCCTGAGTCCGGACGACGGCATCACCGTCAACCGCTACGGCTGTATCGAGGTCGATCCCGACACGCTGGAGACCTCGCGTACCGGCGTGTTTGCCGGCGGCGACTGCGTGCTGGGGCCGCTGACGCTGATCCACGCCATGGGCCAGGGCGCCAAGGCTGCACACAGCATCGTCCAGTACCTGTCGCAGGGCCGCGTGACGGTGCAGCCGCGCCAGCGCATGCAGCGCCTGCTGGCCGACAACCGCCTGCTGGCCACCGGCAGCCTCAACCGGCCGCTGGCGCGCAAGAACCGCTTTACCCTGCCCGAGCTGGACGTGGCCGAGCGGGTGGGCAATTTTTCCGAAGTCGAACAGGTCATCACCCAGGCCGAGGCATATTTCGAAGCCGACCGCTGCCTGCGGTGTTACCGCATTTACTCCGTCATTACCGGGGCGCCGCTTGAAGACGCCGTCCCGACCGCCGAATGTGCGTGAACAGGTACAGCCATGAAAGCCCGGATCAACGGTCAGGAATACGAATTCGCCGCCAACGAAACCATTCTGGAAGTGGCGCGCCGCAACGGCATTTTCATCCCCACCCTGTGCGAGATGCATGACATCCACCACGCGCCCGGCACCTGCCGGGTCTGCCTGGTGGGCATCCAGCGCGAAGGCGAGCCGGAGCCGGTCTACGTGACCGCCTGCGACACGCCGATGGTGGATGGCGTGCAGATATTCACCCGCACGCCGCACGTACAGGAACTGCGCCGGCGCCAGGTCGAGCTGATCCTGGACGAGCACAACCAGGACTGCGCTACCTGTTCGCGGCACGGCCATTGCGAGCTGCTCGACGTGGCCAGTGTGGTCGGCCTGAGCCACCGGCATTTCAGCAGCTGCCAGTTCGAGCCCACGCCGCCGGTGCCGCAGGCCAATCATTCGGCCATCGTCTACGACGCTACCCGCTGCATCCGCTGCCTGCGCTGCGTGGCAGTGTGCCGCGAAGTGCAGGACATCGACGCGCTGGAATTCATCGGCCGCGGCCAGCAGGCCACCATCGCCCTCAAGGGCGGCAACTCGCGCCGCGAGTCCGACTGTGTCTCCTGCGGGCAGTGCGTCATGGTCTGTCCGACCGGCGCGCTGGCCGAGCGCGACGAAACCCGGACCGTCATGGATTACCTGGTCGATCCGGACATCGTCACCGTGTTCCAGATCGCGCCAGCCATCCGGGTGGGGCTGGGCGAGGCATTCGGCCTGCCGCCGGGCACCAACGTCGAAGGCCAGGTGGTGGCCGCGCTGCGGGCCATCGGTGCCGACGTGATCCTCGACACCAACTTTGCCGCCGACCTCGTCATCATGGAAGAAGGCCACGAGGTGCTGGGGCGGGTGCGTCAGCACGAAGGCACCACTTTCACATCCTGTTGTCCGGGCTGGGTCGACTACGCCGAAAAGCACCATCCGGACATCCTGCCGATGATGTCGTCCACCCGCTCGCCGCAGGCCTGTCTGGGCTCGCTGGCCAAAAGCTGGCTGCCGACCCGCATGGGCATCGATCCCGCCCGCGTGCGGGTGGTGTCGGTCATGCCCTGTACGGCAAAAAAACAGGAAGCCGCCCGGCCGCAGCTGGGGCGCAACGGCGTGCCGGACGTGGACGTGGTGCTGACCATCCGTGAATTTGCCCGCCTGCTGCGGCGCGAAGGCGTGGACCTGGCTGCGCTGGAGCCATCGGCATTCGATGACCCGCTGATGAGCGAATACAGCGGCGCCGGGGCCATTTTCGGTGCGTCCGGCGGCGTGATGGAAGCGGCCATCCGCACCCTCTACTACGCCGTCAACCAGCGCGAGCTGGGCGAAATCGACGTGCAGGCCGTGCGTGGCAACGAATCCGTGCGCGAAGCCACCATCGAGGTCGGCGGCGACGTCGGCACCCTGCGGGTGGCCATCGTGCACGGGTTGCGGGCAGCCGGGCAGATGGCCGAAGCCGTGCTGGCCGGCAAGGCGCGTTACGACTTCATTGAGGTGATGGCCTGTCCCGGTGGCTGCATCGACGGCGGCGGTCACCTGCGCCACAACAAGCGCTACCTCAAGCATGCCGGCGAACGCCGGGCCGGGCTGTTTGCCATTGACCGGGCCCGCGCCGTGCGCCAGTCGCACCGCAACCAGCAGGTCCGGCGGCTGTATGAGGATTTTCTGGGCGAGCCGCTGTCGCATGTGGCGCATGACCTGCTGCACACCCACTACCACAGCCGCGAACCCAAGGCCGAGTTCTGCCTGACGCAGCTGTGGCCGGAAGGTGGGCACCAGGATTAGTTCCGCTTGCCGGCCGTGCCGTCCGGTTGCCGTTCTGGCCACCGGTCATGGCTATGCCGGCAGCCAGAACGGTTTTCTGCAGCCGGAAGCGGCTGTCCGCGAGCGCCTGAACGGTATCAGGGCGGCGCAGAGGCTTCCGGCGCGGTATTGCGGTATTTGCACGTCCGGGCGCTGTGTACCCCGGACAGAAAGTGTTCTCATGTCTGATCTTCACGATACGCAGGCTGACTGGCTGGCGCCGGCCGCCATCGAGGCCGCACTGGCGGACGCCGTAGCCGATCCGGTGCGGGTGCAGGAAATCCTCGCCAGGGCCCGCGAACTCAAGGGGCTGGATTTTGCCGACGTGGCTGCCCTGACCCTGATCGATTCTGCCGAACTGTGCGAGGCGCTGTTTGCCACCGCCCGTGAGGTCAAGGAAGCGATCTACGGCCGGCGCATGGTGCTGTTTGCCCCGCTTTACATCTCCAACCTGTGCAAGAACGAGTGTTCCTACTGCGCCTTCCGCCGTTCCAACAAAGACATCCAGCGCCACGCGCTCGACATGGATGACATCCGGCACGAGGCGCGGCAGTTGATCGACCAGGGGCAGAAGCGGGTGCTGCTGGTGGCCGGGGAAGGCTATCCGGCTGCCCGGGGCGGCTTCCGTTACGTGCTGGATGCCATCGAGGCGGTGTATTCAGTGACGCACGCGCACGGCAACATCCGCCGGCTGAACGTGAATGTGGCACCGCTGGAGCTGGCGCAATTCCACGACCTGAAGGCTGCCGAAATCGGCACCTACCAGCTTTTCCAGGAAACCTATCACCGGGCGGCCTACGCCCGGGTGCACCTGGGCGGGCAGAAAACCGATTTCGACTGGCGCTGCTCGGCCATGGACCGCGCCATGCTGGCCGGCATCGACGATGTCGGCCTGGGCGTACTGTTCGGCCTGCACGACTGGCGCTTCGAGCTGCTGTCGCTGATGCAGCACGCCGCGCACCTCGAGGCCCGCTTCGGCGTCGGCCCGCATACCATCAGCGTGCCGCGCATCGAGCCGGCCGAAGGCGCCCCCCTGTCCGAGGCACCGCCTGCCGGTGTCTCCGACCTCGACTTCAAGAAGATCATCGCCATCCTGCGGCTGGCCGTACCGTATACCGGCCTGATCCTGTCCACGCGGGAATCGGCCGCCATGCGGCGCGAAGCCTGCGCGCTGGGCGTGTCGCAGATTTCGGCCGGCAGCCGCACCAATCCTGGCGGCTACGGTGCCGATGAGGATTCCACCGGCCAGTTCCAGCTGGGCGACCACCGCTCGCTGGAAGAGGTGGTGGCCGAACTGGCTGCCAGCGGCTATGTGCCGTCGTTCTGTACTGCCTGCTACCGCGCCGGCCGCACCGGCAAGGATTTCATGGACCTGGCCAAGCCGGGGCTGATCAAGCGCAAGTGCGATCCCAATGCCGTGACCACTCTCCAGGAATACCTGTGCGATTACGCCGGCCCGGCCACGCAGCAGGCCGGCGCGCAGGCCATTATCGAAGCGCTGGACGACATGGAGCCGAAAACGCGCCGCAACGCCGAAAAAATGCTCGGCATGATCCGTGCCGGCCGGCGCGACATTTACTGCTGAGGCGGACAATGCTGACCACTCCGCGGGGGCTGCTGCCCCACATCGGCCTGTTCGGCTGCCGCAATGCCGGCAAGTCGAGCTGGTTCAATGCCCTGACCGGGCAGGAACGGGCCATCGTGTCGGCCTGGCCCGGCTCCACCACCGATCCGGTGGAAAAAGCCTACGAGCTGCTGCCGTTCGGGCCGGTGCTGTTTGTCGATACCGCCGGGCTGGACGACGAGGGCGAACTGGGCATGCTGCGGGTGCAGAAAACCCGTGCCGTGCTGGCCCGGGTGGACTTGGTGGTCCTGCTGGTCAGCCCGGGGGGGGTGCGTGACGAGGACCGGGTGGTGCTGCGTGAGGCGCGGGAACGCGGCGTGCCGCATCTGGTGCTGGTCAACCACTGCGATGTGGAGAGGCCGGCGCACGATGTGCTGGCCGCCCTGCAACAGGAGGCCGGGCGCTGCCTGACGGTGTCGAGCCGTTCGGACGACGACGTGGCCGAAGTGCGACGGGCCTTGCTGGCGCTGTTGCAGCAGCCGGCCGGAGAGCCAGCGCCGGTACTGGTCGGCGACCTGCTGGCGCCGCAGGACCTGGTGCTGCTGGTGGTGCCGATCGACATCAGCGCCCCCAAAGGGCGGCTGATCCTGCCGCAGGTGATGACGCTGCGCGAGGTGCTGGACCGCGATGCCTGTGCGCTGGTGGTCAAGGAGCAGGATTACGCGGCCCGGCTGGCGCGGCTGGATGCGCCGCCGGCACTGGTGGTCTGCGATTCGCAGGTAGTGCAGCCGGTGGTGCAGCAGACGCCGGACACGGTGCCGCTGACCACGTTCTCGATCCTGATGTCGCGCTTCAAGGGCGACATGGTGCAGCTGGCGCAGGGGGCGGGCAGCATCCGGCGCCTGCTGCCCGGAGACCGGGTGCTGATTGCCGAGGCGTGTTCGCACCACGCGCAGGACGACGACATCGGCCGGGTGAAGATTCCGCGCCTGCTGGCGCGGGCGGCCAACGGTCCGCTGGAAGTGGACGTGGTGGCCGGGCGTGATTTTCCGGACGACCTGTCCGGTTACCAGCTGGTGGTGCAGTGCGGTGGCTGCATGGTGACGCGCCAGGACATGCTGGCGCGGCAGCGGCAGGCTGCCCGCCAGGGGGTGCCGGTTACCAATTACGGCATGGCGATTTCGGTGGCCCAGGGCGTGATCGAGCGGACGCTGGCCTGCTTCCCGGCTGCGCTGGCAGCCTACCGGCAGGCCGGACAGCAGCGCTGAAACGGCAACCGCCACCGGGAGGGGTGTTCCGGTGGCGGCATTGGCGGGCAAGTGGCGCTCAGACGCGCTTGTCGTGCTCGATCAGGGCGTAGGCCGAGTGGTTGTGGATCGATTCGAAGTTCTCGCTTTCGACCACGTAGGCCGTGATGCGTTCGTCACGATGGACGGCAGCAGCCACGTCACGCACCAGGTCTTCGACAAACTTCGGATTGTCGTAGGCGCGTTCGGTGACGAACTTTTCGTCCGGGCGCTTGAGCAGGCCGTAAAGCTCGCAGCTGGCCTGGCTTTCCGCCACGTCGATCAGGTCCTCGATCCACACGTCGGCCCGGGTGGTGGCCGTGATGGTGATGTGCGAGCGCTGGTTGTGGGCGCCGCGCTCGGAAATCTTCTTCGAGCACGGGCACAGGCTGGTGACCGGCACCAGCACCTTCATGGTGAAGCGGTAGTCGCCGTTGATGATTTCGCCGACGAAAGTCACTTCGTAGTCCAGCAGGCTCT
>JAGPIM010000246.1 GCA_018055005.1 Laribacter sp.
CGTGAAGGTCCGGTCAAAAAACGTCGCCGTCGCCGCCGCAAAACGACGGGTACTGATGCTTCCGGGGGCAGCGAGGCATGACGCTGGCTGCCATTGCGCTGGGTGCCAATCTGGGAGATGCCGCAGCCAGCGTGCGCGACGCCATGCAGGCGCTGGCTGCGCTGCCAGACACGCGCTGGCTCGCCGGATCGCCGCTTTACCGCACGGCGCCGGTGGGCTATGCCGATCAGCCGGATTTTGTTAACGCTGTTGCTCTGGTGGAGACCGGGCTGACGCCGCAGGAGCTGCTGGCTGCGTTGCAAAAACTGGAAGAGCAGGGCGGTCGGGTGCGTTCGTTCCGCAATGCTCCGCGGACGCTGGATCTCGATTTGCTGGTCTACGGTGAAGTAGAAATGGATACGACGGAGCTGACGCTGCCGCACCCGCGCATGCACGAACGGACTTTTGTGCTGATGCCCCTGGCTGATGTGGCACCTGACCTGCTGATTCCCGGATGCGGGCGGGTGGCTGACTGTCTGGTCGGACTGCCGGCCAACGGCATCGAAAGGCTTGTGGATTGACCTTGATGGGTAAAAATACCTAACGTTAATCAGTGGCCGGACCCGGCAGGCATTGCAGCAAGGTGTCATGAAGATTAACCTGTGCCCTGCTTTTGCTTCCCTTTGCACAGTGAATCCCATTTATCCCTCGATTGTTCCCCGTGCGGAACGATGCTCCTTCGAAGGCAATCTGCCGTCACAGGCTGCGGCGCCTGCCGCCGCATCCCCAACCAGGCGGGATGTCCCGCCGGCAAGTGGAAACCTCCCTGCAATGAAAGTCACCGTAAGTACGCTGTCCCGTTTGAAGGCAGACGGGCAGAAAATCACCATGCTGACGTGTTATGACGCCAGCTTTGCCAGTCTGCTTGATGCCTGCGGTGTCGAAATCCTGCTGATTGGCGACTCGCTCGGCATGGTGGTGCAAGGGCATGACTCAACCCTGCCGGTCAGCATGGATGACATGCTGTATCACACCCGTTGTGTGGCCCGTGGCGCGCACAACGCCATGGTGCTGGCGGACATGCCGTTTTCCAGCTATCAGGAAAGCCCGCAGCAGGCATTCCGCAATGCGGCCTTGCTGATGCAGGCCGGTGCGCACATGGTCAAGTTGGAAGGGGGCGCCAACATGCTGGAAACCGTGCGTTTCCTGACCGAGCGTGCCATTCCGGTATGTGCCCACATCGGCCTGACCCCGCAGTTCGTCAATGTGTTTGGCGGCTATCGCGTACAGGGCAAGACGGCCGACGATGCCGAACGCCTGCTGAACGAGGCGCGCCAGTTTGAAGAAGCCGGTACCAGCCTGGTGCTGATGGAGTGCATTCCGGCTGATCTTGGCGCTGCGATCACCCGTAACCTGAACATCCCCACCATCGGCATCGGAGCCGGCGCGGATGTGGATGGTCAAGTGCTGGTGTTGCACGATATGCTGGATGCTTTCCCGGGCAAGAAAGCCCGTTTCGTCAAGAATTTCATGGCGGAAACGGGCAGCATTCCGGCCGCCGTGACGGCATATGTACAGGCCGTCAAATCTGGCAGTTTTCCCTCGCGGGAACACATGTTCTGAACTCCCGATACTGAATTCCTAGACATGGACATTATTCGCACGATTGAAGAAATGCGGTCCTGGCGGCAAAAGGCCGGCCGTGTAGCCTTGGTTCCGACCATGGGCAACCTGCATGAAGGGCACCTCGCGCTGGTGCGCGAGGCCAAAAAGCAGGCCGAGCGCGTGGTGGTAAGCATTTTTGTCAATCGCCTGCAGTTTGGCCAGGGTGAAGACTTTGACAGCTACCCGCGCACTTTTGAGGCCGACCGTGACAAGCTGGCCGCAGCCGGCGTGGATGCGCTGTTCCTGCCGGACGAGCGCGAGCTGTACCCCCGCATCCGGCAAGACTTCAATGTCGAGCCGCCGCACATCCAGGACGAACTGTGCGGCGCCTTCCGTCCGGGGCACTTCCGGGGGGTAGCCACGGTAGTGACCAAGCTGTTCAACATCGTCCAGCCGGACGCAGCCTGTTTTGGCAAAAAGGATTTCCAGCAGTTGCACATCATCCAGGCGATGGTGGCCGACCTGAACCAGCCGGTGAATGTGGTGCCGGTGGACATTGGCCGCGCGGCCGACGGTCTGGCGCTGAGTTCGCGCAACGGTTACCTGAGTGCCGGCGAGCGTGAAGAGGCGCCACGCCTGTTCCGTGAGCTGTCACGCATCCGGGAAAACCTGATCGACGGTGAAAACGATTACGCCAGCCTTGAGCAGGATGCCCGGGCCACGCTGGAACAGCATGGCTGGCGTGTCGACTACGTTGAAATCCGCCAGGCCGACACGCTGGAGCTGGCCCACGCCGGTGAAAAGCGGCTGGTGGTGCTGGCTGCAGCCCGGATCGGCAAGACGCGCCTGATCGACAACGTCGAGATTTTCCGCTGAGCAGCCTCCCGCAAGGCGGGAGGTTCGCTGTCATGTATCTGAACTTTTGAATGACCATGCAACGCACGCTACTGAAATCCAAACTGCACCGGGTCCATGTGACCCAGTGCGAGCTTCACTACATCGGCTCCTGCGCCATTGACGAGGATCTCCTCGAAGCGGCTGATATCTGTGAATACGAAGAAATCCAGATCTGGAACGTCAACAACGGCGAACGGTTTGCCACCTATGCCATCCGTGGCGAGCGGGGCAGCGGCATGATCTCGGTCAACGGCTCGGCTGCCCGCCGCGCAGCCGTCGGCGACATCCTGATCATTGCCACTTTTGCCCGGTTCGACGAGCAGGAACGACTGGAGCATCGCCCGCGTCTGGTGCATGTCGATGACCAAAACCGCATCATCGAACTGCCCGCCGGTATTCCGGTGCAAGCAGCACCGTGAATGGGCTGCTATACTCGCGCCCAATTCTGAATTCAGCCCGATAGTGTTTTCATGGCCCAGCAACACAACCCCATTCTCCAGCTCGCCCTGCAACAGGCGATGCGGGACAAACCCAAGCGTCAGCAAGTCAAAGAGGCCACCGACCTGGTGTACAAGCG
>JAGPIM010000102.1 GCA_018055005.1 Laribacter sp.
GACAGCAGGTCCGCCGACGGCAGGCTGCCCAGCTTGCCGCGCAATTCCAGGATCAGCCGCTCGGCGGTTTTCTTGCCGATGCCCGGCACCCGCGACAGCGTCTTGATGTCTTCCTGCGCCACCGCCCGTGCCAGCTCGTCCGGCTCCAGGCTTGACAGCAGGGCCAGTGCCAGCTTGCCGCCCACGCCGGAAATGCGGATCAGCTGGCGGAACAGCTCGCGCTCGGCGCGGCCGGCAAAGCCGAACAGCAGGTGGGCGTCCTCGCGCACGGCCATGTGCGTCCACAGCACCACCGGCTCGTTCAGTCCCGGCAGGCGGCAGAAGGTGCTCATCGGCACATCCAGCTCGTATCCCACCCCTCCCACGTCAACCAGGATCTGTGGCGGATGCTTTTCAAGCAGCGTTCCGGAAAGTCGTCCGATCATGCGTCCTCTAAAACCCGTAAAGTGCGCCGGCCAGCCACAGCGCCACGCCATGGACTGCCAGCAGGTTGAACCGTATGGCCGGTGCCAGCCGTACCGGCTGCACCGCATCGCGCAACAGCATACGCCATGCCGTCGCGTGCAGGACCAGCGGCAGCAGCAACACCGGCAACAGCCAGAGTGGTCCGTCCGCTGCCGGCACCACGAGGGCAGCCATGGCATACAGGCCGGCCAGCAGGAAGCCGAAACGGCGCGCAGCCTGCTGCGGCGTCCAGCGGGCCACCCAGTGGCGCTTGCCGCAGGCCAGATCGGCCTCGCGGTCGGGAAACTGGTTCACGTACAGTACCGCGGCCACCGCCAGGGCATACGCCAGCGCCGCCAGCCCCAGTGGCACGGACGGCCAGGCCACCAGCCACGCCGTGCCCCACGGCACCAGCGCAAATGCCAGCGCCACGGCCGGCTCGCCCAGTCCGCGCCGGTTCAGCGCCAGGGGTGGCGCCGAATAGCCCCACGCCACCAGGAAGCCGGCCCCGCCCAGCACCGCGACCGGCCAGCCGCGCCACCACAGCAGCAGCCCGCCCAGTCCCAGCAGCACGACACCGAGGGCAACGGCAAGGCCCGTCATCGCCCGGGCCGACAGCACGCCGTTCTGGATCAGCCGGCTGCCGCCGGTAAACGGAAACACCCGGCCGGTATTGGCGGCATCGCCGCCGTTGGCATCGTCGGCCACATCATTGACGACATTGGCCAGCGCATGCAGCAGCACGGCGCCCAGGAGCGCCAGCAGCAGGCCACCCCGGAGGGCGGCAGGCGGATGGCTTGCTGCCACGCCGATCAGCCAGCCCAGCAGGGTCAGGCTCAGGAAGGCGGGCCGGGTGGCTGCCAGCCAGCGCCAGGCAGAAGGTCGGGACGATACCCCGGCCGCTGCCGGCATCAACGGCCGCCACCCCCGGCGGCGGCCCGGGCTGCCAGCTCGCGCTGTTTGGCGGCAATGGCCCGCCGGATCAGCGGCAACGCCTTCTGTGCCGCCTTTTCCCCTTCGAGGATGATGCGGTTGCGCGAGGCAAAGTCGGCAGCACCGACGCCGGCGATGTTCGGCCGGATGATCACGTCGGCCGAGCGGATCTGCTGCGCCAGCAGCTTTTCACCCATGATGGTGACGCTCTGGTCCAGCAGGCCGAGAAAACCCTCGGCCCGGCCGCCGTGGCGGGCCTTGGCCGAAATGTCCACCGCGATCACCAGGTCGGCCCCCATCTCGCGCGCAGCCAGCACCGGCACCGGCTCCGACAGGCCGCCGTCGACGTAACGCCGGCCGCTGATCGGCGCCGGCTGGAAGATGTTGGGAATGCTGCACGATGCGCGCACGGCCTGGCCGGTATTGCCACGGCGGAACAGCACGCCGCGCCCGCTGTCCAGATCGGTGGCCACGGCGCCGAATTCGCGCGGCAGGTCCTGGATCTGGCGGTTTTTCACCATGCGGTTGACCCAGTCCTGCAAGGCTTCGCCCTTGAGGAAACCCTCGGTGGACACGGTCAGGTCGCGCAGCTCGGATTCGTCCAGCCGCTGGGCAATGCGCTGCAACTGGAAACCGCTGTACCCCGCGGCGTACAGCGCCCCGACAAAGCTGCCGGCGCTGGTGCCGGTGATGATGTCCACCGGAATCTTGTGGCTTTCCAGCAGCTTGATCACGCCCACATGGGCAAAGCCCTTGGCCGCTCCGCCGCCCAGCGCCAGGGCCACCCGGACCTTGGGGGGCGGTGGAGGCGGCGTGTCAGGCGCAGGTGGCGGGACCGGGGTGGCCGGCGGCCTCGATGAAGGGGCCGGACTCTCCGGCGTGGAGGCACAGGCGGCGAGCAACAGCGCCGCACCGGCTACAAGAAACTGACGACGATGCATAACAGCCTGCCGGCCTCAGGCCGGCGCATGTGGGTGGAATTCGATGATGTCGCGGCCGTCGTCCAGCTTGCGCCGGGGACGGGCGGCAGGCCGCCAGGCATGGCCGTACACCACTTCGTAGGTCGCCGGCAGACGTCCGTCCTGGCGCAGGCGGTCGTAGGCCGCTTCGATGCGCTGCCAGGCCTGCCGGCCCATCAGGCCGCGCCCGCGGCCGGCGGTGGCATTATGCGCGCCAATCGCCTTCAGGTCGCGCATCACCGCCTTGACTTCGTCATAGGTCAGCACGATGCGCTCGACGTCCATCACCGGCGTGGCAAAACCGGCCCGCACCAGTGCATCGCCCATGTCATGCATGTCGATGAACTGGTTGACGTGGGTAGCGCCGTCGATGCCGGCAAACGCCTGACGCAGCTCTTTCAGCGTGTCCGGCCCCAGGGTGGCGAACATCAAGAGGCCATCCACCCGCAGCACGCGGTGGAATTCCGCCAGCACCGCGTCCGGCGTATTGAGCCATTGCAGCGCCAGGCTCGACCACACCATGTCGAGCGAGCCGCTGGCCAGCGGCAGTTGTTCGAGGTCGGCGCACACCAGCGCCGGCGCCCTGGCAAAGAAACGCCGCAGGCGCCCCTGCGGCAGCTGCTTGTCACGCGAGGCACGCAGCATGGACGGCGCCAGGTCCAGTTCGGTCACCTGCGCCTCGGGATAGCGTGCGCGCAGCAGGCCGGCGCCGTAGCCGGTCCCGCTGCCGGCATCCAGCACCCGGGCCGGCGCGTGGCGGATCAGGTCCAGCCGGGTGGCCATGCGGTCGCACACCTCGCGTTGCAGCACCGCCGCGCGGTCATAGGTCGCGGCCGCACGGTCAAACGAGGCGCGCACGCGGGATTTGTCGGTATAAAACGCTTCGGTCATGGTCCACTTAACAGGAGAAGCCGGTCGGCTGCATATGGGGACGGCATGGCAGGCTGCCAAGCCGTAGCGGGATTACAAACGCGCAGCCAGGAAATCGCCCAGCCGTGCGGTGAATTCGGATTCATGCGACAGGAAAGGTGCGTGGCTGGCCCGCTCGAACGGCTGCCAGAGCGCATCCGGCAAGGCTGTCGCCAGCCATTCGCCGGCGGCCAGCGGCGTAATGGCGTCCCGCGCGCCGAAGCCGAGCCAGACCGGACAGGCGATCTGCGACACCCGGGGGCGCAGGTCGGCCGCCACCAGCACATCCAGCATCGGTGCCAGTCCCTGCGGCCGACCGTGGGCAAACAGGCTGTCGCGCACCGCGTTCACCGTGGCGCGCGCATCCGGCGCCCCCAGGAGCTGCAAGGCCAGAAAGCGGTTCAGCGTGGCCTCGAAATCGCTGCCAAGGCTGTCGGCCACGGCCGCAATCTGGCCGGCGGGCTGGGCATGCGGCCAGTCAGGCTGGCGGACAAAACACGGGCTGGTCGCCGTCAGCGCCAGTGCGCGGACGGCTTCCGGCCGCTGCAAGGCCCACTGCATCGCCACCAGTCCGCCCAGCGACCAGCCCACCACCGCCACCGGCAGCAGAAACGCCTCGGCCACGCTGTCGGCCACATGGGCAAGGTCGGCTACGGCTGGCGTGCGGCTGGCGCCGTGGCCCGGCAGGTCGACCAGATGGCAGGTAAAGCGGTCGGCCAGGGCCGTCGCCACCCGCTGCCAGATGCCGCCGTGCAGGCTCCAGCCGTGCAGGAACACCACGTCCGGCCCCTGTCCCACGGTTTCGATGTGCAGCATCAGTCTTCGGCTCCCGGCGGCAGGTCACGGCCACTGTCAGGTTCGCGTGCCGGCTCGCGGGCATCGGTGCCGGCCATCGGGCTCAGTTGCAGGTGCTTTTCAAACCCGGCCACGCGGAAGGTGTCACCCCACAGCACCGGCTCGTCATAGAGCTTGACCAGCGCCGTGCCGGCCATGATGTCGGCCAGCCGGCGGTTGATGTCGGTGGCCAGCACCGTGGTCAGCAGGTTGAGCGCCCGACGGGGCAGCGATGCCTGCGCACCGTCCGGCAGGAACTTGTCGAACACCACCACCCGGCCGCCGGGCCGGAGCACGCGCTCGACTTCGCGGATGCACGCCAGCGGGTCCGGCACCACGGCGAGGATCAGGTGCAGCACCACCACGTCGAAGCTGTCATCCGGATACTCCATCGCCTGGGCGTCCATCACCCGCGCATCGACCGGAAACGCCAGTTCGCGGGCGCGCAGGATCAGCCGCTCGACCATCGCCGGGGCGTAGTCGATGGCGCACACGTCGGCCTGTCGCGGCAGCAGCTCCAGGTCCAGTCCGGTGGCAGCGCCGACCAGCAGTACGCGCTCGCCCGGACGGATGGCGGCCAGCGCCAGCGAACGGGCACGGCAGGGCGTGAAAAAGCGGCCCGGACGGTCGTAAATGGCCGCATAGGCGTTGTAGCGCAACCGGTTCCAGCGCAGCGTATTGATCGGCATGAGAAAATACGGTGACGGCAAAGGCGCGATTGTAGCCTTTGCCCTTCTGTTTGCCGAACCCTTGCCGGTGCCGTACAGGCATCCGGCCCCCGACGGAGAATGCCGACCATGTCGATTGATGCCCGTTTTGCCGCGGTCCCGCTACTGCCGGAAGCCGATCTTGCCGACCCACTGGACGCCGCGCCGCTGGCGCGTGCCCTGACCGCCGGCGGCCTGTCGATGCTGGAGCTGGTCTGGCGCGGCCAGCCGACCATCGATGCCCTGCATGCGCTGTGCACCGGTCACCCGCAGTTGCTGGCCGGTGTCGGCCATGTCAGCGATCCGGCCCAGTTTGCCGCCGCCGTGGCGGCCGGCGCGCGTTTCATTTCCAGCCCGGGTGCCACGCCAGGACTGTTTGCCATCGCCCGCCTGCATCCGGACATCCCGTTCTGGCCCGGCGTTGCCAGTCTCAGCGAAGCCATGGCCGCGCGCGAAGCCGGCTTCAGCCGCGTCAAGCTGCTGCCGGCCCGGCTCGCTGGCGGACTGCCGCTGGTGGAAGCGCTGGGACGCTACCTGCCCGGCATCCAGCTGATCCCCAGCGGCGACCTGTCGGAACTCGATACCGCCCGCTATCTGGCGCAGCCCAACGTGGTGGCGATGGGTGCTGACTGGATTGCCAGACACGAGCTGCTGCAACGGCGGGACTGGGCCTGGATCGAGGACAAGGCTGCCGGTGCCCGCGAGGATTACGGCTGTACGCCCTGAGGTACATCGGCCAGACCGGCCGGCAGCCGGCGCCGGCCCAGGTGGCCCCAGAGTTTTTCGTGGAAGAAATAGGCCACGGTATTGCATAGCGGCTCGACCAGTGCGAGCAGGCTGGCAATGCCGAGGCTGCCGGTCAGCAGGTAGGCCACGGAAAACGCCACGCTGAAGTGCACCACGGCAAAGGTCAGGGTCTTGAGCAGCGGCGTACCGGCAGGAAGGTGGTCAAAGTGCATGATCGGCTCCGGGCAGTCGGAAATGGCTGGTAACGAGTTGATGATATCCATTCTCAACAACTTCGGAAATTGAATCTTTTCGCCACTCCGATTGGCCAGCGCTATGCCGGGCCGCTTCCGGCCCGGCAGCGGCCCTTCTCCACCTGTTTTACATGTTGAAGCGCACCACCGACTCGCGCAGCCGCTGCGTCAGGGCGTGCAGCTCGACCGTGGCGCGGGCAGTGTCGCGCACGATGGCAGCATTGGTGGCCGCTCCCTGGGCAATCTGCTCGACGTGGCTGGCAATCTCGTTGCTGGCCTGGCTCTGCTCGTTGAGCGAATGCGAAATGTCGTTGACCACCTGCACCACCTGCGCCGCGCTTTCCTGCACCCGGGCGATGGCCTCGCCGCCTTCGGCCGCCAGTGCCACCCCCTGACCGGCCCGGCGGACCGCATCGCCGATATTGGCGCACGACGCGTCCGACGTGGCCTGGATGGCGCTGATCATGGTGGCGATTTCGTGAGTGGCGCTGGTGGTGCGTTCGGCCAGCTTGCGTACTTCGTCGGCCACCACGGCAAAACCGCGGCCGGATTCGCCGGCACGCGCCGCCTCGATGGCGGCATTCAGCGCCAGCAGGTTGGTCTGGTCAGCCACGTCACGGATCACGCCCATGATCGAGCGGATCGACTCGGTCTTGTCGGCCAGCTCGCTGATCGAATTGCTGGCCGTGCCGACCTCGCTGCTGATGGCCCGGATTTCGCCGATGGTCCGGCCGATCACTTCGCTGCTCTGGCGCGAAATCTCGCCGGAAGCCTGCGAACGGGCGCGGGCATCGCTGGCATGGTCGGCAATCTGGCGGATGCTGCCGGTCAGCTGCTCGATGGCCGAGGCCATGGCGGCGGCCGCCTGGCTCTGCTGCTCGGAGTGGTCGGCGGTTTCACCGGCATGGGCTTCGATCTCGCCGGCACGCCGGCCCAGGTCATCGGCGGTCTGGACGATATTGCCGATCAGTTCGCGCAATTGCGCCTGCATGTCGGCAATCGAAGCCAGCAGGCTGTCACGGTCGTTGGCCCGCAGGCGGATCGGCGTTGTCAGGTGACCGGCAGCGATCTGCCGCACCACTGTCACCGCGTAGGCCGGCTCGCCACCGAGGCGGCGCAGCAGGTCGCGCACGATGACGATGCTGACCACCAGCAGGATGACGATCAGCACGCCGATCACCGACAGCTGGAACATGGCGGCATGCCAGAAGGCACTGTCCACGTCGTCGACGTAGATGCCGGTACCGATGACCCAGTGCCAGGCCGGCGAACTGGCCACGAACGACAGTTTCTGCACCGGCGCGCTGCTGCCGGGCTTGTCCCAGCGGTAATGGAATTCACCGTTGCCCTGCAAGGCGCCGCGCAGCAGCTGGCCGACGTCCTCGCCGTCAGGCGTGCTGACACCGAAGGCGCTCTTGCCGACCAGCGCCTGCTTGAAGCCGTGGGCGACGTAGGTCAGATCCTGGTCCAGCACGAAAAAGTATTCTTCGCCGTCATAACGCAGGCGTGTCAGGGCGTTTTTGGCCAGCCGCTGGGCATCGGCGGTTTCCAGACGGCCGTCCCGGGCTTCACGTTCGTAGTAACCGGTCACGCTGACGGCCATTTCGACCAGGTTGCGGGTTTTTTCCATGCGGTCGGCCAGCAGGTTCTGCCGCAGTTCGTAGAGGGACAGGCTGCTGAGCAGCACGAGGCCGGACAGGGCAATCCCGACCAGCATCAACAGTTTGTTGCGCATCGACATGAGGTATTTTTCTCCGGCCGGGCCCAGCAGACGGCCTGCCACCCGCGGCACCAATGACAAACGGCAATTATAACAACGTCAAAAACCCGACCTGTCCGGCATTTGTACGACGGCGACGCCGGCCATGACAAAGCCGCAATTGCCGACCCGTTGCCCAGGCTGACGGCCTACAATGCCCGGCCAAACCTGTCCGCCCGATTGTCACATCATGCCTGCTGCCCCCTCCCGCCTGTTGCTGGTCGCCGCCTTTGGTGCGCTCTATTTCATCTGGGGCTCAACCTATCTGGCGATCCGCTTCGGCGTCGAAAGCTGGCCGCCGCTGCTGATGGCCGGCATCCGTTTTGTCATCGCCGGCGGGCTGATGTTCGGCTGGCTGCGCTGGCGCGGTACACCGCTGCCCAGCCGTGGCGAATGGGCCGGTGCGGCACGGATCGGCTTTCTGCTGCTGGTATGCGGCAACGGCTGCGTCACCATTGCCGAACAGTGGGTGGCCTCGGGCGTGGCAGCACTCGGTGTGGCGACGGTGCCGCTGTTTACCCTGCTGTTTGCCCGGATGTGGGGCCAGCACAATACCCGGCTGGAGTGGGCCGGCATCCTGCTGGGCTTTGCCGGCATGGTACTGCTCAACCTCGGCCACAACATGCAGGCCAGTCCGCTCGGCGCCGGACTGATCCTGTTTGCCGCTGCGGCGTGGGCGCTGGGATCGGTCTGGGCCCGCTACCTGCAACTGCCGGCCGGCGCCATGGCACCGGCTGCGGAAATGCTCTGCGCCGGGGTCATGCTGCTGCTGCTGAGCGTGCTGACCGGCGAGCGGCTGGAAACGCCGCCAACGCTGCAAGGCTGGCTGGCCCTGCTGTATCTGGTGGTGTTCGGCTCGCTGATCGCGTTTTCGGCCTACCAGTTCCTGCTGCGCCACGTACGCCCGGCGGCGGCCACCAGCTACGCCTACGTCAATCCGGTGGTAGCCGTACTGCTGGGCATGCTGTTTGCCGACGAGATGATCGGCCAGGCCGAATGGCTGGCCATGGGCGTGATCGTGGCGGCCGTGGTGCTGATCGGTCTGCCGCGCCGCCGGCGCGGCTGAAGCCTGCGGCACCAGCCCGGATCGCTGGCTTCGTGCCGGCGGGGCGTGTTGCGGACGCCTTGCCAGCCATGCCCGGGCCAGCGGGAAACTGCCGGCCGGAAGTCACCCGCTGTGTCCGGAAAACAGGCAGACGGGCAGACGGGCAGACGGGCAGACGGGCAGACGGGCGAGAATAGCCGGCAGATGCCACCGGTCCGGCTACCTGCCCTGGTCTGCGGCATGAAAAAACCCGCCGGCTGGCGGGTTGGTGCGGGAAAGCCCGGAATACGGGCTCAGGCGTGGGCCAGCCGCTGGCGCCAGCGGGCGATCTGCTCGCGCACCTGCTCCGGGGCAGTGCCGCCGACGTGGTTGCGCTGGGCCAGGCTGCCTTCCGGGGTCAGTACGTCGTAGACGTCGGCCTCGATCAGTTCACTGAATTCGCGCAGTTCGTCCAGCGGCAGGTCGGCGATGTCGCAGCCCTGCACTTCGGCCAGCTTGACGGTGCGGGCGACGATTTCGTGGCTGTCGCGGAACGGCACGCCCTTTTTCACCAGATAGTCGGCGAGGTCGGTGGCGGTGGCAAAGCCCTGCAACACGGCAGCGCGCATGGCTTCCGGCTTGACGGTGATGCCGCGCATCATGTCGGCGTAGATGCGCAGGGTGTCGATCAGGGTATCCACCGTGTCAAAGAGCGGTTCCTTGTCTTCCTGGTTGTCCTTGTTGTAGGCCAGCGGCTGCGCCTTCATCAGCATCAGGAGCGCCATCAGGTGGCCGGTGACACGCCCGGCCTTGCCGCGTACCAGTTCCGGCACGTCCGGGTTCTTTTTCTGCGGCATGATCGAGCTGCCGGTGCAGAAGCGGTCGGCAATGTCGATGAAGCCGACGCGCGGGCTCATCCACAGGATCAGCTCTTCGGACAGGCGCGACAGGTGGGTCATCACCAGGCTGGCGGCGGCGGTGAATTCGATGGCGAAATCGCGGTCGGAGACGGCGTCCAGCGAGTTGTGGCACACGTCGTCGAAACCGAGCAGTTCGGCGGTGTAGTGGCGGTCGATCGGATAGGTGGTGCCGGCCAGTGCCGCCGCGCCCAGCGGCAGGCGGTTGACGCGCTTGCGGCAGTCCTGCATGCGCTCGGCGTCACGGCCGAGCATTTCCACGTAGGCGAGCAGGTGGTGACCAAAGGTGACCGGCTGCGCCACTTGCAGGTGGGTGAAGCCCGGCATGACCGTGGCGGCGTTCGGCTCGGCGAGATCCAGCAGGGCGGCCTGCAGGCCCCGGACAAAGCCGACGATGCGGTCGATGGCATCGCGCATGTAGAGGCGGATGTCGGTGGCGACCTGGTCGTTGCGGCTGC
>JAGPIM010000103.1 GCA_018055005.1 Laribacter sp.
CGGCAACCTGTGCTGATCGGGAGGCAACAGAAATCATGCGTCACATCCTGTCCATCCTGATTGAAAACGAAGCCGGTGCCCTGTCGCGCGTGGTGGGACTGTTTTCCGCCCGCGGCTACAACATCGACTCGCTGACCGTCTCGACCACCGAAGATGCCACCCTGAGCCGGATGACCATCGTCACCCACGGGTCGGAAGAAGTGATCGAGCAGATCACCAAGCACCTCAACAAGCTGATTGAGGTTGTCAAGGTAATTGACCTGAACGAGTCCGAGCACATCGAGCGCGAGCTCATGCTGATCAAGGTGCGTGCCTCGGGCCGTGACCGCGAAGAAATGAAGCGCATGGCCGACATTTTCCGCGGCCGCATCATCGACGTCACCGAAAAGACCTACACCATCGAGCTGACCGGAACCAGCGGCAAGCTCAGCGCCTTCCTTGATGCCATCGACCGCTCGGTGATCCTGGAAACCGTACGTACCGGCGCTTCAGGCATCGGTCGCGGCGAGCGCATCCTCAAGATCTGACAATCATGACGCTCCGGCCGCCAGCCCGGACGGGGCGCCTCTTTATTTGTACAAGGAAAACCAGATGAAAGTTTATTACGACAAGGACGCCGACCTTTCCATCATCCGTGACAAGAAAGTGGCCATCATCGGTTACGGTTCGCAGGGCCATGCCCACGCCCAGAACCTGAAGGAATCCGGTGTCGACGTCATCGTCGGCCTGCGCAAGGACGGTGCCTCGTGGAAAAAGGCCGAGGCGGCCGGCCACAAGGTCAAGGAAGTCGGCGAAGCGGTCAAGAAGGCCGACGTGGTGATGATCCTGCTGCCGGACGAAACCCAGCCGGACGTCTACCGCAACGATATCGCCCCGAACCTCAAGAAGGGTGCCGCGCTGGCGTTCGCCCACGGTTTCAACATCCACTACAACCAGATCGTGCCGCCGGCCGATATCGACGTGATCATGATCGCGCCGAAGGGCCCGGGTCATACCGTGCGTTCGGAATTCCTCAAGGGCGGCGGCGTACCGTCGCTGATCGCCGTGTACCAGGACCACTCCGGCCGCGCCCGTGACGTTGCCCTGTCGTACGCTGCTGCCAACGGCGGCACCAAGGGCGGCGTGATCGAGACTTCGTTCCGCGAAGAAACCGAAACCGACCTGTTCGGCGAACAGGCCGTGCTGTGCGGTGGTGCCGTCGAGCTGGTCAAGGCCGGTTTCGAAACGCTGACCGAAGCCGGTTACGCTCCGGAAATGGCCTATTTCGAGTGCCTGCACGAGCTGAAGCTGATCGTGGACCTCATGTACGAAGGCGGCATCGCCAACATGAACTACTCGATCTCCAACAACGCCGAATACGGCGAGTACGTGACCGGTCCGGAAGTGATCACCGCCGCCAGCAAGGAAGCGATGAAAAAGGCGCTGTACCGCATCCAGTCCGGTGAATACGCCAAGATGTTCATCCTCGAAGGCAAGACCAACTACCCGAGCATGACTGCCCGTCGTCGCCTGACTGCCGATCACCCGATCGAAAAGGTGGGTGCCGAACTGCGCGCCATGATGCCGTGGATTGCCAAGAACAAGCTGGTTGACCAGTCAAAGAACTGATTTATTACCGTTCGTCAGGCCGTCCGGAATGCCCGGGCGGTTTTTTTATTGTCAATTGTTAATGCAAATGGCAATGTAGCAACCGTTTTAGCATAAACCGGCGCTGCCGGACCGCTTGTTCAGAAGGAGTTTTCATGTTGTCTCGCATGCCCTTCGTTGTATCCGGCCCGGCACTGGCCGTGAGTCTGGCTTTCGCCTTGCCGGCCCTGGCCGCAGATGATCCGGACAGTGTGCAGGTCTTGCGGAAAAAGGTCTCCGCACTGGAGGCTGCCAATCGCAGCTATGCCGCCCGGTTGGCTGATCTGGAAAAACGGCTGGCGACGCTGGTGCCGGCTTCTGCCGCAGCGGCCGGCCTTGCCGGTGGCCGCAGCATGCAGCCGGGTCCTGTCGTGGCACAGGTGGCAGCCTCGGCCGCAACGCCCGCAGCCGCTCCGGCGGCACAGACGACCGCCTCCCTGCCGGTCACCAGCTCGGTACCCAAGAGCGTGGAGGCCATCTACCAGGAAGCCAGCGGATTTACCCAGGGGTCCGGGCGCTGGTCGGTCGAACCGTCCCTGACCTACGGTTATTACGATGTCCGTGATTTGAACCTGAATGGTTTCCTGGCGCTGGATTCCATTTTTCTTGGCAACATCAATCTGGACCATATCAAAAGTGAGACACTGACGCTGGATACCGCTGTCCGGTACAAGCCGTCGGCAGACTGGCAGTTTGATTTCGACATACCGGTTGTCATGCGCAAGAGTCGCTATTTCTCGGGTGGAGCGGGATATGCGACCAATAAAATTTCTGAAGCATCCGAACAGGACTACGGCAGGATCGGTGATGTTGGATTTGGCGTGTCGTATCGACTGTTTGCCGAAACGCTCACCCGGCCGGACACCTTTGTCTCTTTGCGTGTCAAGGCTCCGACCGGTTCTTCTCCGTATGGCATCAAGATCATTAATCCGGATCCGAACAATACCAACCTGGATGTTCCGGACAGCTTGCCGACAGGTAATGGCGTGTGGTCTCTGACGGGCGGAGTTTCTGTCGTCAAAACACTGGATCCGGCAGTAGTATTTGCCAACCTCAATTACACGCATTACCTCTCGGGTCATTTTGGTGACATCAGTCCTGCACTTGGCCAGGTACAGCCCGGCGACGTCAAGCTGGGCGATACATGGGGCTTTGGCCTCGGCTTTGCCTTCGCGCTGAACGAGCGCCTGAGCCTCGGCATGTCCTATTCGCAGCAGATGGGCAATTCCACGGCCCTGCGGCCGGACGGCAGCAGCTGGCAGAAGGTGCCGGGCAGCGAATCCAATGCTGCCACGCTGAATGTCGGCATGACCTACTCGCTCGGGCAGCACCTGTCGATCGTGCCCAATGTGGCGATCGGCCTGACGCCGGATTCGCCCAATTACAATTTCTCGGTCCGCTTTCCGTACAACTTCTGATTCCCGCCTGACCGGCAAACGGCGCCTCCGGTATCAACCGGCTGGCGCCGTTGCTGTCTTGTGCGGGTCAGTGCTGGCCGGGCGGCAGGATTTGCAGGCTGAAGCTGTTGCTGGCGTGATTCATGGCGCCGGCGATCTGGTTCAGCTGGATCACCCCGCTGGCGCCCTGGAATGCCTGGTCCGACAGTTCGGTGCTGGTATTCGGTCTGGCGGGCGGTGCCGTGAGGCTGCCGTTTTGCGAACCGGTACTGGCGCTGGCCAGCCAGTTGTCTGACAGGGCCGCTGCACTTGGTTGCGAGCCGGTGCCCACGCTGATGGTAGCCAGGTTGCTGCTCTGGTTGGCGCTGCCCGCCGTCTGGTTGATGCCCAGCAGTCCCTGGCTGCCGGCAAAGGCATTGCCCTGGATGACCGCCCGGGCATCAGGTTGCGCAGCCAGCGGATCGGCGGCCGGAGTATTCTGGACCTGATTCAGTCCGGTCTGGCTCAGGGCGGCATCGCCTAGGGCCAGTGCCCGCAGGTTGGCCTGCTGGTTGATGCTGCCGGCAGCCTGGTTCAGCGACACGATGCCGGTATTGCCCTGACCGCTGCTGTCGATCAGGGCCAGGTCCGCAGCCCAGAGCGGTGTGGCAACCAGGGCCAGTGTCAGGAGCATGTAACGCATGATCAGTTTCCCTTGCCACCGAGCAATGATCCGAGAGACCCCAGCCCCTGCGTCATGGCGCTGACCGGGCTGGTGGCGATGCGGGCCGTGCCGGCCGGGGTGATGCCGCCGCCTGCCAGCAGGTTGCCCCCGGCCATCGGCGTGGCAATCAGGCTGCCGATGCTGTCCATCTGGCCGGTGAGGATGCCCAGGGGAGCATCGCTGCGGCTGGCCGAACCGAGTATCTGGTCAGAAGCAATCAGGGTGGCAACGGGGGCAATCAGGGCCGTACCGTCAGTGCTCTGGGCCAGATTGGCGTCTGCCGTGACCTGGCCCGGTGCGACCGGCCGGTAGGCGACATGGTCCGGCACATCCCGGGTGATGACGAAATTCTGGTCAGCGGAAGGTGATGGGCCGATACTGTCTGCCAGTACCGGGCCAACGGCGGCCAACAGCAGCAGGCTGCTGCCAATCAAAAAGGCGGGATGTGTCATGAGCGGACTCTCCGGTGATGGTCCGTTCATTGCATGGGACGTGCCATGTGGTTAACTTGCTGTTCTGTATGTGATTTTTATGCCGAGCAGCATCGGCTGTGCGCCGGAGTGCTCCATCGGCGAGACAGTTACCGGACCGGTCCCGGGTGATGTGGCGCCAGTGTCACGAGAGCGGAGGCATGATTGGCGAGCACGCAGGCCGGTATGGCGATCAGCGTGGCCAGTGTGAGGACAACCGGTCTGCGGGTATGCAAAAAGAATGACTAAAACCTGCCGGTGCGGGCAGGCCCTGTTTTACAATGCGCGCCTGACCGGTAACTGACTGATAGACGTTTTCGATGAATCATTACCCGCATCCTGTACTGGCCCGTGAAGGTTGGCCGTTTATCGTGGCCTCCCTCGTGCTGGCCCTGCTTCTGACCTGGGCCGCCGGCTGGTGGTCGGTGCCGTTCTGGCTGATTGCCGCGTTTGTCGTGCAGTTCTTCCGTGATCCGGCCCGGAACATCCCGCAGCAGCCCAATGCCGTGCTGTGTCCGGCCGACGGGCGCATCGTGGTGGTCGAACGGGCTGAAGATCCGCAGCTCAAGCGTGAAGCCATCAAGGTGAGCGTGTTCATGAACGTGTTCAACGTGCACTCCAACCGCAGCCCGGTGGACGGCACGGTCACCGCCGTGAACTATCATGCCGGCAGCTTCCTGAATGCCGCGCTCGACAAGGCTTCGCTGGAAAACGAGCGCAATGCCGTGTCAGTCCGCATGGACAACGGCACCGAAGTGACGTTCGTGCAGATCGCCGGCCTGGTGGCGCGGCGCATCCTTTGCTACGCCAAGGCCGGCGACCGTCTGTCCCGTGGCCAGCGTTACGGTTTCATCCGCTTTGGTTCGCGCGTGGACGTCTACCTGCCGCTCAGTGCTACCGTCAAGGTTGCCATCGGTGATAGAGTGAGCGCGACCGAAACCGTACTGGCCGAACTTGCCGAATAAATGCCGCTGCATGGCTTTGTTGCCGGCTCGGCCAACCATGTCATGACCGAAAAACCACAGAAAATGCCGTTGGCGCGGCAGGGGATCTACCTGCTGCCCAACCTCTTCACCCTTGCTGCCCTGTTCGCCGGTTTCTACGCCGTGGTGCAGGGCATGAACAACCAGTTCGAAACCGCTGCCGTGGCGATCTTCATCGCCATGGTGCTCGACGGCATGGACGGCCGCGTGGCGCGGATGACCCACAGCCAGAGCGCATTCGGTGCCGAGTTCGACTCGCTGTCCGACATGGTCAGCTTCGGCGTGGCGCCGGCTCTGGTGGCTTACGAATGGCTGCTGCGCGACTACGGCAAGCTCGGCTGGATGGTGGCGTTCATCTACTGTGCCGGCGCCGCACTGCGGCTGGCGCGTTTCAACACCATGCTCGGCGTGACCGACAAGCGCTGGTTCGTCGGCCTGCCCAGTCCGGCTGCCGCTGCCCTGGTCGCCGGTCTGGTCTGGATCGTGCACGCCTATGATCTCGAAGTGCCGGGCATCGGCATCATCGCCCTGGTGATGACGGCTTTTGCCGGCATTTCCATGGTAACCAACGTGCGCTTCTGGTCGTTCAAGGAAATCAACCCGCGTGCCCGTGCACCGTTTGCTGCCCTGCTGGTGGCAATGATCGCCCTGGTGCTGACGGCTTCCACGCCGGCGCTGGTGCTGTTCGGCTTCTTTATCTGCTACGCCGTGTCAGGCTACGTGATGGTGCTGGTGCGTGCCGGTCGCCGCCGGCCGGCTGCCACGACAGAGGCTTCTGCTGCGCCACCTGCCGGTCTCAATGCCCCTGCCAGGGATGACGACGCACCGTCAGCCTGAACCTGCTTTCCGTCGCCGGCCCTGTGCCGGCGCTGTCTTTTTCAGGACGGCTGCGTGACTTGTCATGTACCGGTAACACGCGCTTTTTATGCTTGCCATATTGCTTCCGTAAAGAGATTGCCTGCCCATGCCCGCCACCATCCTGCTGGTTGAAGACGAGCCCGCCATCCAGGAACTGATTGCCTTCAACCTGGCGCAGTCCGGCCATCAGGTGTTGCGGGCTGCCAGTGCCGAAGCCGCCCTGATCCTGGTCAAGAATGCCCTGCCGGACCTGGTGCTGCTGGACTGGATGTTGCCGGGGCAGAGTGGCATCGAATTCGCGCGCCGGCTGCGTAGTGACGAGCGTACCCGCGAAGTGCCGATCATCATGCTGACCGCCCGCTCGGACGAGCAGGACAAGATTGCCGGGCTGGAAACCGGTGCCGACGACTACATCACCAAGCCCTTCAGTCCGCGTGAACTGCAGGCCCGCATCAAGGCGGTATTGCGGCGGCGGGCACCACAGATGACCGATGACGCCGTCGAGGTGCAGGGCCTGCGGCTCGACCCGGCCACCCACCGGGTGGCTGCCGGCGGACAGCCGCTGGACCTCGGTCCGACCGAATTCCGTCTGCTGCACTTCTTCATGACCCATCCGGAGCGGGTACACAGCCGCAGCCAGTTGCTCGACCAGGTCTGGGGCGACCATGTGTTTGTCGAAGAACGGACCGTGGACGTGCACATCCGCCGCCTGCGCTCGGCGCTGGAGCCGAGCGGGCACGACGCGCTGGTGCAGACGGTGCGCGGCACCGGTTACCGCTTCTCGGCACAGGGATAAGCCGTGTCGGCCTTTCTGACCCGATGCACGGTCTGGCTGGCCGTGCTGCTGCTGTTTGCCGTGGCGGGCGGCCTGAGTGCCGGGGCACCGGGATTCTGGGGCGTGCTGGCCACCGGGCTGGCCGGCTGGCTCGGTTTTCACCTCTATCATGTCGCCCTGCTGCTGCGCTGGCTGCGCGCGCCGCGACCGGAATGCATCCCCGAAGGCCTCGGCAGCTGGCAGCAGGTGTTTTCCGCCCTGTACCGCCAGGCCCGGCAGCAGCAGTTCCACCAGAAAAAGCTGTCGAGCACGCTGGAGCGTTTCATCAATGCCGGTGAAGCCATGCCGGACGGCGTGGTGGTGCTGGACGACAGTGACCGCATCGAGTGGATCAACCCGATGGCGGTCGAGCATCTGGGGCTGGACCGCCAGCGCGATGTCGGCAACCTGATTGCCAATCTGGTGCGCCAGCCCGGTTTTCATGCCTTCCTGACTGCCGAGCAGCACAGCCAGCCGCTGATCCTGCGCCTGACCCAGCCGCACGAACTGGTGCTGTCGGTGCAGCTGGTGCCGTTCGATTCCACGCGCAAGCTGCTGCTGTCGCGCGACATCACCCAGCTGGACCGGGTGCAGACCGTACACCGTGATTTCGTCGCCAACGTGTCGCACGAACTGCGCACCCCGCTGACCGTGATCGGCGGGTTTGTCGAAACGCTGTCCGACATGGAGGCGCCCGGTCCGGACATCCTCCGGCAGTTCCTGCCGTTGATGATGGAACAGGCGCGGCGCATGCAGGTGCTGGTCGAGGATCTCCTGACCCTGTCGCGGCTGGAACGCGGTGGCAAGTCGCAGCCGTTCGAGCGCATCGGCATGAACGAGCTGCTGCATACACTGAAGGTCGAGGCCGAGGGACTGAGCCATGGCCGCCATCACGTTGAACTGGCCATCTGCACGCCGTGCGACCTGTGGGGCGCACCGAACGAACTGCACAGTGCTTTGGGCAACCTGGTGTCGAATGCCGTGCGCTATACCCCGGACGGCGGGCGGATCCGCCTGTTGTGGCAGCGGCAGGGCGGACGCGCGGTGTTCAGCGTCGAAGACAACGGTATCGGCATCGCCCGCGAGCACATTCCGCGGCTGACCGAGCGCTTTTACCGGGTCGACCGCGGCCGCTCGCGCAGCACTGGCGGTACCGGTCTCGGGCTTGCCATCGTCAAGCACATCCTGGCCCGGCATTCCGCCCGGCTTGAGGTAGACAGCGAGCCGGAACGGGGCAGTGTCTTCAGGGCGGTCTTTCCACCCGAGCGTCTGGCCGAACCCAGCAACCACGAGGCTTTGAACGGGGTTGAGTCTCCGGTAAATCCTGCCGGATAGGCATGGCGGGACGCGCGGCGACGGGTTAGGATGCAGTTTTGTGCATAACAAGAACCCACGGCCCGCCAGCCTTGTACCGGCGACGGGCAAGGACCTCACACGATGAACCGACTCTCTGCCATTCGCCCGTTCGGCCAGCGGATCTGGCTCGACAATCTTTCCCGCGAACTGCTGCAATCCGGCGTACTCGACCGGCTCATCCGTACTGACGGAATTGCCGGCGTGACGTCCAATCCGGCCATCTTCGAAAAGGCCATCCGCCATGATCCGCGCTACCAGACCGATCTGGCCCGCCTGAAGGCCGTGCCGCAACTGACGGCCGAAGCACGTTACGAAGCGCTGGTGATCCCCGACATCCAGGTGGCGTGCGACCTGCTGCGTCCGGCCTACGACGCCAGCCACGGTGAAGACGGCTACGTCAGCCTTGAAGTGTCGCCTTTCCTCGCGCACGACGAAGCCGGTACGGTGGCGGCGGCGCGTCGCCTGTGGCAGGTGATTGAGCGCCCGAACGCCATGATCAAGGTGCCGGCCACGCCCGCCGGCATCGCCGCCCTGCGCGTGCTGATCCGCGAAGGCATCAATGTCAACATCACCCTGCTGTTCTCGGCCCGCCAGGTCGATGCGGTCTGGGATGCCTACATGACCGGCCTGTCCGAGCGTACCGATGCCGGGCAGCCGCTCTACCATGTGCGGGCAGTGGCCAGCTTCTTCCTGTCGCGCGTGGACAGCCTGCTCGACCCGAAACTGCCAGCGCCCCTGCAGGGCAAGACGGCCGTCGCACTGGCCCGCTCGGTCTACCAGCGCTACCAGGAACGCTTCCGCGGTGCCGAATTCGCCCCGCTGCGTGCCCTGGGCGCCCAGCCGCAGCGCCTGCTGTGGGCCAGCACCGGCACCAAGAATCCGGCCTATCCGGACGTGCTGTACGTGGAAAGCCTGATCGGACCGGAAACCATCAATACCGTGCCGGACGCCACGCTGGATGCCTTCCGTGACCATGGCGTGGCGGCGGCTACGCTGACGGCCGATCCGGCCGGGACCGAAGCGCAGCTGGCTGCCGTGGCGGCCGCGGGCATTGACCTGGCCGCCGAAGGCGAGCTGTTGCAGCAGCAGGGACTGGTGCTGTTCGACAAGGCCTACCAGGCGCTGCTTGACCTGACCGCCTGACCATCACCGGCCAGCCTGCACGACCCCGCCATGCGGGGTCGTGGTATTTGCGGCAACGGATTTGATACCGGCATGCAGCCGATGCACCAAGGATGAAACAGAAATGACCCAGGGATTTTTCCTGACCGGCACCGATACCGATGTCGGCAAGACCTACGCCGCCGTGCGGCTGATCCGGCGCTGGCAGGCCGAAGGCCGGCGGGTGGCGGCCATGAAGCCGGTGGCTTCGGGATCGGTCCGGCGGCCGGATGGTGGGCTCGACAACGGTGACGTGAGCGCGCTGATGCAGGCCACCGGCCAGACCGACCGGGGGCTGATGAATCCTTACTGCTTCGAGCCACCGGTGTCGCCGCATCTGGCTGCCCGCGAAGCCGGTGTCAGCATCGATCTGCTGCGCATCGTGCAGCAGTACCGCGAACTGGCCGCCGGTTGTGACACCGTGCTGGTGGAGGGCGCCGGTGGCTGGCTGGCACCGCTGACCGACGAGCACGACGTGGCGGCACTGGCCGGTGCACTGGGCCTGCCGGTGATCCTGGTGGTCGGCATGCGGCTGGG
>JAGPIM010000247.1 GCA_018055005.1 Laribacter sp.
GGGTATTGTGGGTCGGCGCATCCGGCTCGATGCCCAGCACGCGCAGGCTGCCCGCCATCACCCGGCTGAATACCGGTGCCGCGGAAATGCCGCCGTAGTACTGGCCGCCGGACGTGTCCGGTTCGTCAAGCATCACCGCCGCGATCAGGCGCGGCCGGCTGGCCGGCACGAAGCCGGCAAACGAGGCGACGTACTTGCTGGTGACGTACCGGCCGTTTTCGAGCTTGCGCGAGGTGCCGGTCTTGCCGCCGACGGTATAGCCGAGCACCTGCGCCCGGGTGGCGGTGCCACCGGGCTGGGTCACGCTGACCAGCATGTCACGCACCTTGCGTGCCGTTTCCGGCTTGAGCACCTGACGGCCCGGCAACGGCTGCGCCAGCCGGGTGAACGACAGCGGCAACAGCACGCCGTCATTGGTGAAGATGGTATAGGCGCGTACCAGTTGCAGCAGGCTGACGCTGATGCCGTGGCCGTAGCTCATGGTGGCCTGCTCGATCGGCCGCCAGTGCTTCCACGGTCGCAGCATGCCGGCCGCCTCGCCCGGAAAACCGGACTGCGGGCGCCGGCCAAAGCCGAGGTCGGAATAGAACTGCCACAGCTCATGCGGCGGCAGCAACAGGGCGATCTTGCTCGAGCCGACGTTGGACGACTTTTGCAGCACCCCGGCCACGTCCAGTGTCGGATAGTCGTGAGTATCGCGGATGCGCGCCGGGCCGATCATGTACGGCAGGGTCTCGAACACCTGGTTGGGCCGGACCAGCCCGGCATCCAGCGCCTTGGCGATGGCAAACGGCTTGAGGGTCGAACCCGGTTCGTAGATGTCGATGACCGCATGGTTGCGGCGCAGCTCCGGCGCCATGCTGGAGCGGCTGTTGGGGTTGAAGGTCGGCAGGTTGACCAGGGCCAGCACCTCGCCGGTACGGGCGTCGATCACCACCATGCTGGCAGCCTTGGCGTTGGATTTTTCCATCGCCACCTTCAGTTCGCGCCAGGCGAGATACTGGATGCGCCGGTCGATCGACAGCGTCAGCGTCTGGCCGTCACGCGGCCGCTCGATGGCAGCGATGTCCTCGACGACATGGCCGCGCCGGTCCTTGATCACGTGACGGCGGCCGGCGGCACCGGCAAGCATCGACTCGCGCGTCAGCTCCATGCCTTCCATGCCCTGGCCGTCGATGCCGGTATAGCCGACCAGGTGCGAGGTGATTTCACCGGCCGGATAAAAACGGCGGAACTCCGGCTGGGTGCTGATGCCGGGAATGCCCAGCGCCATCACTTCACGGGCCAGTTCAGGCGAAATCTGCCGCTTGAGATAGACAAACTCACGCCGCTTGTCGGCGAGCCGGCGACCGATCAGGTCAGCCGGCATGTCCAGCAGGCGCGCCAGCCGCGCCACCTGTGCGGCCGGTACCGGGTCCATGTCGGCCGGGCTGGCCCAGATCGACTCCACCGGCGAGGAAATTGCCAGCGGCTCGTTGTTGCGGTCGGTGATCATGCCGCGGGTGGCTTCCAGCCGCAGTACCCGGCTGTAGCGGGCCGATCCCTGGTCCTGCAAAAAGTCCTGAGACACGACCTGCAGGTACAGTGCCCGCCCCAGCAGCAGCACAAACAGGGTCAGCAGGCCCAGACCGACCAGCCGTACCCGGCCTTCGGCCAGCACGGGACGCGCAGCCTGGCGCGGCGTGGCACCGGGACGGCGGCTGTCCCGCGGCGTATGGATGGAGCCGACGCGCATCAGGGCCGCCCTCCGCGCAGGGTAAAGACCTGGATTTCCTGGGTTTCCGGCACCCGCATCGACAGCCTGGCGCTGGCCTGCTGCTCGATGCGCGGGTGCGCAGCCCAGGTGCCCTGCTCCAGCCGCAGCTTGCCGAATTCGATGTCCAGGTTCTGGGCGAATTTCTGCTCGCGCTCAAGCTCGGCGTAGAGCTGGCGGTTGGTGTGACGGGTAGTGATGACGATCATGGCCAGTCCGACCAGGATCGCCAGCAGGACAAAATCCAGCCGTTTCACGGTGCGGAATCCCAGGCCACGGCGCTGCGCTCGGCCACCCGCATGATGGCGCTGCGGGCACGCGGATTGCGCGCCAGCTGCTCTTCGCCTTCACGGGCCGGCTTGCCGACCAGCCGCAGCGGTGGCTCGGGCAGGTCGGCGGCCCGCACCGGCAGGCCGCGTGGCAGCTCGGGCGGCGACGAGGCGTCGCGCAGGAACAGCTTGACGATGCGGTCTTCCAGCGAGTGGAAGGCGATCACCACCAGCCGGCCGCCCGGCCGCAGCCGGCGTACGGCCTGCGGCAGCACGGCCTGCAGCTCGTCCAGCTCGCGGTTGATGAAAATGCGGATCGCCTGAAAGGTGCGGGTGGCCGGGTCCTGGCCTTTTTCACGGGTCCGGACGCAGCGGGCACACAGGGCGGCCAGCTCGCCGGTGGTGGTCAGGAACTGCCCCTCCAGCCGGTTGGCGACAATGGCCCGGGCAATGCTGGCGGCAAACCGCTCTTCGCCGTAATCGCGGATCACGGTGCGGATTTCCGCCTCGTCGGCACGCGCCAGCCAGGCCGCAGCGGTTTCACCGCGCGTGGTATCCATGCGCATGTCGAGCGGCGCATCAAAACGGAAGCTGAATCCGCGACTGGCGTCGTCGATCTGCGGCGACGACACGCCAAGGTCCATCAGCACGCCATCGACCTTGTCGATGCCGAGCCGGTCCAGTTCGCGGTCCAGCCCGGCGAAGCCTTCATGCACGATGGTCAGGCGCGGATCGTCCAGCGCCGTGGCCACGGCAATCGCCTGCGGATCCTTGTCGAATGCGATCAGCCGGCCGGCCGGCCCCAGACGGGACAGGACCAGCCGCGAGTGGCCGCCGCGACCGAACGTGCAGTCGACGTAAACGCCGTCCGGCCGGATGGCGAGCGCCTCGACGGCTTCCTGCAACAACACGGTGACATGCACAAAACCGGCACTCACAGAGCAATCTCTCCCAGATGCGCCAGACTGTCCGGTGCGGCCAGTACGGCGTCCATTTCAGCGTCCCAGCGCGC